>NZ_JAWORT010000036.1:0-27359 GCF_033337975.1 Vibrio sp. Vb2880
CTTTAAAATACAAAACGCCCGATGAAGTACATCGAGCGTTTTAGTTAAAAAGTGTCAACCCATATCAGGACGGGTCACCAAACTCTGTTATTTTCTCTGCTTATTGATTTAAGCTAAGCCTCGATCACCTACCTCATCTGGCAACTGATGCAAAAGCCATTCTCTAAAACGTTTGACGCTGGCTGGGATTAAACCTCTATTTTTAGGTTCAAGCATAGAAAAATTGGAAGGTGTTGAAAGCACGTGTTCGACTGGCCTAACCAAAGCGCCGCTTTGTAAATAGTCGTCCACTAATGAGCCCCAGGCTAACGCGATGCCCTGACCATTAATTGCCGCTTGTAACAGCATTGGATAGTTATTGATATTCATGCGATTACGAGGCGAAATATTTGGCAATCCTACACTCGCAAACCACTGCTCCCAATTCACCCAATCTCTTTGAGACTCTTCCAGATAGAGTAACGTTTTATTGAAGATTTCTTCTGGCTCACTAGGCTGGCCGATTTTCTCTAGATAAAGCGGGCTACACACAGGGAATACTTCTTCTGAGAATAGCGTTGTCACGTCCATTTCCGCAGGTGGAGTGCGACAATAAAACAAGGCGATATCGCAATCTAATCGGCGTAAGTCCAACACATTATCTGAGGCCAATATCCTTATATCGATGTCATCATGTTCATTTTGAAATTGGGCAACCTTAGGCAACAACCACAAGGCTGCCATTGCATTTGTCGTCGCAACCGTGATCTTTTGTTCGCCCTGCCACTTCTTCACTTCACCCGTGATTTGAGCAATATCGAGCAAAGATTGGCTGACAGCTTGATAATATTGAAGACCTGTAGGCGTTAAATTAATGCTTCGATTGGCTCGCGTGAACATAGCCTTGCCTAAGTATTCTTCTAATTGTCTAATTTGGCGACTGATAGCACCTTGGGTCACGTTTAGCTCGTCAGCGGCTAACGTAAAACTCAAGTGCCGCGCCGACGCTTCAAACGCAACGAGGCTATTTAAAGGAGGGAGGGGTTTGATTTTCATGTATCTTCCAGTAAGGCAGTATTGTAATTATTTTTATTCCCGGCAATCTTATGTTGCACGTGGATAATGCCATTCTGGACAACACCTCAAAAACGACAATTTATAAATGATAAAAAATAGAGATGAATCATAAATTGTTGTGAGAGAGACTGCCGTATACAGTTTCGTGGCTACAACGAGCACAAAAAGAGGAGCAGTTACTCCTCTTTTGCCTAGCCTTTTGCTCACTTTCTTCGAGTTAGCCCATCTACCCTATTGCCAGTTTAGTACTCGCGTAACGCGCTTTTTTCTTTCTTGGACTGGCTAAGAAGTACGCTAATGTAAGAGGCCCTAATCGTCCCATAAACATCATGAAGATGATCACTAACTCACCTGGTTCGGACAAACTGCCCGTTAAGCCTCGCGATAACCCAACCGTACCCAGTGCCGAGACCGCTTCGAACGTAATATCTAACATAGACGCTTTCTCTGTCAGTAACAGCGTGAATATGGCAAACCAAGTCACCCCCACCGAGATCAGAGTCAGCGCCAATGCCTTGCTGATGGTCTCTTTGGGAATCTCGCGTTGAAAGGCATAGGTTGCTTCATCGCGACGCAAATAGCTGTAAGTTGCCAAGACCAATACCATAAATGTCACAACTTTAATGCCACTTGCCGTACTCAATGATCCACCGCCGATAAACATCAACACCAGAATGATCGCCGTTGTGGCATCTTCCAACTGATCGATAGCTAAAGTGTTGAACCCTGCCGTTCTTGGCGTCACCGCTTGAAACCACGATGCCCACCATTTCCCTGCTTCGCTCAACGGGGCAAGCGTGTTGGGGTTATCATATTCAATCAGATAAATCGCGATAAGTGCCACCACGTTAATGATCATCGTGCCTAAGATCATCATTCGACTGTAAACGGTGAGTCGATGCCAACGGCGATTGCGTTTTAAGTCAATCCAAACCGAGAAGCCTAAACCACCAATAATGAACAAACTGGTAATGGTGAAGTTAACGACCGGGTCGTCCACGTAAGGCATTAAGCTATCGGCACTCAACGCAAAACCTGCATTGTTAAACGCACTGATGGTGTAGAAGAAACCATGGAACAAACTGGTTTCCCAGCCCAGCTCTTCACTCCAATAAACGCTCAAAATAGTGAAACCAATAAGTTCAACGAGCAGAGCGAACATCAATACAGATTTAGCAGTGGCAATGAGTGTCGATGAATCAGTCTGGTTGAACGCCTCTCTCGCGACTGCTCGCTCCAAAAAGCCAATTTTTCCGCCCAGAGCCAGCAAGGTCACGATAGCAAACGTCATCAAACCTAGGCCACCACATTGAATCAGGAAAGCAATAACCACTTGCCCAAAAGGCGTAAACGCCGTGCCCGTGTCCACCACAACTAATCCCGTCACCGTAATGGCCGATGTTGCTGTAAACAGGCTTTGAATCCAAGTGATGGGCTCTGTGGTGGCAATCGGCAGTTTGAGTAAGACCGAGCCGAGCATGATCAAGCACGCAAAGCTGAGGCTAAGTATTAATGGCGGTGCGCCCAACAATTTTTTGCCCGCTTTGGTTTTTCGCTCGATGGGGATAATAGAGGGATGCCACAAAACCATGTTACACCAACCTTGGAGCGACGTATTTCAGCTCAGCGCGACTACCACAAAGCAACAGCGTGTCGAACTCATTAAGCACAAACTCATCATTGATATTGGTGTAGACGGCTTCTTCGCGCTTCACCAAGATAGGCTGAATGTTGTAACTGCCTCGGCTGATCAACTTAGAAAGCGGCGTATCGTGCAGATTGGATTTAACGTGGATTTCCACCACATACAAGCCATGCCCCATTTCCAAATAGTTGTTCACCATCGGATAGTTGAGTGCCTGCGCGACTCTTACGCCCATCTCCTCTTCCGGATGAATAATGCGTTGTACACCAAGCTTAGACACGATGGTATGGTGCGCTTTGGTGCTCGCTTTGACCCAAATGGATTTCACACCCAGATTTTTCAGCGCCAGCGTACACAACAAACTGGCTTGCATGTCTTCGCCAATCGCCACCAACACCACATCACTGTTCGCTAACGCTAACTCTCTGAGTGCCCCTTCGTCTGTTGCGTCACATATGACCGCTTGCGTTAACTCTTCGACGTATTTTTCGACGATTTTCGGGTCGCTATCCACCCCCGTTACGGTGTGTCCAAGATGAATAAGTTCTAAGCTAGCGGCAACGCCAAATCGCCCTAAACCAATTACTGTAAAGTGAGCCATATCAATCCCTAACTGTGTTTTATGTATAGAAAATGCTAATGCGTTAAGGGCTAGGCTGATTTTCCGTCACGAAAAATAGGCAACACGAATCCTGTTCGAGTGCCGATAACCAGCACTAAACCTTGGCATTAACGTTGATTAAATTTGGAATTTAGTGGTGCTTGGACGTCTCAAGCACTAAACGATAACCCAGCCCCGGCTCGGTTTTTAAAAGTCGCTGTTCGTCAGCACTATCGTTCAGTTTTTTGCGTAGTTGACTCACTAACACGCGTAAGTAGTGAGTGTCTTCAACATGACTTTTTCCCCAAATCACCGCTAGCAAATGAGTTTGCTCAATGAGTTTTCCCGGCTTGAGAATCAACTGTTCAATGAAAGAAAATTCTTTCTTGGTGAGTGGAATTTCCCTCTGATCCAACCAAAATTGGTGGGTGCTTTTGATGATTTTGACTCGGCCAGCCACCAGCTCATCAGCGATGGATTTCTCATCCACCAAATCTCGAACCAGCACTTTGATGCGCGCGATGAGCTCTTTTACGCCAAAAGGCTTGCTCAAGTAATCATTCGCGCCCGCTTCTAAAAGGCGGATTTTTTCCTCTTCTTGATCGCGAGCTGTCAGCACTAGCACTGGCGTTTTATAGGTCTGACGAAGCGTAGTGAGAAACTCCGCCCCATCGCCGTCGGGCAAGCCTAAATCTAGCAGAATGACGTGCGGCGAATGCGCTTCGAAACACGCTTTGGCTTCTGAAATGGTACTCGCGCCAATGTAATCAAACCCTTCAGCAGACAGCGAAATTCGAATAAAGGTATGAATGCGAGGCTCATCGTCCACGACTAAAACTTTGTAACTCACGCCTGCTCTGCTCCTTGATTGAGTGGAAGTCGAATGCGGATCAGCGTCCCTTCTGATACTGGCATAGATTGAATATATCCTTGGTGTGCGGTGATGATGCCTTTGGCAACCGCGAGTCCCATTCCGGTGCCTGAATCTGCCGATTTGTTGTTCGCGCCGGAATAGAAAAGGCTGAATATTTTTTCCGTATCTTCAGCTTTGATGCCAATCCCCATGTCCCGAACATCAATCACGCACGACGAACCCTGCTTAGAAAGTGAAACCTCAACAGATTCATTCTCTGGTGAAAATCGCATGGCATTATCCAACACATTAAAAATCGCTTGTTCGATGAGCGAACGACTTACTGATAAATAACCAACGGAATCATCCATATTCATGGACACTTTCTCGGTGTAATTTGGCAAACGAGAAACCGCATCCCGAACAATATCTGCAATCAACTCATCTTTTTTGGTAATTTTTAATGTGCCGTGCTGGAGCTTAGTCGCCTGTAAGAGGTTCTCGATATATTGATGCAAGCGATGGCTTTCTGAAGTCGCACTGTCGAGCAATTCTTTACGCTCTAAGTCATTGAGCTTGGGCATGTACTCGTTGAGTGTGGTCAATGTTCCAATAATGGTTGCCAGCGGCGTGCGTAAGTCATGGGACACCGATAGCAGGATGCTGTTTTGCAGCTTGGTTTGTTTTAACTCGCCCTGCTGGCGACGATAAAGATCCGCAAAGGTGCTGGTGATAAATGCCACCACCATAAACACGACTAAGTTAAAAATGTCTTCCGGACGAAACATCTGCAAAGAGTAACGAGGCGTCGTGAAAAAGAAGTTGAAGCTCAACGCTTCGATCACCGCCGCCGCATAAGCGAATCGCGAGTTGCATTGAAACGCCACTACCACGACCGCTAACTGTAAAATCAGCAGGACTGCGGCTGTAGAGCCAAACAGTTGGTCTAACAACCATGAGACGACAACCGCGCCAACAATCACGGTAGTAGAAAAGAGAAAGGTGTTATCTCGCCATTGAACAAACATAAAATACATCAACCAAAATTCGATGTAGAAAACTTTAGCAAAAGCCCATTCGGAGTTCGCGTAAAAAAAGCGTAAAAAATTCAATAACGACAGTGAGTTATAAACATAATCATCATTAAGTTGGCCTAACTCAATGAATAATCACAAGTTAACGTTGCCCATTAACGCCAACTTACTCGGTATAAACGACAGACACAAAAAAGAGGAGCATTTGCTCCTCTTTCGTGTGGCGTCATATTAGATGACTTGCAGTTGAGCATCACCTTGCTCAGACAAAAAGCCGCCGGTTTGATGCTTCCACAACTGAGCGTAAACACCACCCAATTGCAGCAGCTCGTAATGCGATCCTTGCTCAATGATTTTGCCGTCATCCATTACAATCAAACGATCCATCGCGGCAATCGTTGATAAACGGTGAGCAATCGCAATCACTGTTTTTCCTTCCATCAGAACTTCAAGGTTTTCTTGAATTGCCGATTCTACTTCTGAATCAAGTGCAGACGTTGCTTCATCCATGATCAAAATTGGCGCGTTTTTCAGCAGCACGCGAGCAATCGCCACACGTTGACGCTGACCACCAGACAGCTTCACACCGCGTTCACCCACTTCAACGTCATAGCCAACGTTACCTTGCTCGTCTCGTAGAGATTGAATGAAATCATGAGCATGTGCTTTCTCAGCAGCTGCGATAACGGCATCCATTGAAGCATCTGGATCACCGTAAAGAATGTTCTCTTTAATTGAACGATGCAGCAAAGAGGTGTCTTGCGTGATCATACCGATGTGTTGGCGAAGCGACTCTTGTTCAACTTGAGAAATGTCCTGTCCATCAATACAAATCTTACCGCTATTTACGTCGTAAAAGCGCAGCAACAAGTTGACCAACGTGGATTTACCTGCCCCAGAGCGACCGACAATGCCGACTTTTTCGCCCGGTTTGATAGTCAGGTTCAAGTTCTCAAATACCGCCTTCTCGTCACTGTAGTTAAAACCTACGTGATCAAAGCAGATCTCACCTTGGGAGATTTGCAAAGGCTTAGCATTTGGTACGTCTTTCACTTCAACATCGTTTGAAATCGTATTAATACCGTCTACTACTGTACCGATGTTTTCAAACAGTGCGCTAACTTCCCACATGATCCACTTCGACATACCTTGTACGCGCAATGCAATACTGATGGCAATCGCAATAGCACCAATTGTTACAGCGTGATCTAGCCATAGATAAACCGAAATGGCACTAATAGACATCAGCAGCAAATAGTTGATGGCATCCACACTAAACAGTAAACAAGTCACCATGCGCATTTGGCGGTAAACCGTCACCAAAAATTGCTTCATGCTGCTTTCTGCGTATTCCAACTCTCGTTGCGAGTGCGCGAATAGCTTTACGGTAGATATGTTGGTGTAAGAATCGACAATGCGCCCAGTCATTACAGAACGAGCATCCGCTTGCTCCGTCGCTACTTGTTTCATTTTAGGGATAAAGTAGAACTGGATAACCGCGTACATTCCTATCCAAATCACAATAGGTAACATTAGCAAACCATCGGCTTCTCCCATCATCCAGAGCATCGAAAGAAAATAAACGCTGATATAAACCAGTACATCCACCAGCTTCATGACCGTTTCTCGTACCGCTAACGCACTTTGCATCACTTTGGTCGCAACTCGGCCTGCAAAGTCACGCTGGAAAAATCCAACCGCTTGTTTTAGCAAGTAACGGTGAATCAACCAACGGATAGACATCGGGTAGTTACCCAATAACGTTTGGTGCATCACCATTGAGTGGACAAAACCGAGAGCTGGCATCACAACCGCCACTAAGAACAGCATCATTAGCATGCGATCACCCTGGTCTTGCCAGAATGTTGCGCGATCTTGATTAGAGAGAATATCGACGAGCTCGCCCATATAACGCAACAGCGTCACCTCAGTAATGGCAATAAGCGCACTGAACACAGCCATAACGAGTAAAGGGGCTTCAAAGCCACGAGTGTAAAAACGACAAAAGCCAAATAGCGTCTTCGGTGGCTTTTCGGTTTCCATCTGGGGAAAGGGTTGGGTCAGCTTTTCAAACCAATTGAACATAACAATGACTTTAGGTACCGCGAATGAATTTGCGAACGTTTTACTATCTTTTGATACAAAAGTCAGTAAAATACCGAAACAAAAGCTCAAATGATAATAATTACAATTAAGCTTAGCGTTAATCATAATTATCGGGAATAGATTTATGCAAAAGAATAACTCACTGACCATCGCTATCCGCAACGCGTTGGTTTGTGCTTTAGCACCTACTGCAGTGGTTGCATTCACAGCACAAGCTCAAGAAGACGTCGTACAAGATGACGTGATTGCCATGGAGACCATAACGGTCACCGCGCAAGCACTTAAAGTAGAAACCCCTGCGGCAGAAACGCCGCGTAGCGTATCTATCATTTCTGAAGATGAACTTCGTGTTCGTGCACCGAAAAAACTAGATGAAGCATTACGCTACACGTCTGGTGTAACCGCTCAACCTTATGGCGCAGACAACGACACTGATTGGTTCAAAGTTCGTGGATTTGATGCAGCGACTTACCTAAACGGCAACCGCCTATTCCGCGATGGTTACTACACATGGTTGGTCGAACCTTACGGCCTAGAAAGTGTAGAAGTCGTTAAAGGTCCATCGGCTATTCTGTTTGGTGAATCGGCACCAGGCGGTATCGTGAATGCTGTTCAGAAAAAACCAACGTTTACGCCTCAAGGCGAAGTAAAAGTCGAAGTTGGCAACAACCAACACCAATCCGTAGGTTTTGACATTGCTGACGAAGCAAACGACGCAGGCACTGTGCGCTATCGTTTGGTTGGCTTGATGACAAGCCAAGATGGTGAACTGGACGGCACAAACAACGAGCGTTTCTACCTAGCGCCAAGTGTCGAGTTCGACATTTCTGACCGTACAATGCTGACCGTTTTGGCAACTTACCTTCGTGATGACGGTGTACCAACTAACCCATTCTTCCCAGCAGCAGGTACTCTGATTGGTTCTAACTTTGGCAAAATCGATCCTTCGACTAACCTTGGTCAGCCAAACTACGATAAATACGAACGCACGCAGTTTTCTCTGGGTTACTTACTAGAGCACGACATCAATGACACGTGGTCACTCTCGCAAAACCTCAACTACGGTTCGAATGAGTTGTACTTGCGCAGCTCTTACGCGTTCTCAAACAACGATCCAGCGAGAGAAGAATTAACGCAAGGCATCGTATTCCGTGACGGAAAAAACCAGAGCATCACGTTCGATAACAATGCTGTCGGCAACTGGATGACAGACAACGCAGAGCACACAGTGCTTATCGGTATGGATCTGCAATTCCACAAAACCGATGGCGACGAGCAAGACAACTATGCATTTGGCACTATCAACCCGTGGAACCCAGTTTACGGCAACTTCACCCCTCTTGATCCTGCCAACAACGTGAAACGTGAGATTGAGAAATCTCAAGCAAGTCTCTATTCACAATACCAATTGAAACTGCATGAACAGTGGATTGGTAACATAGGTGCTCGTTACGACTGGGTGAAAACAGAAAACTCTGGCAAAGGCGCTACCGTTGATCAAAGTGAATCTCGTGATGATGGTCAGCTCTCTCTAAGTGCGGGTGTGATGTACCTTGCAAACAATGGCCTGTCACCTTACGTAAACTACTCTCAGTCGTTTGAAGTGATCAGCACTATTGATGCGGCAACCAATGAACTTTACAAACCGCTGGAAGGCGAGCAAGTAGAAGTGGGTGTAAAGTATGAGCCAAGCTTTATGGATGGCTTTATCAACCTTGCATGGTTCGACATCACGCAAAAGAACGCGTTGGTCACAAACCCATCAACATGGATTGCGACACAAACAGGTGAAGTGACATCTCAAGGTGTTGAGCTAGAAAGCACGGCGCAGCTAACCGACGATCTAAAACTGATGGCAAGCTACACCTACACTAAAGCGAAAACAGATGAGAGCTTTGGCCAAGGTAAAAAACAAGCCGCACTTATTCCTGAGCACCAAGCTTCTGCATGGGTAGACTACAGCGCCTACAGCCTGATTCCAGGCCTCAATATCGGTACTGGTGTGCGCTACGTAGGTGAGTCAAAAGATAACCCTAAGAGCTCGAACCTAACGGTTCCTTCAGTCACTCTTTGGGATGCGTCAGTCACTTACGACATCACTTCACAGTGGCAAGCACAGCTAAACGTGAACAACATCCTAGATAAAGAGTTTGTTTCAGGTTGCGATTACTGGTGTTACTACGGCCAGTCTCGCTCTGTTATGCTAAACGCAAACTACCGCTGGTAATTGTACTTCTACTCCCCTCTATTGAGGGGAGTTTTCTCCTAAGAGCCATCCATGTTTCAACTGTCTAATATTGAGATCGTGCGAGGTGGACGTCAGATCCTCGGCATCGAACAACTTAACATCCCAACAAATGAGCTAACGGTCGTTTTAGGCCATAACGGTTCAGGTAAGTCGACACTGGTGAACCTGCTTTCTGGTCAAATGCCACCAGATAAAGGCACGGTAACACTAAACGATACTTCCCTTTCATCACTCAAAACCAAAGAGTTGGCAAAACAGATCGCCTATTTGCCACAAAAGCTGCCCTCTTCAGCTGGTTTAACGGTCGAAGAGCTAGTGCGCTTAGGTCGCTTTCCGTGGCGTGGGGCACTTGGTCGTTGGAAAACTGAAGACAAACAAATCATCACGCAGGCTATGGAACGAACAGGAGTTACACCTTTTGCTCAAGCTTTGGCGGATGACTTATCGGGCGGCGAGCGCCAACGCGCTTGGGTGTCTATGCTACTGGCTCAACAATCGCCAATTTTAATTCTCGATGAGCCAACCTCGGCGCTCGATGTTCACCATCAGTTTCAACTAATGGCGCTGCTGGCAGAACTGAATCGAACCGAGAATGTAGGCATTATCGTAATCCTGCACGATCTGAACTTAGCCCTGCGCTACGCCACCCACATTGTTGCGCTCAAAAAAGGTAAAATTGCCTTTGAAGGCAACGCCGACATGTTGTTAGACGAGGCACGCCTTTCTAAACTATATGAGTCACCAATTAAGCTGATTGAGCACCCAAGCCCGGCTAACACATTAGCGAGCCAAAAGGTGGCTGTTGTATGCGCATAATAGCTCGTTTACTTACTGTGGTTACACAATCTGCTTTTCTCCTCGTATTTTTTATGACCAATGCACATGCAGTCATCACCGTTACCGATGAATATGGTGAGCATAGTTTTGAGCAAGCGCCTCAACGCGTTGTTGCCTTAAACTGGGACATCTTAGAACAAGTTTTGGCGCTAAACGTAGAACCAATCGCAGCCCCAAATTTACCAGGCTACCGCCAATGGGTCGTCAATCCAACCGCACCAAAGTCAATTGAAGATATTGGAACCCGAGCAGAGCCCAACTTAGAAAAAATAGCCAGTTTAAAACCAGATGTCATTCTTGCTGCGTCTCCACAGCAAGACTTGATTCCGTTACTCAAACAAATTGCTCCGGTAATCTATTTACCTAATTTTTCTGAAAATGAGGCCGCAGCTGAAACGGCCATTCGTCACTTTCGTACGCTCGGCAAGCTATTCAATAAAGAGGCACTTGCTGAACAGAAATTGGCAGAATTAGATGCTTCATTTGCGCAGATGCGCCAGCGAATTCGCCACTATTACTCTGCTCCACTCAGCGTTCTTGTGATGCGATTTTCAACCCCGAATACTGTATTACTTGCAACCGAAAACTCCACCACTGACTACGTGGTTAGAAAACTGGGATTACAGGCTCCAATTAAAGAGGACCCACGTGCGTGGGGAGTAAAGCAAGATCGAATCAATCGGCTTCAGAGCCTTCAAAACAGCTACGTTCTCTACGTACAACCTTTCCCAGAAGAACGAAAACTGAAAGAGTCGCCACTTTGGCAAGCGATGCCGTTTGTGAAAAAGCAGCGGGTAAATTCAGTCAGAGCAGTGTGGGCGTATGGCGGTGCCATGTCTTTGCAATACACCGCTGAAGCGATTACCGACAGTCTAATAGAGTTGGCACCAGAGCAATGAGAACGAAACATTATATTGGTTATCTGGCGCTGATTACGTTACTTAGCGTCTTTAGCCTACAAATTGATACTAATTTATCACTTTTCGAACAATGGCAATTATTAACAAAACCAGAGGTAGCAACCGAGTTTCGTGATGTATTCTTTACGCAAGCGCAGCTTCCTAGGTTAAGTATGACCCTGCTTGTTGGTGCCATGCTTGGTCTCACCGGCAGCTTAATGCAGCAATTAACGCAGAATAACCTCACCTCGCCGTTGACTCTTGGCACCTCTTCTGGTGCTTGGCTTGCATTAGTCGTGGTAAACATTTGGTTCGTCGATTGGGTAGCCGATTACTCTGCATTAGCCGCAATGGTGGGGGCTTTAGTGGCGTTTGGCCTGATCGTATCAATTGCCGGCGTGCGTAATATGACAGGTTTGCCGCTGGTCGTTTCGGGGATGGTGATCAATATCTTGCTCGGTTCTATCGCCACAGCCATTATTATTTTAAACGCCCAGTTCGCACAGAATATTTTTATGTGGGGAGCAGGAGACCTCTCTCAATACAGCTGGGATTGGTTTGAGTGGTTGTTACCTCGCTGCGCTATCGCAATCGTAATTTTGATCGTCGCACCACGTATTCTGACCTTAATGAAACTAGGACAAGAAGGCGCAGCAGCCCGAGGCTTAGCGGTATTACCCGCGTTTGGTGCATTAATGGTGATGGGTATTTGGCTGGTATCTGCCTCAATCACCGCAGTTGGCATTATCAGCTTCATCGGATTACTGACACCCAATATTGCCAGAGCGATGGGAGCAAGAACACCGCGCGACGAATTGATCAGCAGCATGCTTTTGGGCGCAATGCTACTAATCATCACAGACTCTGCCGCTATCTCGCTGAGCTTATGGTTAGAGGAAACCATTCCTAGCGGCGTAGCGGCTGCAGCTATTGGCGCTCCCGCTTTAATTTGGTTTACTCGTAAAAAACTGACGGCAACCGATCAACTTAACCTTTCAATGAGCCAAGGAAAAACGGCGCTTTCTAAACGCGCGGTATGCAGCATTGCGCTATTCAGTCTGGTTGGGATTCTAGCTTACTCATTCGTTACCCATGGTATAAACGGAATTCAATGGTCTGTGCCAGGTGAGTTCCAATGGCAATTGCGTTGGCCGAGAATGTTAACCGCACTTTCTGTCGGTATTGCGCTATCCGTTGCCGGAATCATTTTGCAACGCATTGTTTATAACCCTCTGGCAAGTCCCGATATTCTCGGTGTGTCTTCCGGAGCCACGTTTGCCATTATTACGACAGGAGTCATCGCTGGGTCGCTTCTCTCCGCATTTAGCTGGGGTATCGCTTTTTTCGGAAGTATGTCCGTATTGATGTTATTGCTGATTATCGGTAAACGAAGCCATTTTAATCCATCTAACTTCGTGTTGTCCGGCATCGCACTAACGGCACTATTAGAAGCCCTCGTTCAATTTTCGCTAGCTCAAGGTTCTGGTGACAGTTACAAAATTTTATTGTGGCTAACTGGTTCTATTTATCGAGTCACAGCCGACACCGCACTGATGCTATGTTTGGCCATAATAGTTCTGCTTGCCGCTGTATTCTCGATTTCTCGTTGGCTAACACTAATTTCCATCGGGCGACAATTCTCAAATGCACGAGGGCTTAACCCTACCGTAGCCAATACGCTTATGCTCACCATCGTTGCTTTGTTATGCGCCTTTTCTACCGCTACAGTTGGTCCAATATCTTTTGTTGGCTTGGTCGCTCCCCATATGGCGATGATGTTAGGAGCAAGAAAAGTGAAAGAGCAACTGTGTGTCGGTGCCTTAATTGGCGCAACCCTAATGTTGTGGGCAGATTGGCTAGGACAAATCGCTATTTATCCAAGTCAGGTCGCAGCTGGCACGTTGGTCGCTATTATAGGCAGCACTTACTTCCTATTTTTAATGCTGAAGAGTAAATTCAGCTAAGTTGGGAACATTGTTACAGCCTAAAAATACGCTAAGAAAAACAAACCCCGCTATTTTGATAGCGGGGTTTGAAATTAAAGGCGAAGTACGATGCTCTATTCTTCTCGCACTACAGGAAAACGTTGCTCATAAAGTTCCATAAAGTCCTTACGAATTAAGTGCTCTAAGTGGTTCGCTTTATCGGTTGGACAGAAAATCATCACGTGCAGAATTTGTTCACCATTAATGTTACTAGAAATATGCATATGTGGCTCAGAACCAGGAAGGTCAACACCGGCATGTTTTTCAATCATCGCATTGTAACGATGTGCAACATCAGCAAAGTAACTGCAATGTTCTTCAATTTTATCAGTTAAAATCGGTAACAGTGGATACAAATTGACGAAGTCTTTCACCACTACAGAAAAGTTGTGGTAAACGTACCGCTTCATGAAGTTGAGGTTCTTTACTGGATAGGTAAAGAACATACTATTAGGCAATGTCGCTGTTTTGCCGGTGTAATGATATTGCCCATGATGCAGGTCGATCTCTTGAATCACCGTCGCCATCATATTGTGCTCAATCACTTCACCACACAACTTTCCGACCTCAATCCAGTCTCCAACGCGAAAAGAACGCGAACTTGCTCTTTGAATCGAACCCGTAAAACACAAAATGATTTCTTTGGATGCCACTACAATGGCAACGGCAATCGCCGTTACACTCAGAGCAAACTCGTTAATTTCTGATTGCCATAAAATAAATAAAATCAGTAATGTAACAGCAAAGGTGCCATTTTTAGTTCTGGACATCCAACTACGCTGATCTTCTGAGAGAAAAGCGTGATCACCACGAATCATCGATAAAATTGCACGACGAATTAACCACATAATCGCAAAGATCAGTGCGGTAAAAATCAATTTATGAGTGAGAAGAAAATCGACAACTAACTGCACTTTCTCCATTCCACGGCTCCCTCGAATAAAAATACGGCCCAGTAACAGCTAACGATAACAAATTATTTTGTCTGTTGTCCGTGCTCACTCAAGTCTTTTTGAAATTACTCCTCTCTAAAGGCGCGATTCATGCTTTCTGTAATTGGCTTTATTAGGTAGCTCAATGGCGTTCGTGGCTCAGATAAAATCAGCACTTCGGCATTCATGCCTGAGGTTAAACGATGTTTTGTCACGTCTTCCGGTGAAATTGCAATTCTAGCGAGATAAAAATCTTCTTGGTTTTCTTGCGAGAGCTTATCGGCAGAAATCGTCAGCACAGTACCGTCTAAAGGTGCCAACGTCCGTGCATTCAGAGCGGTCAGACGAACATGCGCTTGCTGGCCTGGATTCACTAAATCAATATCCTGAGGATTAACACGAGCCTCGACTAACAACTTATCGTCTTGCGGGACCAGTTCTAGTAACGTTTCACCCGAGCCAATCACACCTTTTTCGGTAAACACTTGCATGTTGACTACGCGACCAGAAATAGGTGCGTTGATCGTTGTTCTTGCGACAATATCTTGAGCGGAGCGATATTCTTCCCGAATTGCGACAATTTCCGTTTTGGTATTTCGTAGTTCCTCGACAATCTCATTCAGCCTTTCAAGCTTCAACTCTTCAATTTGCGCTAGGTTCTCATCTAACCTTTTTCTAACGGTGAGCGACTGCCTATCTAACTGGCTTAAGGTACTTCTCACCTCCGCTGCTAAGCGCTTGAGTTGAAGTAAAGTAGATTTTCCCGAGAAACCTTTTTGCACCAAGGCTTGGTTGCTGTCTATTTCTTCAGCAATAAAGTTGAGCCGTTCCGTCTCAATCACTTTGGTTTGCTGAAGGTTTTCAAGCTCTAAATTTGCTCCAGAAATACTCTGCTCAATGATACTCAGTTTACTATCAAAGAATCGCTTTCTCGCTTCAAAGATCTTGTTTTGAACCAGTTGTGCTTCTTGTACGATATCGACACGGGGAATGCTTTCAAGATCATCAGACCATACAATCGTTGGAAGCTCATCAAGCTCCGCACTTAAACGGTTTTCCTTTGCTAGAGTATGGATAAAACGACCACTTAACGAGTCCAACTTAGCCATAGCTTGACGCTTAGAAAGTTGAATTAATAACTGACCTTTTTCGACTAAATCCCCTTCCTGTACATATAGCTTTTCAATAATACCGCCTTCTAAATGCTGAATTTCTTGTCGCTTAGTGAGAACTGACAAATCACCATAAGCAATCGCTGCACTTTCTAATTTGGCTGTTGCAGCCCAGTAGCCAAGACCTCCAAGAAAAACACTTAAGGTCACCACACCGAGTAAAATTGGTTTTCGAAAGCTTAGTCTCGCTTTGGGGCTAAAACGATATACGATCTCAGTAGAACTCTGATTAACGGTTGGCAGTTGATTGCTCATTTCTTACCCTTGGGATATCTGTTCTTTCTTCGCCCATCAAACGTTTTAATACTTCATCTTTAGCGCCGTATAACTTGACTCGGCCGTCAGCCAAATACAACAGCCTATCCATTTGTCGCAACGTACTCGGATTGTGGGCAATGACGATAATCGTTGTACTCTGTGCTTTTAAATGGGCAATCAAACGTTGATAAGCAGCCTCTCCCTCACCATCGAGGTTGGCATTCGCTTCATCGAAAATCACAATAGATGGGTCGCCATAAACGGCTCTTGCAAGAGCGATTCTCTGCCTTTCCCCCCCAGATAAACCACGGCCATTTTCACCAATAATGCAATCATAGCCTTTGTTTTTCTTGAGTATTAATTCATGACATCCTGCTAGTTGCGCCGCCTTGATGACTTTAGCGGGGTCTTCTTCTTTAAAGCGTGCGATGTTCTCTCGAATTGTGCCAGGAAATAACTCCACCTCTTGAGCGAGATACCCAAAATGTACGCCGCGATCTTCAGATGCCCATACGGAGACTTCCATACCATCAAGAGTCACTTTACCCGCTAACGGCTTAACCGTACCTAATAGCAGCCGAGCAAACGTCGATTTACCCGTACCAGAAGGGCCAATCACCCCAACAGCAACACCCGGAGGAATCGATAAGCTGAGCGATGAGAGCACTGGTTCAGTTGCTCCAGGATGGCGATAGGCCAGTCCGGAAAGCTCATAGTGTCCTTTTGGTTTAGGCAGTGGCATATCTGATTCATCTTGGCGCACGATCGCATCGATTTCTTTCAACCTTTTATAGGCGCCTTTAGCAGACATCGCGCTTCGCCACGTGCCTATCGCCTGCTCCATCGGCGATAATGCCCGACTCATTAATATGGAGCTCGCGATCATCGCCCCTGCCGTTATCTCATGTTGGATAACTAACCATGCACCACCTCCCAGTAAAAATATCTGTAATGAGCCACGCACAAACTTAGAAAAGTTAGCCATGTAGATAGACTTACCTGCAACTCGCTCTTCAAGCACATTCACTTCGCTCACGCGCGACTGCCACTTCTCTAAAAATGCATTCATCATCCCCATTGCGAGAATTGAATTGGAGTTTTGCGTGGCTAATTCTGCGTTGTTGATATGAGAAATCGCTCTGACTTCGCTCTCTTGCATTGTTTTACGCGTCATTAGCTCATTAAGTAGACCTAGGCTAAACAATACGATAGATCCAAGTAACGCGATGTGACCTAGTATCGGGTGCAATAAATACACAAATAAAATAAATAGCGGTGTCCAGGGCGCATCCAACAGTGGATAAGGTGCTTGACTGCTCAAAAAGCTTTTGATGTTCTGAATGTCTCTCAGAGTTTGCGAGGTATAACTCTTCCCAGTATGTGATTGATATTGAATCGTGCGCTTGAGCATGAAAGCGGAGAGTTTTGTGTCCATCCAATAACCAAAAGATTTACTCATTTGTGCTCGTGCAATGTCGATGATGGACATGGTTAACAGCGCAACAATTACGATGACAGTGAGCAAGAATAAAGTATCGGTTGAGTAGGAAGATATCACTCGGTTGTACACTTGAAGCATGTACAACGGAATCGAGAGAACCAATAAGTTGATAAAAAGGCTAAAAACGATCAGCAAGCCCGCAAGCGTGCATAGTTTTTGTTTCACTTCTTTGAAAACCGTTTTTTGCACGACTACTTCCGTTTAACGTGAAAATTGTAGGCGCCAGAAATACTAGCGCCTAGCTTAAGGTAACCTCAAATCGCTCTAGAGTGTCCGATTAGTGCACCTCAGCATGGCAGAGCCACGCAAACTAATTCCCATCCAGAGTTATTTTCAGTCGTTTAGATTACGAACAGATCTGCACCATAGGTGTTGATGTCAGTTTCAGTCACGCCAATAAGTTTCACTGTTAGATCAGCCCCATCGGTAAACACTGCATTCCCAACTGCATCGTAGCTAAAGCTTAAATCACCAAAGTCAGTGACAGAGTCGCTAATGATGTGCAAAGAGTCTTCACCAATGGTGAAATCAACAACTTTGGCTTCGCCATGGCCACCAAACTTATCCGTGAACACAAACTTATCGCCATTGCTGCCGCCAACTAAAACATTGTCACCAGAACCAGCAACAAGAATATCTTCACCGACACCACCATTTAATTTATTGTCGCCCAGCAAACCCAACAGCAAGTCATTACCGGTACCACCGCCGAGGTAGTCGTTTCCTGTACCAGCCCTAAGGATGTCATCTCCAGCACCACCAGTTAGGCGATCATCGCCGTCGCCGCCGATCACATAATCATTACCGCCACCGCCAACAAACGAGTCATTACCACCAAAACCGATAAACAAATCATCGCCGCCATCGAAATCAGCAAATTGGTTATTTACACCTGCATCGCCTAAATACGTGTCATTGTCACTTGCGCTCATTTTTATTCCCTCTTAGCTTATTAATTGAATAGACCTTCTGTTCCACGTCTGACTAGATTCGTCACGACATGAGAAGTCTAATAGTCAACTGAATAGGAATAAGTTTGAATATGGGATGATATTTCAGACTGACATTTTAATAATAAATATAAAATTTAGTACTTTATAGAGTATTTTCTTTTTATTACAGCAAGTTAATACTAGTACTACAGGTTTCTCTTAGCCCAACTTGTAGCTTGCGTACGGTTCTTTACTTCTAACTTTCTAAAAATATTGTATAGATGTGATTTAATAGTATGCTCGCTGATAAATAAAGAATCAGCGATTTCCATATTTGAACCACCTTCTTTCAACATTTTTAAAACCTGAACTTCACGCCGAGTAAGCTCAACCTCAATAGCAGGTTCGATAATGTTATTTGCTTCTCTACCTCGATAATAATTTACTAGCTGATCAAGTAATCTTCGAGACAGCCAGTTATCCCCTTTTATTATTGCTTTTAATCCCTGACAAACCTTGTCCATTGAATCTCCTGGACCAAATATACCTTTTACATGAGGCCAAGAAGCGAGTTCTTCTGTGTCTAAGTCATAACCTAGATTAAGCATTATGGTTCCTAGCACTTTATTACTATCTTTTAAATAAACTAAAGTTTCGGAAGGAATCTCAACTGAAAAATCAACAAGCAAAAAGTAGCGTTCCGGAATGAGTTCATGATAGCTAGGGTTTTTAGTATCAATGATCGTTATTTTAGTTTCTGTATTTTTAGAAAGCATTTCCTTAAAGTTTTCACTCTGTAAACTTTGTTGAGTGAGCATTAGGATTTCAGGCTTTTCCATATACTGTTCCATAATGTTTCTCATACTTTCAGTGACTTAACATTCTTAAATTAGTAGTTAATCGTCAGCACTTAGTTTGATATGTAAGTGCTAGTTCACAGAGTAAAGTTATTTGCTACTTTTTTAAATTCTAAAGTTATTAAAAAGAGAATCAAAAAAAGTGTTTCTCATAAAAGAAACACTTTTAACACATTCAGGTCACAGAAATTATTAAGAGTTTACTAAATTAGGCAACCTAATATTGCAATAGCATTACACCGTTAACGAGTTGTCTGAAATATTTTCCTTTGCCCAAATAAGTGCTTGAACTCTATTTTTCACATCAATCTTCTTGAAAATATTATGTAAATGCGTTTTTACCGTATTCTCGCTGACAAATAATTGTTCGGCGATTTGTTGATTGGACGCCCCCATGGAAAGAAAGGTAATTATTTGTTGCTCTCGTTTGGTCAGAATAGCGGAAACATTCTTATTTATAGGTTTGCAATGTCGACGAAGGTAAGTAATGTACTGCTGAGAAAACTTACGGCTGAACCACATATCTCCTTGAAGCACCTTACCAATACCAACTTGCAACGTTTTTATATCATCAGAGGTATAGAAAATACCGGCCAAAGTACGCCAAGCAAAGAGATCTTCTGTCGATATGGATTGCTCACAATTAATTAAGATTTCAAGCGTGTCTTTCTGCTTGGCCGCTTTAAACTCCGCATAACGGCGAAAAATTTCATCCGTGATCACGCTGCAATCAACAATAATGGCTGATGCAAGAGATTCATGTAACACTCCGTGAATCAGATTATCTGGCGTGATTAGAGCAACACTAATACCGAGTTTGGTCTCCAATACATCTTTCAACAGAGATGACTGTAGACTTCCCTCCGTGATTAAAATAACGTTTCTTTTTTTTTGCTGCTCCATCCTGATCGCATTCCCTTGGTCGTTTTTATTGAAATACGCAATAGATTTAGATAGAGCGGTAGTATTGTCAAGTATGAAAATCACTAGTACTAATTAATAACTCATTGAAGTGTCAATAATTTTTAAGTGGCAAGTATATGAGAGGTATTAGCATTTTTCAGACATTAAAAAAGGGAGTATAAACTCCCTTTTTGTGTTTGAGCAGGTGATTTAATCACGCACGTTAGAGGCAAAACACCACCTAACTTAGTGGATTGGAACTGCGTTTTTTTGGTTAAACTTACCAAAGTGTTGTTCTAACACTTCTGGCGTCAGCTTACCTTCCGCTTCCAGCTTTTTCAGCTCAGCGACGATCGCTTTTTGCTCTTCTAGCGACGGCAGTTTTACTTCTGGCTCCTGAGCGGTTTCTTGAGAAATTTGCTCTAGTTCTTTTTCGAAGTCATTCATAGTACTTACCTAAAATTAATGATTGAACTTTTAAACTTCGCCTATTCTATCCAACTCTATAACTTGAAGCTACCAACCATCTTGTCTAAACGAGAAGAGAGCGCTTGAAGATCGCGACTTGCATCCGCCAACTCTTCTGCTGTCGCGGTTGTCATTTCATTTATCGCGTTGATTTCTTCGATATTTTGATTAATGGTATGCACCACCGTGGATTGCTCTTCCGTCGCCGTTGCAACTTGTGTATTACGATCAGAGATGTCGGTGATTCGTTCAGAAATACTGATTAATACCTCGACTGCTTCATCGGTAGAAGTAACCCCTTCTATGGTGACCGCTTTGCCCGCTTCCATAGCATTTACCGCGTCTTGTGCGTCACTTTGAAGCTGATTGATCATGCGCTGAATCTCTTCTGTAGAATCGGCCGTGCGTGAAGCTAGGTTTCTTACCTCATCAGCAACAACCGCAAAACCACGTCCCTGCTCACCAGCACGAGCAGCCTCAATTGCAGCGTTTAGCGCAAGTAAATTCGTTTGCTCAGATATGTCACGAATTACACCCAGAATCGAGCCAATATCTTTGGTTGTCGATGCCAACTGCGTCACAACAATATTGGTTGTTTCAACATCATCGGCTAGGCGGCTGATCACCTCTTTTGCTTTCATCACAACTTCTCGACCAGTTTGAGTGTTATCTGAAGCCTGATTTGCCGTATCAGCAGCGGTAGCAGCGTTCGATGCAATTTCACTGATGGTCGCACCCATTTGGTTGATAGCTGCAACTACTTGAATGGTTTGATCACGCTGCTCTTGGCTGTTGTCGTGTGTGGAAGTTGCTTTCGTTGACACACTTTCTGCCGCTTGACTTAATGAGCCACTGGTTAAAGCAACCTCTTTCATCGTGGCATGAATCTTCTCAATAAATCCATTAAAGCCTTTTGAAAGCTGAGCAATTTCATCATTACCCTTAATTTCAATACGCTGCGCCAAATCGCCTTCACCTTGCCCAAGGTCGGTAAAACGATCGGCAATCAGTCGGATTGGTTTCGTAATGCTGTTTGCCAACCATACGCCCATGAGGATGAATACAACGGCAACAATGATGGTCGTAAACAGCATTTTTTTAGCTGTCGCATTCAGGTCTGCGAATACTTCATCAACGGGAACCACGCCAATAACAAACCAGTTCATTGAAGGAACATACAAACTAGAAACAAAAGTATCCTGCCCTTCAAACTCCACATTAATTAGGTTGAAGCTATTTTTGTTCAACAGCGCACTTGCGTCACTACCAAATAGTTTAGTGATAGAAGTTTGGTTCTTACCTTGTTGGCGGTGTATTTGAATCTGGCCTTGTTCATTAGTGAGGAACACGTAACCCGTATCTTCAATTTTAAACCCATTGAGCAAAGCAACCATGTCTCCCATAGATTTAGAGAGACCTGACATTGATGTACCATTAAGATCTTGGAAATTGGCAAACATTTTCACTTCGCCATTTGCCTCTTGGAACACACTCACGGACGTTTCTTGACCAGACGACGTAAATCCAAAGAACCAAGCATCTTGCGTTCGGTTAAGTTGACGTAAGAATCCGTTTTGGTTCCAGTAATATGCCGTTTGACGATTCGCTACCGACGCATCATTAAGACCATACTGTGATTTAACATTATTGAGCTGCTGAACCAACTGAACTTCTACTGACGGATCACGGTCTGTATTAGATAGGGCTTCAACAATAAATTCGTTTGTAGCCAGCTGTTTTGCCGCTTGTTGCATTTCGACAACTTCGCGGTCAATTTCGGTATTGATTTGCTGCAACATCGCAGGTAGCTCGATGTCAATAAGACGATGGCTCAATACATCTCTCGCATGACGCTGAGCCATAACACCAACAATGATTGTTGATGCTAGAACAGCAAACGTAATGCCAAGTACAACCTTCTGTTTGATGCTCAAGGAATGAAGTTTCAACATATTCGGACCTTTTAAAAGAATCACTTGTTATTGGCCCCACAAGGGGAATCAGGTGCATATCTCATGACACGCACACCACGGAATCTTTATCGGCTCATATGTACAAAACTAGAGGCATTTCTCATTATATTATGAAAAATAAATGTAACACACTGTCAAATAAGCACTTTCAGAGATAGCACGTACTTGCAATTCTCTGTAGCGTCCCAATATTGAAAAGATAAATTGCAATAGAGCATTGGAACTTTTTTCACATGGAAAATGACCAATACTCAACACGAAAATCACATGGATACCGAGAGTCCAAAGCATGCATAAATCTAACTTCGAAACTCTTCAGCAATACTTAGAGTCGCAGATCATCGGACAGCAAGATCTGGTAAAGCAACTGCTTGTTGCGCTTCTTGCGGATGGGCATATTTTAGTTGAAGGCCCTCCTGGGTTAGCAAAAACCCGTGCAGTAAAATCACTCTCAGACTGTGTTGAAGGTGACTTCCACCGAATTCAGTTCACCCCTGACTTGCTGCCAGCCGATTTAACCGGCACCGATATCTTCCGTCCCGAAACCGGAGAATTCACTTTCCAGTCAGGTCCTATCTTCAACTCGCTTATTCTTGCGGATGAGATAAACCGTGCACCGGCCAAAGTACAAGCGGCAATGCTTGAAGCAATGGCAGAGAAACAAGTCACAGCAGGTCGTCATACCTATCCGTTGCCAGAGTTGTTTTTGGTTATGGCAACTCAAAACCCGATAGAGCAAGAAGGGACCTACCCCCTTCCTGAAGCGCAGCTAGACCGCTTTTTATTGCATTTAGAAGTGGAATACCCAGATGCGGAGCATGAGCTATCTATCTTGCGTATTAACCGCGGAGAAGCAAAAGGCGAAGCAAAGGTTGAACGCCCAATGTTAAGCCAACAAGATATATTCACCGCACGTAAAGAAGTGTTGGATATTCATATGGCGGAAACGATAGAGCAGTACATCGTCCGTTTAGTTATGGCGACACGTCAAGCCAACGAATATGACACTGAGTTGGACAAGTGGTTGTCAATGGGTGTGAGTCCGCGTGCCACCATCGCTCTTGATCGCTGTGCACGTGCGCACGCTTGGCTTGCTGGTCGTGATTTTGTCTCTCCGGAAGATGTTCAAACCATGGCTTATCCGGTACTGCGCCACCGTTTATTGTTGAGTTACCACGCTCAAGCGGAAGGCATTACGGCAAACCAGGTCATCGATAAACTGCTAAACCTTGTTGGCAGTGCATAAACAGGTGAGTGATATGTCCGCTACACATTCATTACCACCTCATGCGAATGGGGTGACATTAACCCTTGAAGAGCTGCTCCAATATCGCACTCAATCTGTACGTTGGTTACCACCAGCACAGAGTCTCTGGTCGCAGATGAGTGGTAACCATACCAGTCGCCAAAAAGGGCGAGGTATGGATTTTATGGAGGTGCGCCAATATCAACCTGGCGACGATATTCGCAGCATTGATTGGCGAGTCACCGCTAGGACCGGTAAAGCACATACGAAGTTGTTTGCAGAAGATAAAGAGCAAGCGGTCATTCTTTATCTTGATCTAAGTTCTAGTCTACATTTTGGATCTAAGTATGTACTCAAATCCGTTCAATTGGCCCACTTTGCCAGTGTTCTAATTTGGCTAACTCTAGCTAAAAAAGATCGCATCGGCGCAGTGATTGATGACGGACATCAATGTCTTGAATTTCGCCCCTCTTCTTTACAAAGACAAGGGCTGCGGATTCTTAACGCCATAGTCGACATACATAATGCGCAAGTAACTCGTACTGCAAGCAACGACACTCGTACACTGCCGTATGCACAAGTATTGGAGACACTTCATACGCTCACCCCAAAAGGCAGCGAATTGATTATGCTCAGTGATTTTGCCCACGTAACACCAACGGAACTGGCACAACTACGTCGACTCAAACAACACAATAGCGTAAGGGCTGTTCAGTTTTATGATCCGTTAGAAAGAGGCGAAACAGACTTTAGAGGTCAAGTGAAAGCTTCGGATGGGCTGCATAGTCAATGGTTTAACTTTGGCTCTAAAGGACAACGAAGAGAACTCGAAAACCACTTTACCCAACATCAAGAAACCATTAAGCAGCAATGCCATTCAATAGCAATTCCATTTAACACGCTATCAAGTGGCCGGCCCTTAATTTCACAATTAAGCTAACAAACTGACAAGCAGTATTTATTAAGCAGTAATAATAATGACAACAAACAACCAAAGCCTAGACCTTGAACCTTTGATTTTGCCAAACGCACCGGATTGGTTTCCGCTCGCTTGGGGATGGTGGGTGGTGCTTGCAGCAACCTTGCTGTTCGTTTTCGGCATTTGTCTTTATGTGAGATGGCGTAAAAAACACTTACGCGCAAAAAAGACAGCATTAACACTTTTAACTCAACCTACCGCGCCTCATACCCCTTCCTCTGCTCTGGAAATATTGCGCCAGGCAGCATTGAGTTACTTTCCGCGTGAAGAGATCGCACCATTAACTGGAATCGCTTGGTATGAATTTCTCGATAGCCATACCAAAGAAAGTCGATTCGTAGACAAACAACATCAGTGGCAAGAAGCGTTGTATCAGAATTCTTCCCAAGGGCAGCATCAAAGCTTGGTAGACGATTGTGTCTTTTGGATAACCTACGCTTTGCCACCAAAGAAAAAGGCAAATAACCGTGACTGAGCAAACACTCATAACCGATCTTGCCCAATGGCTAAACATTGAATTTGTCTGGTGGTGGGCACTGTTTTTGTTGCCCATCCCCTGGCTGGTATACAAGTTTCTGCCACAAGAATCTCAACAAGCCGAGATCAAATTGGCGTACTTACCAACTAATGAGAATCGCAGCAAGCCTAAGCAAGCGCTGCAAAAAGCACTTTCAATCGCGATCTGGGGCCTTCTTGTCGTCGCTTGTGCGCGTCCAGTTTGGTTTGGCGATCCCGTTGAATTCCAACCCAAGTATCGGGACTTGATGTTAGTCGTCGATCTGTCCGGTTCGATGCAGCAGGAAGACATGGAACTCAACGGCGAATATATCGATCGCCTCACAGCAGTCAAAAAAGTTCTGTCTGATTTCGTAGCAAAGAGAAAAGGTGACCGTCTCGGAGTTGTTTTGT
Organism: Vibrio sp. Vb2880; assembly: GCF_033337975.1. Classification (NCBI taxonomy): domain Bacteria; kingdom Pseudomonadati; phylum Pseudomonadota; class Gammaproteobacteria; order Vibrionales; family Vibrionaceae; genus Vibrio; species Vibrio sp. Vb2880. The sequence goes on from NZ_JAWORT010000036.1 coordinate 25,395, forward strand.
TTGGCGACCATGCTTATTTGCAAACACCACTCACTGCAGACCGCAAAAGCGTCATGCAACAGATTAATCAAACCGTCATCGGCTTGGTTGGTCAACGAACCGCCATTGGTGATGGTATTGGGTTAGGCACAAAAACCTTTGTAGACAGTGATGCTCCCCAACGAGTCATGATTTTGCTCAGTGACGGCAGCAATACTGCAGGGGTGCTCGAGCCGCTAGAAGCAGCGGAAATTGCGAAAAAATACAACGCCACTATTTACACCGTGGGCGTGGGCGCTGGTGAAATGATGGTGAAAGAGTTTTTCATGACTCGCAAAGTCAACACCGCAGCCGACTTAGATGAACAAACACTGACTAAAGTGGCAGAGGTGACAGGTGGACAATATTTTCGAGCGCGAGATACGGAAGAGCTCGAAAAGATTTATGACACCATCAACCAGCTAGAACCCGTATCTAGCGACACACAAACTTGGCGCCCACAGTCTGAATGGTTTCCATATCCATTAAGCGCTGCATTTGTATTATCGGTATTGTTATTCCTATTAAGGAGAAAACATGGCTGAGTTTATTTTCCTCAATCCTTATTGGCTTTTGGGGCTCATCGTGATCCCTATAGCACTCTTGCTTAATCACAAATTTAGAGCCCAAAAGTCCACACTGATTGCCCCTCACCTAGCGCGGATGCTCGGACAAAACACGCAGTCTAAGCATTACTTCACTCTATGGGGTTTAGCTTGGGCAATAACTTGCATTTCATTAGCGGGGCCAAGCTGGCAGTCCAATGCTCGACCAAGCTTTGAGTTAAACCAAAACCGTATCTTGGTGCTTGATATGTCTCGCTCTATGTTTGCTACAGACATCAAACCCAATCGGCTAGCACAAACACGTTATAAGGCGCTCGATTTGCTGCCTAAATGGAAAGAGGGAGCCACTGGACTTATTGCTTACGCTGGCGATGCCTATAACTTAAGTCCACTGACAACTGATTCCAGCACGCTTGCTGGCATTATCGAAAATTTGTCACCAGAGCTGATGCCTTTTCAAGGAGCAAACCTGCCTGCCGCGATTGAACTTGCGATCAACCAGTTTTCTCAAGCCGGCACGCAACAAGGCGATATCATCGTGTTAGCGGATGATCTTGATACGTCAGAGCTGTCTCGCGCGTTAGATTTAGTCCAAGGTACAAAGTTTCGCATTTCTGTTCTTGCCGTCGGGACTCCTAACGGTGCGCCTATCGCGCTGCCCGATGGCTCTCTGCTAAAAACGGCACAAGGCACTACCGTCGTAGCGAAAACAAATCTGAAAAATCTGCAAACGCTAGCGAATAAGACTGGTGGCCTATTTGTTCCTATTCAGCACACCAACCGTGATGTTGAAAACATCGCGGCCTTTACCAATAACATTGGTAGCCAGCTTTCTGCGACCCAAAGCGAAGAAGTTAAAACTGATTCTCGTCTCAACAGTGGCTTTTGGTTACTGCCGTTGTTACTTCTTCCTGCGGCTTTACTGTTTCGACGCGGCCTGATTTGGATGGTAGTTGCGACTGTAGTCCCAGTAACGTGGACACCGCATGCAGAAGCTAATCCGTTCTTAAATGCCGACCAACAAGGAGCGGAACTATACAAGCAAGGTGAGTATGAACAGGCGCAAAACCTATTTACAAACCCAAGCTGGAAAGGAGCCGCCAGTTATCAAAAAGGTGACTACGAAGCCGCTATCGAAGCATTTTCTCATGATGCCTCCCTTAACGGCCGCTATAACCTCGCCAACTCGCTCGCTCAAAATGGTCAATTAGAAGATGCGGCTGATTTGTATAAAAAACTGCTAGAGGAAAAGCCTAACTTTGAAGCCGCGAAGAAAAACCTATCGGTTGTAGAAGAAAAGCTAAAACAGCAACAGCAACAGCAACAGCAACAGCAACAGCAACAGCAACAGCAACAGCAACAGCAACAGCAACAGCAACAG
>NZ_JAWORT010000037.1:0-25944 GCF_033337975.1 Vibrio sp. Vb2880
ACCACCTCCGCAGCCATTTATTGGTGTGGTCTACAGAGGATTATGTCTTTTTAGAGGGGAAAATCCCTAGAACCCCAATTTGCTTCATCGTCCAGGCTTCAAGAGCCACCCCTTTGAGCGCTGACAGGTAGGTGTTGATCGTTGCCGGAGCCTTCCCTGCATCCCCCAGCATTTCCAGCACCGCCAATATGTGGTGCCGCCTCATTGAGCTCCATGCACAGTCACGAAGGTTCTGAAACCCGATCATCTTGGCGACAATGTTGAGGAATGAGCTCATGGTCTGCCTGCTTCGCTTTGACCCGAGGCTCACCAGATAGGCGACGGCGGGGTTGTCCTGGATGTTCCGGAGCGAGCTCGATGACGGCAACAGTTCACCGCGAATGCTTTGTTCTGCCGGAACATTTACTTTCGCATGTGAAACTAGCTCTTCCTTGTCATTGTTTGTGTCGTGCAAAGTCACCTCCTAAGCCCGACCGCAACGAGAAGAAAATCCCATATTTTGAGGTGAAGAGGTAGTTCCTCCTCCATATGTTGCGTTTCGTAGCTTTGCATCAGTGGTTCAAACTTGGTTGGATTGCACAGCAATTCGTAAACTGTTCGGTTGGGCTTGGTGATCGGCTTATTCGGAGTGAATCCATGTTTGTTCTGGAGGTACAGCGCTACCGCGCCACTTCTGGATTCTCCGTAATAGCAATGAACGAAGATCTGATCGATACCGCTACCAACCAATCCATCCAGGAAGGTGGACAGCTTTTCAGCCTGGGATGAGTCAATGTAAGAGGCGTAATTCATCCGGAACGCTGCCTTCATCGTGTGGATGGTGTTCTCAGAATAGCCGCCGTCATAGAAGCTATCGCGGTACAACTGCCCCCACTGTCCGAGAGCGGCAGGGGACTTGTCTGGGTCAGTTATGGAGATCATGGCCGCACCGGGAACCGGCTCCAGTCTTTCGGCCTCCGCTTGACTAATGAAAAAGACTTTTTTGCTAAGCATGCCCCATCATCCCCTTACAAGGATGTGTTGCGAGTAGCTCATGCGCCTGACTTTGCCCCTCTTGAGTATCTACAGGAGCGGTCGTATACACACCTCCATGCCGCAAGTCCACAATACTGGTCCGACAGCAAGAACCTACGTTCTGAACTTTATTGTCCGAATCCAAACCAGCAAAAGTATGGCACGGTCCAGGGAATGGTTTCCTGCAAATAGAGCAGCGCTCAAAGTTCTTATCGAGGATTCTCTTTAAAACTTTCTCAAATTTGTTTTTGTTTAACATCGAGTTCTCCACACAAAGTTACTGGCCGAGCATCCCAGCCAAGGTGGTCTGCTGGCCTTCGCTACAAGGTGCAAATCCGGCAAAAGCACCGGCATTAACCTTGAGCTCATCAAAGCGTCCATCGGTGTCCCGGTAGTACACCTTACGTTTTCCAATTCCACCTTCGAGGTTTGCGGCCAACCAGGCGATCACTGCATCAGCATCGTTCGTAACTGATGCTCCCTGATCCAGATCGATAAGTACCAGGTGGGTGTCCGTCTGGAGTGCCACTTCAAAGGTCGCTCTTACATCAAAAATCACTGGTCGCGCTCCTTGTAAAAAGTGGGCATTCAGCACCACCTATCCTATTCCAAAAACTCTACTTTTTCAAAGATACATTTTAATAAGTAGAACAACAGCAAGAAGAACTTAAATTTATTTACCGTAATTATCATAATTACGGTAATACGGTAATTTTACAGATTTAGATGGAATGGTATAAGATGTCTCGCTGGAACATACTTGCTGAAAAAACGCTTAACAACGATAGTGAAAACATCATGTACAGGTGCGAGAGATAATATGTATAAGAGCCTTGAAGATCTGATGGCGGGTATTTACGAGATGGCAGCGCCAGATGGCATCATCTGTAACGAGGTTTCCAAATTCCTTGCGGCCAACCAGGTCAAGCCGGAAGACATAAGCTCTGGGATCTGGTTTTTCCTGTGGCTGAAATCAGCTCCCAAGGATGCGAAGCCAATCCAAAAAGAAATCCCCGGATTTGGAGTTGTTCTCAACATGCCGACTTATGGCGGAACGCTCAACGAAGCAATCACAGGGTTGATCGAGAACGAGTGCCGTCAAATAGAGCTCGCTGAGGGACATCCGAGCCTTGAGGCTTGGGTTGAATCAGTATTAGCCGGTCGAGATGACGGAGAGGAAAATGAAGCTGCGGCCAATATCGTGGATCTGCTTAATGGGTGTCACGACCTACTGGATACAGCAATAATCAATTACCTTTTTAAGGTGGGAAAAATCAACGAGCAAGAGATTTTGTCGCTCATCTATTATGGAGAGCTATGTGACCACTCTCTTGTCGGTACGCCTTTTTCAACGTTACATATCCCGAGTGAAAATAACGTCCACGAACGTAACATCATCCCCATTAAAAAAGGAGCCAGTTAGGCTCCTTTTTGTTACTCAGGGTTTGCTTTGAGAAACAACTTCATTCCAAGTATGCAGCACCTTCGATAGGTGCTGATGCTTTCTGGTGAAGTCCTTATCATCCAAGAGTGCTTTAAATGGCGCGTTCAGGTCACTGCATGTGACGTTCTTGCCGATCACAGACAGGGTATCCTGGAGTGATCCACCAGCAGCATCAAGCCCCATTCTATCGACGGTCTCACTACTCACCATTGCCTGGACAACATTGGTGAATGCCTTTGAGTTGAGCTGCTCAACGCTCAGGGCTGTATTGCATTTCTGCTCAACCGCTTGCTTGTACTGGATGGTGTACTTTGCAGTGATAGGTGACATGGTGTTCATCGCAAGTATGTATGCGTCTACCTCACTGGTCGGTAATGTCGCGGCGTAGACTGACGAGCATGATGCGGCTGCGGCCATTATCAAAGTTATTACCTTCTTATTCTTCATTTCTCTGAAATCCCCCTTTAAAATATGGAGCTACAACTCATTTGTACCAATCATAATACTATTGATTTCCAAAAGTATCTCTCTCTACTGACTCTATGATGGCTCGCCTTCCAAACACTTGGCCGCTGGCGTCGGTTAGCTAGACTAACACCAGCGTATTCAATGAATAACTAGCCAAAAACCTTTATCAATTCTTTAATTGTTCTGGCAGACTCCATTTCCTCCATAATCTTTTCAATTCCGACGCCGGAATCCAAATTACTTCTGTACTTTTTAGCCAAATCACAAAGTTCAGATTTTAACTCCTTGCAATCCAGATTAGAGATAAGAACAGCATTGAAATTAGCCTTAAACAGTCGAGAACCATACATCACAATTTCTACAGGCCAGTACCAGAATGGACTTAGCGGCTTGTAGCTCGCAACCTCGTCTATTTTGTAGTGACGACCTTCCGAATCATAAATGTCCATCAGCTCAAAATAACCGTTCCTCAAAGACTGAATAGTACATTTCCCGAACTCGGATTCTGATGCCACTACGAAGAGCGACCTTTTCTTGCTGCTCACAAGCAGCGCTGGAAATTCAATTTGCACAACCGCATCCCTCATCATTTATTGAATCAGCTAAACCACCACTAACAGGAGAGGCTTGAGCTACTTTTGCCCATTCAGGCGTCCCGTGCCACCAACGACCAAATGCGCTATATGGGGTAGGTCCATTGCCGTGAATGTTTTGGTGAATATCTCTTGGAATGGACTTCAAGTTCCAAGGATGGTTTTTTATTGAGTCAGGAACATATTTGCCAAACTTGCCATTTCTCTGAATAGCCCAATGGTGAAGCTCATTACCTCGTGGAACCCCTTGAACTTTCCTTACTCTGGGTGAGACATTGCTCCATTTTTGGCTTAATTTGAACCACGATTTACCGGAGCTGGCATGTCTGAAAACTCCTGACGCCCAGCCGCCACCTATAGCCCCAATCGCTCCGGCGATTCCAACTTTTGACCAACTAACACATTTCCAACTCCCATTATTTTCGATTAGTTGGCTAAGTAGCTCCAACCCAGCTCCAATACCTGCACCAACAAACGCAAATTCACCCGTCGGGTCGGTATTGGACATAGGGTTTCCATGCACATACCCGTAGGTGTTTACTCCATCGATCAGGCCAAGAGGGTCGCTGGTAATGTACCGCCCGGTCGCTGGGTCGTAGTAACGCCGCCAGTTGTAGTGGAACCCGGTCTCCGCGTCGTAATACTGTCCTGGGAATCGCAGGTTGAAGGTTGGCCCCTGGATGATGATGCTGGCCTTACCGAACGGGCTGTAGCTCGCCTTCCAAACGACTTGGCCGCTGACGTCGGTCAGTGCCTTCGGGGTGCCCAGGTGATCGACGTGGACTTGGTAGGTCTGTCCTGACTGAACAAAGCCCAAGGGTGTCCCATCGAGCCAGATGTACTCCGCCAGCACGTCTCCAGTGGCCGCGTCCAGCTCCTCGATGAGGTTTCCTGCCAGGTCGTAAACCAGCAGCCGGGTATGCCCGTTTAGGGTCTTGGTTACACGCTGATCCAGATGGTTGTATGTGTAGCTTACAGTCACTCCCGCGACCGTTGCGGCCACCAGCCGGTTCTGGCTGTCATAGGTGAAGGTATCCGCCCCCTGCTTCGTCAGGTTGCCATTGGCGTCATAGCTTCTGGAGGTTTGCCCGGCCTTCACCAACCAGTTGTTCATGTAGTTGATGGTGTAGCTTTGGCTCAGGCCATCGGTCGTGATCGAGGTCCTGTTGCCGGTGGCGTCATAGCCATAGCCCAAAACGCCATAGATCCCCTCAGCAGAGGTGATGCGGCCAACCGCGTCATAACCGAGTGACTGATTGACTGATGAGCTGAGATTGTCGTCTATGGCTGAAATCAACGAGTCTGGCGTGTACCGATAGACCAGCGAATGCACCCTAGCAGCGTCGATGCCGGTGACACGGTAATCGAGATCCAGAGTGCGGCTTTCTGAAATGCCGTTCCCTCTGACCATACTGGTGACGGGGCCAAAGGGCGCTCGCTCAATCTGGCTTGCCAGGTTTGTTGTGGTGCCTGCTTGTGTCGTTGTCACCTCGATGACGTCACCGGCTGAGTCACGGGTGTAGGAGACCTCACGGCCACTGGGATACGTGATCTTCGTGACGAGGCCTGCACCATCGTATTGGTACTGGGTAGTCAGGCTCTGCCCGTGGGTTTCCCAGGTTTCGTAAGCCAGCCATCCTTCGGGGGTGTAGCCAAATCTCCGGACACCGTTGCCATCATCGACTGAGGTCAAGCGGCCTATGCCGTATGGTGAGGTTGCTTCGTCGTACCCGTACAGAATTGGCGATTCGCCAGCGACATCGCTGGAGGTTTCGATGATCCGGTTCAGCGCGTCATAGCTGTAGCTTGTGGTTTGCCCCTTGGCCGTTTTGCGCGTTGCCACGTTACCGGCTTCGTCATAGGTAATGTCGGTGGTGCCGGTGTCCGGGCTCCGGACCTGGGTCACTTCGCCAAAGCCGTTGTAGCTGTAGTAGGTCAGGCGCGAACGAGGGTCGGAGACACGGTAAACATCGCCGGTATCCTTGTAGAGCACCTGCGTGACCTTCCCGAGGGGATCGGTCGTTTGTGTCCGGTGATGGAAGCCGTCGTACTTGTAGGAGTGTGTGTTACCAGAGGGACTGGTCTCCTGTATCAGGTTTGCCACCACATCGTAGGAAAACGATGACTGATTGCTATAGGCGTCGGAGACACTGGAGAGCCAGCCGATTTCGTTGAAGATCCGGCGCTCTATCCAACGGGTCTGGCCCAGCGCATCGAGCAGTCGCTCTTCTACTGGGTTCCCGAGGTCATTGAGCTCAAGCTCGCGCCGGTTGCCCTGTGCATCTGTTTCCGCCACCAGCCGATGTGCAGCGTCGTACTCATAGCTGACGGTTGCACCATTTGGCTTGGTCAGCGAACTCAGGAGGCCCACAGCATCATAGTTGTAGACCGTGGTTCCTTCTGGCCCAGTGGAGCTGACAAGTCTTCCTCTGGCGTCATAGGTGAGGGTTTGGGTTACACCATTGACACCCTGAATGGTCCCGGCGCGACCGTTCGCGTCGTAGTCACCAAACTGCGTCACCTGCCCCAGCGCGTTCGTTGTCCGGATCAGGTTGCCCTGGTCATCGTAGTCAAATGTCGTAACATCGCTGACGTCGGTGCGCGGACCATCAACCGAGGCCAACAGGCTCGGCTTTCCTGTACCAACAGGGGCATAGGTGTAGGTCCATGTCCGGGAAGCGCCCGAGCTGCGATCAGTGACCTTGCGGCTTATCACCCGGAGATGAGTGTCGTAGGTGAGCTCAGTGATCCTGGTTGGTTCTGTGATTTTTGCCGGGAGCGACTTGGAAGGAAGCCAGTCGGTCGTAACCTTACCCCCGTCCTGGTCTATCTGGGTGGTTTCCAATCCCCGGTCGTTATGGGTGAACGTGCGCTTCTGCCCAGCGCGGTCAGTAATGCTGGAGACGAGGCCTTTGCTGTCGTAGACGTAGGTTTCCTTGCCGCCCACAAAGCCGGTACACGGCGCACCCTCAACCACATCAGGCTTGAGCATCCCATTGTGGCGACTGTAGGTGTATCGCTGAACGTGGCCGAGGGCATTGGTGACAGAGACGCTTCCGTCAGCGTTGTAGCTTACCTGAGTTTTCTCTGCGCCCCCGGCGTGTTCGCTTAGAACCGCTCTCCCCTGAGTATCATATCCCCATGTGGCGAAACGGTTGCCGTTCTCGTCCACCAGCCCAGAGAGCAAACCCGGTGCATTCGGGTCATCGTAGAGATAGCTGCGGCTCGTATTGTCCTGGTAGATCACTTCCGCCAGCTTGCCAGCGCTGTTGTACTGGTACTGAATACTGCCACCAGCAGGATCGGTGACACTGACCATGCGGCCATCTTGATACTGGAACTGGATGGTGCGGCCAAAGCCGTCAGTGATCGAGGATAGCTCTCCGTTCAGATAGCTCAGGGTGATGTGATTGCCGTTGGGCTTCTCGATGCCGGTCAGTCGTCCGGTTTCATCATAGGCCTCGACTACCCCGTCAGATTGAGTGTAGCGCCAGCCGGTAGCATCCTTCGTCAAGGTATCATCGGTTTTCCATGTTGGCACCCAGACAGAGGACGAGTTGTAGAACGCGAGTTGTTGCCCTTCTGGCCGGTGCAGGACAACCATGTTCTCACCGTACTTCGAGGCGTTGACCTCGACGCTCCGCGAGTAGGTATGCCGCCAGCCGCCGAGCTCTTCATCAGGAAGGTGGCTATTGTAGTATCTGGTGAATGTGAAAGGGTCGGAGCCTCCGCTTTGATAATCCAGTTCAGCCTGGAACTTGTTGCCGGTGCCAAGATGGATAGGGTTCCCTACACACATGGTCGTTGTTGGTAAGCCGAGATCCCTGTCCAGGAACGGTGTTTTATCCATCTCACCCGGCAGAACATAGGTTGAGCGCCAGTAGACCGTAGCTGGGTCGCCAGTGCAGGTAGTGGGGTCATAATCGCCAGTAGCACCTAGATACTTAAAACAGATCCTGGAGACATAACGGCCATCACCATAACTGGCAACCGGATAAAGCGCATCCCCAACTGGCGTTCCCTTCCCTTGCTCCTCACCAGAGCGATAATTCTTCATGAAGGAATGCGCGTCTATGATGGTGTTGAAGCGCATTTTGTCTACTTCGGTGCTCACGGCTACAACCCGCCATTGTGCAAAAGCAACGCATGGCAAAGTTGCGAGCACCACAACGGCCAATGACCGCAGGTTTCGCATCAGTAAAAGGGAAGGTCTCGATCTCATTTACAGCTCCAGTTTTTATGCTGGAGCTATTTTCAGGTGGGAGAGTCGTTATCAACGACTGCGTTATTGCCCTTTTAGGGTATGAATACGTGATTTGGAGAGGTTGTGTATTCAGAACAAATGAGAAGCAGGTTACTCATTTCGCTCAAACACTGTGACAAGAACACGTTTTTGGTTGTCGTCGTTGATCACCATCAGGTACTTGAACTTGGAATCTCTATGGCCCCAGACTTCCACGTTATCTACGCGGCCATACTTTCTGGCTTTATGGCGAGCCACTTTCTCGTCAAAGGGCTGAACCTGTAACTCTGGATGCTGGAGGCGGCCAACAAGTGAGGCCCACGGTTTTTTAGGGTCTCCAGAGGTTATCCGGGCCTGATACTGATCGATGGCATGTTGAGTAACCAGGACGGGGCCAATGGCAGGTGTAGATATTTCGTCATGGGTCTGGGTATAGGCTTGCTTGTCCACATCGAGGAGCTCAATGTTGCCCTCTCCCGGCTCATCCATAAACTCCATGCTCTGCGAGACTTCAATAGTAGCGCCCTTTAAACGCCCAGTGAGGCAAGCCGCAAACTTGAAAGCAAAAGCCTTGGTGGATTTGCCCAGCGCCAGCTTCTTGATTGCACCTTTGGATACCACCAGCTTGTAACCAGCACCAGCACCTGGCTCTCTGCAAAAAACCTGTTTGTCCAGCGCCAGATAGCGAATGGCTACGAGCTCAGCCAAAAGATCCGCTTCTTCGTGGTCAAAATCAATATGGACATCAAGGATGCCTTTCCGTTTTGTACCAACGCGCCAGAATACAAGGGCTGAATTATTTGAAGTTTTCTTCGAGACGGTAGTCAATGTCATCATGGTCTATTTCTCCATTGTCGGGATAATGGTCGGCATCGCCGCCAGCCCCCCTATTCGTTTGGGTTCATTTAGATGCTATCACGGGTTTTAAAAATGCAACCCCTAGTGTCACTCTATTTATGGTCCCATGTATTTTTATAAGCTCGGGCTAGGCGTTTCTCGATCACTTCTGACAAACTGCAACCATCGACTTCTGACAACCGCTTCAAAATCCTGTGGGCTTTATCGCTTATAGTTATGCTTTTACCAACACCATATCCCCTTCTGCGACGTTGCCTAATTGATGTCCCGAGTTTATTGATTTGCTCTGCTGTCAGGTATTTATTAATCCATTCAGTGAGTTCTGATGGTGATCGCCCTATGCTGTTCAGGCTGTCCACGGCTTCAAGTTTCTTATCGAATGGGACGTCACGCCAGAAAGCTGGGCGCGAAGCAGCTCTGAGGAGATAGATCGCCGTAGCCTGAGCATCTTCATTGGATACTTTCAAAAAATCACCTTTTCCGTTACATGTCACACTTACCTTATCGTGACATGTAACACCTCAAACTGCAAGTATAAAAAAAGGCCAGCTATTGCTGGCCTTTACGTTCATTGTCGCAGTTACTCTTTAGGCGTTGTGATGCTTTTTTTCCTTCTGTTTCTCATGGTAGAGATACAGACTGCCGCCAGTGACGACAGTGAAAAAAATGAGCAACCCCAACATGCCTAATGTGAAAGCGTCCATTTGACCCCCTTAGGAATTGCTGACCTTGGTTAAGATTATACCATAGATCCACAGGATAACCCCAATGACCAACACCAAACCGGCTTCTTTGACGGTTATAGTGTCCCCAGATACAGCCAATCCTACAAGGGGTCGTCTCAGAAAACGGAATCTATGGTCACTCCCGTTTTTGCAACACCGATTTTGACGACAAGTTGGCTTGCTTGAATCTATCCGGCGTCTGAATGGGATTTTATTCCCGCGCCTTGATGAGTTCCGCGCCTGATGAACCTCCAGAAAATATACGGCTTCAATGAGCCTTTCCGTTTTACAGGTTCCTCAACAGGCCGGTGGGCCGTTAGTATCATCAATATCAGTATTCGCAAAACCAGATCAGTAATTCTTTAAACCGGTGTATTTCTGCCGTTATGCTACATAAGTTTGCTGTCGTGCCGTTAGGGCCCAGGCTATTCTGGCCAGCTTGTTTGCCAGAGCACAAGTGACGACAAAGTTGCTTTTCCGGCACAGTAAATCCCTGACCCAATCGGCCAATTTGCCAGACTGGTGTTCCAGTTTTTGTATGAATACCCTGGCACATTGAACCAACAAAGTTCGGATCTTTTTATTACCTCGCTTACTAATTCCCAGCAATGTCGTCCTACCTCCCGTGCTGTACTGCCGAGGTACAAGCCCTGTTGCCGCCGCAAAGTCACGGCTGCTGGCGTACTGCTTCCCGTCGCCAATCTCAGTTGAAATAGTACTCGCTGTCAGTGTTCCGACGCAGGGAATGCTCAGCAAGCGCTGTCCAACCTCATCTTCGTCCAACTTTCGTTTCAACTGGGATTCCAAATCTTTAATCTGCTCAACAAGATAGTGATAATGCTGTTGTAATTTCAGCAATAACTGGCTGAGGTAAAGAGGCAAACTATTATCCTCAAGAATGGTACTCAGTCGGCTAATAACGGCAGCTCCTCGGGGAACGCTAATGCCAAATTCCAGCAGAAAAGCATGCATTTGATTGGTTGTTTTTACCTTATCCTGAACCAGGGATTCACGGACACGATGCAGAGCCCGCATTGCCTGCTGAGATTCCGTTCTGGGCTGCACAAAACGCATAGACGGACGCGATGCAGCTTCACAAATAGCTTCGGCGTCGACAAAGTCGTTTTTATTGCTTTTAACGAACGGGCGGACAAATTGTGGTGATATCAGCTTTGGGGAATGCCCCAACTCTTCCAACTTGCGTGCCATAAAGTGAGAACCGCCACAGGCTTCCATTGCGATGGTTGTAGCGGGGCATGTCGCCAAAAATTCGATCAACTTTGGCCGGGTAAATTTTTTACGGTAAACAGCCTTCCCGCGACGATCCTGGCAATGAATATGGAAAGAGTTTTTACCCAGATCGATACCAATGAGCGCAATGTTTTCCATGATAGTTCTCCGAATGAAAGCCTGTCCTCAGCATAGTACCGGGAAGGAGGGAGTGACCATCTCATTAAATAAAGCACGCTAAGGCGTAACTACCCTCGGCTACACCGCGTCGGCACCACGCGGCTCTTTCTCCCCTTGCAGCGAAGCAATCAGCGGGCAAGAAACGTTCCCTTGCCGCGCATGGCAGGCGAACACAAGTTCGGATAGCACGGTTTCCATGCGCGCCAGGTCGGTCATTTTTTCGCGCACGTCCTGAAGCTTGTGCTCGGCCAGGCTGCTGGCTTCCTCGCAGTGGGTGCCGTCATCCAGCCTCAGCAGCTCTGCGATCTCGTCGAGGCTGAATCCGAGCCGCTGGGCTGATTTCACGAAGCGCACCCGCGTCACATCCGCCTCGCCATAGCGGCGGATGCTGCCATAGGGCTTGTCCGGCTCCGGCAACAAGCCCTTGCGCTGATAGAACCGGATTGTTTCCACGTTGACCCCGGCCGCCTTGGCGAAAACGCCAATAGTCAGATTCTCCAAATTTTTTTCCATATCGCTTGACTCCGTACATTGGTACGGAAGTAAGCTTAAGCTATCCAATCCAGATTTGAAAGGACAAGCGTATGTCTGAACCTCAAAACGGGCGCGGGGCGCTCTTCACTGGCGGGCTAGCCGCCATCCTCGCCTCGGCTTGCTGCCTGGGGCCGCTGGTTCTGATCGCCCTGGGGTTCAGCGGCGCTTGGATCGGCAACTTGACGGTGTTGGAACCTTATCGCCCGATCTTCATCGGCGCGGCGTTGGTGGCGCTGTTTTTCGCCTGGCGGCGCATCTACCGACCGGCGCAAGCCTGCAAACCAGGGGATGTGTGTGCGATTCCCCAAGTGCGCGCTACTTACAAGCTCATTTTCTGGGTCGTGGCCGCGCTGGTTCTGGTCGCGCTCGGATTTCCCTACGTCATGCCATTTTTCTATTAATCACAGGAGTTCATCATGAAAAAACTGTTTGCCTCTCTCGCCATCGCTGCCGTTGTTGCCCCCGTGTGGGCCGCCACCCAGACCGTCACGCTGTCCGTACCGGGCATGACCTGCTCCGCTTGTCCGATCACCGTTAAGAAGGCGATTTCCAAGGTCGAAGGCGTCAGCAAAGTTAACGTGACCTTCGAGACACGCGAAGCGGTTGTCACCTTCGATGATGCCAAGACCAGCGTGCAGAAGCTGACCAAGGCCACCGAAGACGCGGGCTATCCGTCCAGCGTCAAGAAGTGAGGCACTGAAAACGGCAGCGCAGCACATCTGACGCCCTTGTCTGCTACCACAAACGAAAAAGGATCTGTCGCATGACCCATCTAAAAATCACCGGCATGACCTGCGACTCGTGCGCGGCGCACGTCAAGGAAGCGCTGGAAAAAGTACCCGGCGTCCAATCTGCCATAGTGTCCTATGCCAAGGGCGCGGCCCAGCTCGCCCTTGATCCAGGCACAGCGCCGGACGCACTGACCGCCGCCGTGGCTGGCCTGGGCTACAAAGCGATGCTCGCCGATGCCCCGCCGACCGACAACCGCACTGGGCTGTTCGACAAGGTGCGCGGCTGGATGGGTGCCGTCGACAAGGGCAGCGGCGGCGAGCGCCCGTTGCAAGTCGCCGTGATCGGCAGCGGTGGAGCCGCGATGGCGGCAGCACTGAAGGCCGTCGAGCAAGGCGCGCAGGTCACGCTGATTGAGCGCGGCACCATCGGCGGCACCTGCGTCAACGTCGGTTGTGTGCCGTCCAAGATCATGATCCGCGCCGCCCACATCGCCCATCTGCGCCGGGAAAGCCCATTCGACGGCGGCATGCCACCCACACCGCCGACGATCTTGCGCGAGCGGCTGCTGGCCCAGCAGCAGGCCCGTGTCGAAGAACTCCGTCATGCCAAGTACGAAGGCATCCTGGACGGCAATTCAGCCATCACCGTTCTGCACGGTGAAGCGCGTTTCAAGGACGACCAGAGCCTTATCGTTAGTTTGAACGAGGGTGGTGAGCGCGTCGTGATGTTCGACCGCTGCCTGGTCGCCACGGGTGCCAGTCCGGCCATGCCGCCGATTCCGGGCCTGAAAGAGTCACCCTACTGGACTTCGACCGAGGCCTTGGTCAGCGACACCATTCCCGAACGCCTAGCCGTGATCGGCTCGTCGGTGGTCGCGCTGGAACTGGCGCAAGCCTTCGCCCGGCTGGGCAGCCAGGTCACGATCCTAGCTCGCAACACGCTGTTCTTCCGCGACGACCCGTCCATCGGCGAGGCCGTCACAGCGGCCTTCCGTGCCGAAGGGATCAAGGTACTGGAACACACGCAAGCCAGCCAGGTCGCGCATGTGAACGGCGAATTCGTGCTGACCACGGGACACGGTGAAGTACGTGCCGACAAGCTGCTGGTCGCTACCGGACGGACACCGAACACGCGCAGCCTGGCACTCGACGCGGCGGGAGTCACCGTCAATGCGCAGGGTGCCATCGTCATCGACAAGGGCATGCGCACCAGCACGCCACACATTTACGCGGCCGGCGACTGCACGGACCAGCCACAATTCGTCTATGTGGCGGCAGCGGCCGGCACCCGTGCCGCGATCAACATGACCGGAGGGGATGCTGCCATCAATCTAACCGCGATGCCGGCCGTGGTGTTCACCGATCCGCAAGTAGCAACCGTGGGCTACAGCGAAGCGGAAGCGCATCACGACGGGATCGAAACCGACAGTCGCACGCTCACGCTCGACAACGTGCCGCGTGCGCTTGCCAACTTCGACACACGCGGCTTTATCAAGCTGGTCATCGAGGAAGGTAGCGGACGGCTCATCGGCGTGCAGGTCGTCGCCCCGGAAGCCGGCGAATTGATCCAGACGGCTGTTCTCGCCATTCGCAACCGCATGACGGTGCAGGAACTGGCCGACCAGTTGTTCCCCTACCTGACGATGGTCGAGGGGCTGAAGCTCGCGGCGCAGACCTTCACCAAGGATGTCAAACAATTGTCCTGCTGCGCAGGATGAAAGGAGATGGAACCATGAAGCTCGCCCCATATATTTTAGAACGTCTCACTTCGGTCAATCGTACCAATGGTACTGCGGATCTCTTGGTCCCGCTACTGCGGGAACTCGCCAAGGGGCGTCCGGTTTCACGAACGACACTTGCCGGGATTCTCGACTGGCCCGCTGAGCGAGTGGCCGCCGTACTCGAACAGGCCACCAGTACCGAATATGACAAAGATGGGAACATCATCGGCTACGGCCTCACCTTGCGCGAGACTTCGTATGTCTTTGAAATTGACGACCGCCGTCTGTATGCCTGGTGCGCGCTGGACACCTTGATATTTCCGGCGCTGATCGGCCGTACAGCTCGCGTCTCATCGCATTGCGCTGCAACCGGAGCACCCGTTTCACTCACGGTTTCACCCAGCGAGATACAGGCTGTCGAACCTGCCGGCATGGCGGTGTCCTTGGTATTGCCGCAGGAAGCAGCCGACGTTCGTCAGTCCTTCTGTTGCCATGTACATTTCTTTGCATCTGTCCCGACGGCGGAAGACTGGGCCTCCAAGCATCAAGGATTGGAAGGATTGGCGATCGTCAGTGTCCACGAGGCTTTCGGCTTGGGCCAGGAGTTTAATCGACATCTGTTGCAGACCATGTCATCTAGGACACCGTGATCGGATATCGACCCAATGTTCTACGGCACCGGCATCGGATTCGCAGCGCGCGGATTGAACTCGGCGAAACGGTATATGCATTGCCGTGAACCGACCAAAAGGAGGTGTTCGATGAACGCCTACACGGTGTCCCGGCTGGCCCTTGATGCCGGGGTGAGCGTGCATATCGTGCGCGACTACCTGCTGCGCGGATTGCTGCGGCCAGTCGCCTGCACCACGGGTGGCTACGGCCTGTTCGATGACGCCGCCTTGCAGCGACTGTGCTTCGTGCGGGCCGCCTTCGAGGCGGGCATCGGCCTCGGCGCATTGGCGCGGCTGTGCCGGGCGCTGGATGCGGCGAACTGCGATGAAACTGCCGCGCAGCTTGCTGTGCTGCGTCAGTTCGTCGAACGCCGGCGCGAAGCGTTGGCCAATCTGGAAGTGCAGTTGGCCGCCATGCCGACCGCGCCGGCACAGCATGCGGAGAGTTTGCCATGAACAGCCCCGAGCGCATGCCGGCCGAGACACACAAGCCGTTCACCGGCTACCTGTGGGGTGCGCTGGCGGTGCTCACCTGTCCCTGTCATTTGCCGATTCTCGCCATTGTGCTGGCCGGCACGACGGCCGGCGCGTTCATCGGCGAGCACTGGGGTATTGCAGCCCTCACGCTGACCGGCTTGTTTGTCCTGTCTGTGACGCGGCTGCTGCGGGCCTTCAGAGGTCGATCATGAGCGCTTCCCAGCCAATTGAATGGACAGTGGCGCAACTGGCGCAGGCGGTCGAGCGCGGGCAGCTTGAGCTGCACTACCAGCCGATTGTCGATTTGCGCAGTGAGCAGATTGTCGGCGCGGAAGCCCTGTTGCGCTGGCGTCATCCGACGCTCGGACTGTTGCCGCCGGGCCAGTTCCTGCCCGTGATCGAATCGTCCGGCCTGATGCCGGAAATCGGCGCATGGGTGCTGGGCGCAGCCTGCCGTCAAATGCGCGACTGGCGGGTGCTGGCATGGCAACCGTTCCGGCTGGCCGTCAATGTTTCGGCGAGCCAAGTGGGGCCAGATTTCGACAAGTGGGTAAAGGGCGTGCTGGCCGATGCCGGGTTGCCCGCCGCGTATCTTGAAATTGAGCTGACCGAATCGGTTGCGTTCGGTGATCCGGCGATCTTCCCCGCCCTGGAAGCTTTGCGACAGATCGGTGTGCGCTTCGCCGCCGACGACTTCGGCACCGGCTATTCCTGCCTGCAACACCTGAAATGCTGCCCCATCAGCACGCTCAAGATCGACCAATCGTTTGTCGCCGGACTCGCCAACGACCACCGCGACCAGACCATCGTGCGCACCGTGATTCAGCTTGCGCATGGGCTTGGCATGGAAGTAGTGGCCGAAGGCGTGGAAACATCGGCGAGTCTTGATTTGTTGCGACAAGCGGACTGCGACACAGGACAAGGCTTCCTGTTCGCCAAGCCGATGCCGGCGGCGGCATTCGCCGTCTTCGTCAGTCAATGGAGGGGTGCCACCATGAATGCAAATGATCCGACTGCCACCAGTTGCTGCGTGTGCTGCAAGGAAATCCCGCTCGATGCCGCCTTCACCCCGGAAGGCGCGGAATACGTCGAGCACTTCTGCGGGCTGGAGTGCTATCAGCGCTTCCAGGCGCGCGCCAAGACCGGGAGCGAAACCGATGCCGATCCGAACGCCTGCGACTCATCACTGTCAGACTGAGGCATAGCTCAACCTGACATAGAAGCAAAAACTCAACCACCTTCTACCAACTCTCCGAACAGCTCCTTGACCTTTGTTTTCGCATCAGCAAGTGCAGTTCTGCCTTGTTCAGTGATGTCATAAACACGCCGTTCACGTCGCCCGGTGCGTTCGTGGCGTGAGGTCAGATAGCCTTTTTTTTCCAGGCCGTGCAGCATCGGGTACACGGTGCCAGCGCTCATCTCGTAGCCGTGTCGGCGTAGCTCTTCGATGATCCCCAGCCCAAAGACAGGTTCCTCGGCTGCATGGTGAAGGATGTGCAGGCGGATCAAACCGCCGTAGAGGTCTTTGTCAGTCATTTTTTGTGCCTCACAGAGCGACGCTCAACAGCCACCCAGCTGCACCGCTACCGAGGACAACCAGCCACGGCGGGAGCTTCCAGAACATAAGTGCGACAAGGGCAACTAATGCCAAGCCGAAGTCTTGCGGCTGAAAGATGGCGCTAGTCCATACAGGCTGATACAGCGCGGCCAGCAGCAAGCCGACTACAGCGGCATTGATCCCGGCCAGCGCAGCTTGGATGCCTGTATTGCGGCGCAAACGCTCCCAAAATGGCATTGATCCGACGACCAGCAAGAACGAGGGCGCGAAGATAGCCAGCAGACACACAATGCCGCCGATCCAGCCCGACGGGGCGGTGTTCATCGAGGCACCAAGAAACGCGGCGAACGTGAACAAAGGGCCGGGCACCGCTTGAGCTGCCCCGTACCCCGCGAGAAAGGATTCATTGTTGACCCAGCCGGAGGGCACCACTTCGGCTTGCAGTAATGGCAGCACAACGTGACCACCGCCGAACACCAGTGATCCGACACGATAGAAGGAATCCACCATTGCCATGGTTTGACTTGGCATCAGTTCGGCCAACACCGGCAGGCCAATCAGCAAGACAAAGAACAGCGAGAGCCAAAGCACGCCGGCCCGGTGACTGACCGTGATAGGTAGGGGGTCATGCTCAACAACTTTCGCTGGCTTGAACAATAACCGGCCTGCGATGCCTGCGATAGCAATCACGCCAACCTGTCCCCACGCGGACGGCACAAGTAAAACGACGCAGGTAGCAATTGCCATGATGGTGACTCGCAGCCCATCCGTGCATAGGTTACGCGCCATGCCCCATACTGCTTGAGCGACCACGGCCACAGCCACCACTTTTAAGCCATGCAACGCGCCCTGCGAGACGTAATCGCCATAGCTGGAGATGCCGAGCGCAAAAAGGATCAAGGCTATGGCAGACGGCAGCGTGAAGCCAGCCCAAGCAGCCAGCGCCCCGCTGTATCCAGCCCGAGACAGTCCTACCGCTATGCCGACCTGGCTGCTTGCAGGCCCTGGCAAGAACTGACAAAGCGCGACCAAGTCAGCATAGCTCCGTTCGGAGAGCCAGCGCCGCCGTGTGACAAATTCGGCGCGGAAGTAGCCCAAGTGCGCAATGGGGCCGCCAAAAGATGTCAATCCAAGCCGCAGAAAAATAAGAAAGACCGACCATGGTCTGCTGTCATCGGTAGGGTTATTCGTCATACTTTCGCCTTCATGATCTGCAACGAGTTGATCAATAATAAGCGAAATTCGATAACGAAATTCGATATAAATCTAGAAAAAAATACCTCTATGTGTACTACGCAGTTTTAGCTGTGGCTTTCACAGGAGCACGCTTACTTACGGCTTAGCGTGCTTTATTTAATGAGATGGTCACTCCCTCCTTCCCAGTACTATGCTGAGGACAGGCTTTCATTCGGAGAACCATCATGGAAAACATTGCGCTTATTGGTATCGATCTGGGTAAGAACTCTTTCCATATTCATTGTCAGGATCATCGTGGGAAGGCCGTTTACCGTAAAAAATTCACCCGACCAAAGCTAATCGAATTTCTGGCGACATGCCCGGCAACAACCATCGCGATGGAAGCCTGTGGCGGTTCTCACTTTATGGCACGCAAGCTGGAAGAGTTAGGGCATTTTCCAAAGCTGATATCACCGCAATTTGTCCGCCCATTCGTTAAAAGCAACAAAAATGACTTCGTTGATGCTGAAGCTATCTGTGAAGCAGCATCACGTCCATCTATGCGTTTCGTGCAGCCCAGAACCGAATCTCAGCAGGCAATGCGAGCTCTGCATCGTGTCCGTGAATCCCTGGTTCAGGATAAGGTGAAAACAACTAATCAGATGCATGCTTTTCTGCTGGAATTTGGTATCAGCGTTCCGCGAGGTGCTGCCGTTATTAGTCGACTGAGTACCCTTCTTGAGGACAGTAGTTTGCCTCTTTATCTCAGCCAGTTACTGCTGAAATTACAACAGCATTATCACTATCTTGTTGAGCAGATTAAAGATCTGGAATCTCAGTTGAAACGAAAGTTGGACGAAGATGAGGTTGGACAGCGCTTGCTGAGTATTCCCTGCGTTGGAACGCTGACTGCCAGTACTATTTCAACTGAGATTGGCGACGGGAAGCAGTACGCCAGCAGCCGTGACTTTGCGGCGGCAACAGGGCTGGTACCCCGACAGTACAGCACGGGAGGTCGGACGACATTGTTAGGGATTAGCAAGCGGGGCAACAAAAAGATCCGAACTTTGTTGGTTCAGTGTGCCAGGGTATTCATACAAAAACTGGAACACCAGTCTGGCAAGTTGGCCGACTGGGTCAGGGAGTTGTTGTGTCGGAAAAGCAACTTTGTCGTCACCTGTGCTCTGGCAAACAAGCTGGCCAGAATAGCCTGGGCACTGACGGCGCGACAGCAAACTTACGAAGCATAAAGGCAGAAATACACCAGTTTAAACAATCATTCATCTGGTTTTGCGAATACTGATATTGATGATACTAACGGCCCACCGGCCTGTTGAGGAACCTGTAAAACGGAAAGGCTCATTGAAGCCGTATATTTTCTGGAGGTTCATCAGGCGCGGAACTCATCAAGGCGCGGGAATAAAATCCCATTCAGACGCCGGATAGATTCAAGCAAGCCAACTTGTCGTCAAAATCGGTGTTGCAAAAACGGGAGTGACCATAGATTCCGTTTTCTGAGGCGATCCCTAGGAGCTCGGATCTCAGGACGAAGGTCTCCGCGAATGTCCGGTCGATCCGCGCGACGTCCCAGGCGGGCGTTCCCTTGGCGGACATCCACGCCGCAGCGTCGTGCATCAGCCGCACAACCTCGTCGATATCACCCGAGCAGGCGACCCGAACGTTCGGAGGCTCCTCGCTGTCCATTCGCTCCCCTGGCGCGGTATGAACCGCCGCCTCATAGTGCAGTTTGATCCTGACGAGCCCAGCATGTCTGCGCCCACCTTCGCGGAACCTGACCAGGGTCCGCTAGCGGGCGGCCGGAAGGTGAATGCTAGGCATGATCTAACCCTCGGTCTCTGGCGTCGCGACTGCGAAATTTCGCGAGGGTTTCCGAGAAGGTGATTGCGCTTCGCAGATCTCCAGGCGCGTGGGTGCGGACGTAGTCAGCGCCATTGCCGATCGCGTGAAGTTCCGCCGCAAGGCTCGCTGGACCCAGATCCTTTACAGGAAGGCCAACGGTGGCGCCCAAGAAGGATTTCCGCGACACCGAGACCAATAGCGGAAGCCCCAACGCCGACTTCAGCTTTTGAAGGTTCGACAGCACGTGCAGCGATGTTTCCGGTGCGGGGCTCAAGAAAAATCCCATCCCCGGATCGAGGATGAGCCGGTCGGCAGCGACCCCGCTCCGTCGCAAGGCGGAAACCCGCGCCTCGAAGAACCGCACAATCTCGTCGAGCGCGTCTTCGGGTCGAAGGTGACCGGTGCGGGTGGCGATGCCATCCCGCTGCGCTGAGTGCATAACCACCAGCCTGCAGTCCGCCTCAGCAATATCGGGATAGAGCGCAGGGTCAGGAAATCCTTGGATATCGTTCAGGTAGCCCACGCCGCGCTTGAGCGCATAGCGCTGGGTTTCCGGTTGGAAGCTGTCGATTGAAACACGGTGCATCTGATCGGACAGGGCGTCTAAGAGCGGCGCAATACGTCTGATCTCATCGGCCGGCGATACAGGCCTCGCGTCCGGATGGCTGGCGGCCGGTCCGACATCCACGACGTCTGATCCGACTCGCAGCATTTCGATCGCCGCGGTGACAGCGCCGGCGGGGTCTAGCCGCCGGCTCTCATCGAAGAAGGAGTCCTCGGTGAGATTCAGAATGCCGAACACCGTCACCATGGCGTCGGCCTCCGCAGCGACTTCCACGATGGGGATCGGGCGAGCAAAAAGGCAGCAATTATGAGCCCCATACCTACAAAGCCCCACGCATCAAGCTTTTGCCCATGAAGCAACCAGGCAATGGCTGTAATTATGACGACGCCGAGTCCCGACCAGACTGCATAAGCAACACCGACAGGGATGGATTTCAGAACCAGAGCGTTAGGGAAGGTGCGAATAAGTCACCAAGTACAAAAATACGCCTTTGTAAGCATTTGAATTAAATCGACTAAAATTTTCAGTTTTGTTGTGGAGGGTACTTGTTCTCACCTTCCTTAGATTGGCTTACACCATTAGAGAAATTTGCTCAGCTTGTTGATTATCATATGGCTTTTGAAACTGTCGCACCTCATGTTTGAATTCGCCCCATATTTTTGCTACAGTGAACCAAATTAAGATCATCTATTTACTAGGCCTCGCATTTGCGGGGTTTTTAATGCTGAATAAAAGGAAAACTTGATGGAATTGCCCAATATTATGCACCCGGTCGCGAAGCTGAGCACCGCATTAGCCGCTGCATTGATGCTGAGCGGGTGCATGCCCGGTGAAATCCGCCCGACGATTGGCCAGCAAATGGAAACTGGCGACCAACGGTTTGGCGATCTGGTTTTCCGCCAGCTCGCACCGAATGTCTGGCAGCACACTTCCTATCTCGACATGCCGGGTTTCGGGGCAGTCGCTTCCAACGGTTTGATCGTCAGGGATGGCGGCCGCGTGCTGGTGGTCGATACCGCCTGGACCGATGACCAGACCGCCCAGATCCTCAACTGGATCAAGCAGGAGATCAACCTGCCGGTCGCGCTGGCGGTGGTGACTCACGCGCATCAGGACAAGATGGGCGGTATGGACGCGCTGCATGCGGCGGGGATTGCGACTTATGCCAATGCGTTGTCGAACCAGCTTGCCCCGCAAGAGGGGATGGTTGCGGCGCAACACAGCCTGACTTTCGCCGCCAATGGCTGGGTCGAACCAGCAACCGCGCCCAACTTTGGCCCGCTCAAGGTATTTTACCCCGGCCCCGGCCACACCAGTGACAATATCACCGTTGGGATCGACGGCACCGACATCGCTTTTGGTGGCTGCCTGATCAAGGACAGCAAGGCCAAGTCGCTCGGCAATCTCGGTGATGCCGACACTGAGCACTACGCCGCGTCAGCGCGCGCGTTTGGTGCGGCGTTCCCCAAGGCCAGCATGATCGTGATGAGCCATTCCGCCCCCGATAGCCGCGCCGCAATCACTCATACGGCCCGCATGGCCGACAAGCTGCGCTGAGCCATGGCTGACCACGTCACCCCCAATCTGCCATCGCGCGATTTCGATGTGACAGAGGCGTTTTATGCGAAGCTGGGCTTTGCGACGAGTTGGAAGGATCGCGGCTGGATGATCCTGCAGCGCGGCGGTTTGCAGCTCGAATTCTTCCCCTATCCTGACCTCGACCCAGCTACGAGCTCGTTCGGCTGTTGCCTGCGGTTGGATGATCTCGATGCCATGGTGGCATTGGTGAACGCGGCGGGAGCCGAGGAAAAAAGCACCGGCTGGCCGCGCTTCAAAGCTCCGCAACTGGAGGCGAGCGGCCTGAGGATCGGCTACCTGATCGATCCCGACTGCACGCTGGTGCGGCTGATCCAGAACCCCGACTGACCGCATGCCCGCGAAAATCAAGATTTGCGGGATCAGCACACCCGAGGCGCTCGATGCGACCATCGCGGCGCGGGCGGACTATGCCGGGTTGGTGTTCTATCCAGCGTCGCCCCGTGCGGTTACGTCGAATGTCGCGGGCGCTTTGACATCGCGCGCAGCTGGCCAGATCGCCATGGTCGGTTTGTTCGTCGATGCGGATGATGCTGTCATCGCCGACGCACTGGTGGCAGCCAAGCTGAACGCGCTGCAGCTGCACGGTTCGGAATCGCCCGAACGCGTGGCCCAGTTGCGCGCGCGGTTTGGCAAGCCGGTGTGGAAGGCGCTGCCCGTCGCCAGCGCCAGCGATGTCGCACGCGCCGCAGCCTATGCCGGGGCGGCGGACTTGATCTTGTTCGACGCCAAGACCCCCAAAGGCGCGCTGCCCGGCGGCATGGGGTTGGCGTTCGACTGGTCGCTGCTGGCCGGATATCGCGGTGCCTTGCCGTGGGGGCTGGCAGGCGGGCTAAATCCGACGAATGTTGCCGAGGCGATTGCGCGCACCGGAGCGCCGCTGGTCGATACCTCCAGCGGCGTCGAAAGCGCGCCGGGCGTCAAGGATACCGACAAGATTACCAATTTCGCCTTTGCGGTGCGCTTGGCCTAAATCGCGTCGATCAATAGGCGTCGTTCAGCGCAAAGATCGGCTTGCGGGTGCGCCACTGCCCTCGGGTGAAGTCGGGAAAATCTAACGTGCGATTGCCCTCAGCAATCGATTGTTCCGACAGAGGCGTGATCGCGCTCCAGGCCAGCGCGTCGTAAATGTCGATTGGCATCGGGGCCTTGGCCTTCAGCGCCTCGACAAAAGCGTGGATCACGAACCAGTCCATCCCGCCATGCCCGGCCCCTGCCGCCAGATCGGCGTAGCGTTTCCATAGCGGGTGATCGTATTTCGCAAACCAGCCCTCGGCAGGCTCCCAGCGGTGCGGCTGTGGGCTCTTGCCCTCCAGATAGATCGACTTGTTGACGTCCATCCACAGCCCCTCGGTGCCTTGCACCCGAAAGCCGAGAGAATAGGGGCGCGGCAGCGAGGTGTCGTGGCACAGCATGATCGTTTCACCATTAGTGCAGCCGATCATGGTGTTGACCACATCACCCAGTGCGAATTTCACCTCGGCGTTGGGATGATCGGCAGAGCCGTTCTTGACGACATAATCATGCAGCCCGCGCGCCTTACAGCCGAAGCCGCCAGCGCCCGCTTCGCCCGGCAACGCGACCTTCAGGGTGCGGGTCTGCGGCGGGTAGCACACGCCGGCATCGGCGCAGCCCTGGTACTTCACGGTCAGGGTGGTCGCGCTCGCGCCGGCCGCGGGCGTGCCGGTGAGGGTGCCGAGCAATTCCTTGCGGTAGGTTTCGACGTCGCCGAAGAATTCGTCGCGGTAGGCCTTGCCCTTCGGCAGCGCCATGGTCGCGCCGGTGAAGGCGGCATCGGCCTTGACCGAGGTGCGGTGCCGGTACAGGTAATAGCCGTCGGCGATCCGCCAGCGCACCTCGATGCGGTCCGGCGCGGTGGCCTGCGCGGACAGGACGAAGACCTCGTCGACCGGCGGCAGTTCGAAGTCCTGGGCGACGGCCGAGGTCGCGGGCAGCGCAAGCAGCAGGGCGAGCCCGGCCAGCCAGCGGCGCAGGCGGATCGTGGATGCGGTCATTGGCTCAGTTTACCGGTCGGCTCTCGGCGGCCAGCCATTGCAGGTATTCGGGCAGGCCGGACGCGGCTTCGACCGCGAGCAGCTCCGGGAGTTCGTAGGGATGCAGTTGGCGCAGGCGTTCCTGCAGGGCGGGGTAGGCCTCGGCACTGGTCTTGACCAGCAGCAGGACCTCGGCCGCGGCCTCGACCTTGCGTTGCCAGCGATAGACCGAACGCAGGCCGGGCAGGAGGTTGACGCAGGCGGCCAGGCGCTCGGCCACCAGCGCGGTGGCGATGCGCTCGGCGCTGTCGGCGTCGGGACAGGTGCAGAAGCAGATCAGGGCGCTCACCGGCATAGGGTAGCGGCTGCCCCGATCCGGCGGGCCTGGCGGACATCCGCGTGCGGCCCTTGAAAGTCGGCGGGCCCGCCCCATCTCGGTGGCATGCCGGGTTCGCCCGGTTCTGTTGTCCGCGGTTTGGCACTCGCTTCGCGCGACTGCTAAAATCGCCGGGTTTTTCCACGTCAATCAACCATTTACCGAGGTTGCCATGTCCAATATCAAGCCGCTGCACGACCGCGTGGTCATCAAGCGCATGGAAGAAGAGAAGCTGTCCGCCGGCGGGATCGTGATCCCGGATTCGGCCACCGAGAAGCCGATCAAGGGCGAAGTCGTCGCCGTCGGCACCGGCAAGGTGCTGGACAACGGCCAGGTCCGCGCGCCGCAGGTCAAGGTCGGCGACAAGGTGCTGTTCGGCAAGTACAGCGGCACCGAAGTGAAGCTGGACGGCGTCGAGCTGCTGGTGGTGAAGGAAGACGACCTGTTCGCGATCCTCGGCTGATCGCGCGTCGCTCCCACACATTTCTCATCCGAATAATTTTTCGAGGTAATTCGCAATGGCTGCCAAGGACATTCGTTTCGGCGAAGACGCGCGCTCCAAGATGGTGCGCGGCGTCAACGTGCTCGCCAACGCCGTGAAGGCGACCCTCGGCCCGAAGGGCCGCAACGTCGTGCTGCAGAAGAGCTACGGCGCGCCGACCATCACGGGGTTCTAGGGATTTTCCCCTCTAAAAAGACATAATCCTCTGTAGACCACACCAATAAATGGCTGCGGAGGTGGGTTACTACTTATAAGTGTGGCAAATTAGGTAAATATCGTACATTTAATACGGAACAGCCCTGATATGGCCATCAAAAACGAAATTACTATTCTCACGAGAGCAGAACAGGCAGATCTTTATTCCCCACCCATTTTTTCAATCGAAGAACAATGTCTGTACTTTTCTCTGAACGATGCGGAATTGGCAGTTTTTCGGTCAATTCGTCTCAGAGCTCATAGATGTTACTTTGTCGCGATTTTGGGATACTTCAAATCAAAGCCCGTCATCCTAGATATCGCTTACTCGCAGGTTTCTAAGGATTTAATGTTCATCAGTAAAGAGCTGCTTGGCGGCAAGGGGCTCAGACCATTCACTCCCTCACAAAAACAAAAAGATCGACTCTACGCAAAAGTATTAGACCTTGCTGGTTATCACAAATGGGACGAAAGTCAGCACTTCAATTCTCTTTTCGACCACCTTGTTCAGGTGGGCAATGCCTGGCTGGAGCCGCGTTACCTCTTTGATACTGCTATTGAATTCCTAACCAGTCACAGCATTGCTATCCCTAGGTACACCGTACTCCAGAGACTGATAAGCAGAGCGATGCAGCAGGTCAGAAAAGACCTGGCGCACCAACTTAATCAACTCACCAGTCCTGAACTTCACGTCTTTCTGGACAGCATAACAGCCATTGATGACGGACTAAGCCTGAACCAGCTCAGAGGCGGTGCAAAAAGTCTGACCGTACCTGAACTTAAAAAAGAGCTTGCCCTTTATCATCAGTTAGCGCCATGGCGCACGCAAATCAATGGCGTTATCGATGGGCTTAATCTGTCTCTTAAAAATCGACAACACTTCGGTGAGCTCATCAACTATTACGGTAGTAAACTCAAACGATTCAAACGCGCACAGCAGCATCTATGGTTGCTATGTCACCTGACAGAGCGGATACAACTGGCACTGGAACGGTTAACTGATGGGTTCATTTACCATATCCGCAAGCAACAAGAAGCTGCCAACACCTTTGCACAACAAGCAGTGTTCCTGTCCTGGCAGTCAGCCGCGGACAATGTCACGAAAGCGGCAGAGTTACTGCATCTGTTTGTGGATGAGAACATTGATGATAATCAACCCTTCTCAGTAGTCAGACAACAGGCATTGAAGGTCATGAATGACAGGGATATCCAGACCCTCTGCCTTTACCTGAA
>NZ_JAWORT010000038.1:0-19900 GCF_033337975.1 Vibrio sp. Vb2880
TTTAAAATACAAAACGCCCGATGAAGTACATCGAGCGTTTTAGTTAAAAAGTGTCAACCCATATCAGGACGGGTCAACCACCAGCTAAAATCGCCACTTTCTGCCAAAGCTGATGTTTTTCTGGTACTAACTGCCAACAACCCGATCAAGCCTGCCATTTTATTTCTGTTTTCTTTTTTTCTCGCCATTTTGTTCGCTTGAGCGTTTTTGCTTTCTTTTTTCTGCTCGCTATAGTGCTGAAGAACTGATGAATAAGGAGACTAAGAAAATGGTGATGATTTTCCTGAACTAAGCCGGAAGTGATGCACTTCCGGTTCAATGCACTGAATTTATTTGTAAGACAAGGCATTAAGAAGGAAATAATCATGTTTGAACGCTGGTTCTCGGCGTACTGCTTGGCGCTGCGAACTTGGTGGTTAACCAGTCGCTTTTTAACCTATCAATCACCACTAAGGTTGTTATCGCTATTTGAAACCTGCGAGCAACAAGCCCATTGCCGTAACCGAGCTCGTATTGCGGTTGGAGACACGGTTCGCTTAGTGGATGTTGAACGCGCCTATCAATATCGCATGACATTGGTCAGCTCGCGCAAGGGGCAACCCATGACAGGTATGCTCGCGGTCGATTCTTATTTGGGGTCTCGACTGTTAGGTCGAGCTAAAAATGATGCGCTCGAAGTGGAAATTTTTAATCAGCGACGCTGCTTTGTGATTACTGAAATTGTTCATCAATCGCAGCCACCAGCTCAGAAAATGCTGTGTGGTTGTCTGTTGTGCCAATAAATAGAGGTGAAGTCATGAGTAAGAAAGAAAAGAAACAACCGCAGTTGAGTCTAAAAGAAAAGCGCAAACTAAAGCAGGAAAAGGCGGCAGAAAAGGGCGTTGTAAAAGCGCGTAAATCCTCCCGCAAGTAAAGTGTAGATTGAGCCCTCCAGAACGGCGGGCTTTTTATCACTGATCGCGAAGTGATGAGGAACTAAGCTGTTCAAGGGGATAGTGGATGCTTTAAAAATTTTTTATTTTTTCCCTTGAAAGTCATTTTTGACGACCTTATATCTAGTTGTGAAGAGGGTGACTGGCTTGCTAGAGACTAGAAGACCAGCCCTCTGGAATCGCTAAAACGAGATCGCTCAGAAGAGGATATGGCGTTTTGGCACACAACTTAAACCTTTAGATTCAATATCATGTCTCCGAGCCAAACCAAGGCCAGTGGAATGATAAGAATCTCTTAGTTCGGCGTTGGTTTTTGCATAAACACGCCAGTAGGATGAAACTCATCTGAACTAAGACTATTGCTTAATTAAGAGGATAGATTTATGCGTAATGTAGATTTCTCACCACTATACCGTAATGCAATTGGCTTTGATCGTCTGCTAAACCTGATGGAAGCGAATACAGCGAAAAATACTTCTGGCGGTTACCCTCCATACAACATTGAGCAAAAAGACGAGCACAACTACCGTATTACTATGGCCGTTGCTGGCTTCTCTGAAGACCAACTCGATCTGACTCAAAACGAAAACATGTTGATTGTGAAGGGCGAACGTAAAGCCGAAGAAGGCAAAAACTATGTTTACCAAGGTATTGCAGAACGCGATTTTGAACGTAAATTCCAGCTAGCGGATTACGTAAAAGTCGTGGGTGCATCAATGGAAAACGGTCTGCTTCATATCGATTTAGTTCGTGAAATCCCTGAAGCCATGCAACCACGTAAGATTGCTATCGGTGGTAACAACCTGATTGAGAACAACTAATCAGTTAACCACCCGGTTATAGAATGAGAAAGAGCGCCATATGGGCGCTCTTTTTAGTTTGGGGTTTTCAAATCCGCTATTTTAAAGCCGTAATTTCAAAGAGAAGAACGGCTGAGTTCAATCCGTCTATTTACCTTCGCGGTAAGCCTTTTCCACTTCTTCAGCGATAATCGCAATGCCTTTTTGCATCATCTCATCATCTTGAACGTAGTTCATACGCAGGCATTGGTGCGCGTGATCCCACTCGTCTTGCTGACCAATAAAGAAATATTCACCAGGGACAATCAATACGCCACGCGCTTTCAAGCGTTGGTACAGTTCCATTGTTGTGATTGGCAGTTCATCAAACCATAACCACAAGAAGATAGCGCCTTCCGGCTTGTGGATGCGGAATCGCTCATCGGTAATTGCTTGTTGGAGCAGTTCAACCGCACGTTGTGATTTTTGCTTGTAGAACGGCTTAATCACCTCTGAACTCAGTTTAAGAAGATCGCCTTTGCCAATTATATGGTTTGCCAGCGCTGGACCAACACTGCCCGGCGCTAGGCTGATGATGCCGTTCATATTGGTTAACGCTTGAGTGATTTCTTCACTCGCAATCACAATGCCACAACGCACGCCCGGCAAGCCAAGTTTAGATAGGCTCATGCATAGGATGGTGTTTTCATTCCAGAACGGTTCGACATCTTCAAAGATGATGTTCGGGAAAGGTAGACCGTAGGCGTTATCGATGATCAGTGGGATGTTGTTCTCACGTGCTAGCTTGTCCAGCTTACGTACTTCTTCGTCTGTCAGTACATTACCCGTTGGGTTGGTTGGACGAGATGCACAGATTGCCGCAACAGAGTCGTCGACGGTTAGCTGCTCAAAATCGACGTGGTATTTAAACAGACCGTTATCTAACAGCTCGATTTCTGGGTGGTAAGAGATAAAGATATCTTTATCAATGCCAGCATCACCATAACCGATGTATTCAGGAGCGATAGGCAGTAGCACTTTCTTGTGCGAACCGTCTGGCTGTTTACCTGCCAACAAGTTGAACAAGTAGAAGAAGCCACTCTGGCTACCGTTAGTTAGGCTGATGTTCTTTTCGGAAATATCCCAGCCGTAAGTTTCACGGAATAACTGAGCTAGCGCTTTGACGAACGCGTCTTTACCCTGCGGGCCATCGTAGTTGGCAAGGGCGGCGACGAGCTCCCCACTGGCGAGCATTTCCTCACTGGCTTGGTGAAAGTAATCGAGCATGGCAGGAATGGCGGCAGGATTACCTCCACCGAGCATGATGGCACCTGGTGTGCGCAGACCATCATTCAAATCGTCCATTAACTGCGTAATACCTGAATACTGATTAAATTTTTCACCAAACTTTGAGAACTGCATGCTGACTTATACCTAATTCATTGTGATTGCTTTGTGTATGTTTATGCCGATGTTTTATCGGCTTATCGAGTAATCCTTGACCTTACCTCAATGTGTAATTAACGCAAAGTGTGAATTAAGCCGAAAAAGAAAAAAGTGCGTCATCAGACCAGAGGAACGAGACAAAAGGACAAAAACAGCAATAAAAAAGGGAAGCTTATGCTTCCCTTGCTGGTGGAGAGAGTGTGATTTACTCACCGGTGTAAACAATCAGCACCTTGTCGTCTTGGTATTGGCGTTCGAACGCGTAGTAACCTTCTTGGTTGCGAGTGATGTGCTTACCTTGAGCTACCGCTGGGTGGCGTTTACGGAATTCGCCCAACTTTTGCCAATGTTGCAGTAGATCCTCACGCTCGCCATGAATCTTATCCCATGGCATATCTGAGCGTGTGCCTTGGTGGGCGTCTGAACCAGTAATGCCAAAATCACGAGCTATCTCATCACCGTAATAGATCTGTACTGCACCGGGAGCCAGCATCAGTGCATTTGCTGCACGTGCTTGGTCATCAAAGCTGCGGCTGCGCGCTGACCAAAACAGTTGTGTATCGTGTGAAGACAGGTAGCTCAACACGTTGAACTCAGGATCGGTATTGATGCGTTCTGCATAGCGGCGGTAATCATTATCAAGTTGAGCGAAACACTTCAGCGCTTTTGGTGCTACGTCAGATTGGAACTCGAAGTTGATGATGGAATCGAAGCCGTTATCGAAATACGGGCTTTTCACCACGCTGTGTGCCCACACTTCACCCGTCATCCAGAAAGGTAAGTCATCCAAGGCTTTGTCCGGGTTGTTTTGCTTCCACTGGGCAAGCGCTTGGGTGGTGCTGGCTTTCAGCTCTGCCCACGCTTCCATTTCAACGTGTTTTGCAGTGTCGACACGGAAGCCGTCAATGCCGTAGTCACGTACCCAATCGGATAACCAGGTAATCAGGTGTTCACGTGGGGTTTGCAGCTCATCTTGCGCATTGGTGTCTTTATTGCGGAAGAAGTTTGGTAATCCGGTTTTCTGAGTCGATTCGGTTTTGAGATCCGGTAGGTAGTTCAAAGACATGGTGATGTCGTTGTAGCCCGGAGCATCGTAGTCGCCAATGTCGGTGCGAATCCAGTCTTTGCCCCACCATTTATCCCACGCTTCGCTATCACCGTATTTGATGTAGTCGTTGAAGCTGTGCCAGCTTTGTCCTGATTTTGGCTGCCAGTCGGTCCATTTTTCACCAAGGACTTGTTTGGCTTCTTGGTCATCAAGGTAAAGCTGACCAAAGCCGAATTCCTGCATGTCTGCTAATGTCGCATAACCTGTGTGGTTCATGACCACATCCCAAATCACGCGGATACCTTTCTTATGGGCGGTATCGACGAAGGTTCTGAGTTCATCTTCGGTACCCATGTTGGCATCAAGCTTGGTCCAATCTTGGTGGTAGTAGCCGTGGTAGCCGTAGTGCTTAAAGTCGCCTTTATCGCCGCCGCCAACCCAGCCGTGGATTTGTTCCAGTGGTGAGGTTATCCAGATAGCATTGACACCAAGTGATTCGATGTAATCGAGTTTTTTCGTCAGACCCGCTAAGTCACCACCGTGGAAGGTACCAATCTCGTATTTCCCGTCTTTGCTGCGACCGTAGCTGTTGTCGTTGTCTGGGGTGCCGTTATAGAAGCGGTCAGTCATGACGAAGTACACCGTCGCGTTATCCCAGCTGAATGGTTTATCGGCTTGCTGATCGACTTCTTCTAGCAGCAATAGACCTTGGCTCATAGGACCCGGCTGCATGGTGACGCTGCCATTGGCGACGGTGGCTTCTTGCCCGGTTAAGGCGTCACGAACAACAGTGCCATCATTAAAGGTTTGAGCGACGTTGATGGTTTTTGGCGCGTCAGTTGCGACAGGGCAAGAGTAGGTGATGTCCTGACTCTGTTTTGGTTTGATTTTTACCGTTAGCTCGTTGGTGGTTGGGTTGAGCGTAAATTGATAGGTATTGGCTTTGAAGATGCGCAGCGGCATTTGTGCATCAGTGGCGCAGTTATCCATTTTTAATGGACGATTGAACTTGATGCGATCTTCTTCTGCTAGGGCAAAGCTACTGCCACAGCTTTGCTTGCTGTCAGCAATAGTAAAGTTATAACTGCCTTTTTCGAGTTTTTGCTCGGCGACAAGTAAGCCTTGTGAGTTTTCCTCAAAAACAGCGGTGTCATCATCAACGCTTAATACGATGGCATTTTCTGGTATCTGGCTGCAGGCGCTCAGTAGACCGATAGAGAGTGCGAGAATTGTTTTTTTCATTGTGTCCTTCCCCCGAATAAACAGTCCAGTTATAGCAAAACTGTGCCTCTACAATCCGAGCTCTACACCAACAAGTTAAACGCGTCTCACCCTACAAATTTTCGCCTTGTTCACAAAATGAATAATAAGCGTCACCTTCATCGGTTTGAAGGCAACAAAAAAGGGAAGCATCTGCTTCCCTTTTACTTATTTCTTAATCACTTCGAAGAGTAATGAATTACTTTTGAAGCAAAGAAATGTCTGCGATCTGTAGGAACAGGTTACGCAGGTTGTTCAGTAGTGTCAGACGGTTCTTCTTAAGTGCTTCGTCGTCTGCCATTACCATTACGTTATCAAAGAACGCATCAACTGGTTCACGTAGGTCTGCTAGCTTGCTTAGGGCTTCTTGGTAGTTACCTGTAGCAAATGCTGGCTCTAGCGCTTCTGTCATTACTTCAACGCTTTCTGCTAGTGCTTTCTCTGCGTCTTCTTGTAGAAGTGCTAGGTCGATGTCTGCTGCTAGTTCGCCGTCGAATTTCGCTAGGATGTTACCTAC
The DNA here is from genome assembly GCF_033337975.1 of Vibrio sp. Vb2880. Taxonomy (NCBI): domain Bacteria; kingdom Pseudomonadati; phylum Pseudomonadota; class Gammaproteobacteria; order Vibrionales; family Vibrionaceae; genus Vibrio; species Vibrio sp. Vb2880. Next base: position 5,983 of record NZ_JAWORT010000038.1, read on the forward strand.
GCGTTTGTTCGCTGCTGCTAGAGACTCTGCTGCTTCTAGTTCACGGAAGTGAGAAACCGCTTTAACTCGTTGGTCGAAGTCTGCTGGTTTCGTCGGACGACGAGCTAGAACCGCTTGAATGATGTCTACGCTGAAGCCTTCGTCTTGGTACCAAGCACGGAAACGACCAAGCATGAACTCGATAACGTCTTGTTCAACATTGTCGTTGGTTAGACGCTCACCAAATAGTGACTTCGCTTTCGCTACTAGGTCAACAAGATCTAGGTTGTAGCCGTATTCAACGATGATACGTAGTACACCTAGAGATGCGCGGCGTAGTGCGAATGGGTCGCTGCCTTTAGGCGCTTGACCAATACCGAAGATACCTACGATAGTGTCTAGCTTGTCTGCCATTGCAACTGCAGTTGAAACACCGTTTGATGGCAGTTCATCACCTGCGAAACGAGGCATGTATTGCTCGTTCAGTGCTACTGCAACTTCTTCTGCTTCACCGTCGTGGCGAGCATAGTGCATACCCATAACACCTTGAGTATCCGTGAATTCGAATACCATTGAGGTCATTAGGTCACATTTTGCTAGTAGACCAGCACGCTTTGATTTCTCAACGTCAGCACCGATTTGCTCAGCAATGTAGCCAGCAAGTTCAGTGATGCGGTCTGTTTTGTCTTTGATCGTACCCAGTTGCTTTTGGAAGATCGCTTGTTCTAGTTCTGGCAGACGGTCGATAAGCGGACGCTTACGGTCTGTGTTGAAGAAGAATTCTGCGTCCGCAAGACGAGGACGAACCACTTTCTCGTTACCTTCGATTACGTAACGAGGCTCTTTTGATTCGATGTTCGATACGAAGATGAAGTTAGGTAGTAGCTTCTTGTTTTCATCGTAGACAGGGAAGTACTTCTGGTCACCCTTCATGGTGTAAACCAACGCTTCAGAAGGCACTTTTAGGAACTCTTCTTCAAACTTCGCTGTTAGTACTACTGGCCATTCAACCAGAGACGTTACTTCTTCTACTAGGTCATCTTCTAGATCAGCGATACCGCCAACCGCTGCTGCCGCTTTTTGTGCGTCAGCGAGGATGATTGCTTTACGCGCTTCGTAATCTGCCATTACTTTACCGCGCTCTTCTAGAATCGCAGGGTATTGCTCAGCAGAATCGATAGTGAACTCTTGCTCACCCATGAAGCGGTGACCACGGATAGTGCGGTCTGAAGCGACACCAAGGATCTCGCCTTCGATTAGGTCGCTGCCCATTAGCATGGTTAGCGTCTTAACTGGACGGATAAATTGAGTCGTTTTGTTACCCCAACGCATTGGTTTTGCGATAGGTAGGTTTGCTAGTGCTTTCGCTGCAAGTTCAACTACGATCTCAGACGTTGGCTGACCTTTCACTTCTTGTTTGAACAGTAGCCATTCACCTTTGTCTGTAACCATGCGCTCTGCTTGGTCAACCGTGATGCCACAACCGCGTGCCCAACCTTGAGCCGCTTTTGTTGGGTTGCCTTCCGCGTCAAACGCTGCAGAAACCGCAGGACCACGTTTTTCAACAACTTTGTCAGACTGGCTGTCTGCCAGTGCTGCTACTTTAAGTGCAAGACGACGAGGTGCCGCGAACCATTTCACGCCTTCGTGAGCAAGCTCAGCGCCTTTTAGTTCTGCTTCGAAGTTTGCTGCGAATGCTTCTGCTAGAGTGCGAAGTTGCGTTGGTGGTAGCTCTTCTGTACCTAGCTCGATTAGAAATTCTTTTGCCATGTTACTCTACCCCTTACGCTTGTTCTTTCTTACACATTGGGAAGCCAAGAGCTTCACGCGATGCGTAGTATGCTTCTGCAACTGCTTTCGTCAGGTTGCGGATGCGTAGGATGTAACGTTGGCGTTCAGTTACTGAGATCGCTTTACGTGCGTCTAGTAGGTTGAATGCGTGACCGGCTTTTAGAATGCGCTCGTAAGCAGGTAGTGGCAGTGGCTTTTCAAGCTCAAGCAGCTCTTTACACTCTTTCTCGCACTGTTCGAAGAAACCAAATAGGAATTCCACGTCTGCGTGCTCGAAGTTGTAAGTCGATTGCTCTACTTCATTTTGGTGGAAGATATCACCGTAAGTAACGATGCTGCCATCTGGTGCGATGTTCCAAACTAGGTCGTAAACAGAGTCTACTTCTTGGATGTACATTGCTAGACGTTCGATACCGTAAGTGATCTCACCAGTTACTGGCTTACACTCAAGACCACCAACTTGCTGGAAGTAAGTAAACTGGGTCACTTCCATGCCGTTTAGCCAAACTTCCCAGCCCAGACCCCATGCGCCTAGTGTTGGGTTTTCCCAGTTGTCTTCTACGAAACGGATGTCGTGTACAAGAGGGTCAATACCAAGAACTTCAAGGGAGCCAAGGTACAACTCTTGAATATTGTCAGGCGATGGTTTTAGCGCTACTTGGAATTGGTAGTAGTGCTGAAGACGGTTAGGGTTTTCACCGTAACGGCCATCAGTAGGACGACGTGAAGGTTGTACGTAAGCTGTCGACATTGGCTCTGGGCCAAGCGCTCGTAGACAGGTCATTGGGTGAGAGGTACCCGCACCCACTTCCATATCTAGCGGTTGAACAATGGTACAACCATTTTGAGCCCAATAATCCTGCAGCGCGAGGATCATTCCCTGGAAGGTTTTGATATCGTATTTTTGCATAAGTCAGGTTCGCGCGATTCTCTTGTTACTCGTTAATTCGTCATCTATGCCGAGTTTTTCAACTCTAACAACGGCGATAAAGAGTAATTACGGTTGAATAAATTAACAATCTAGTATAACCAGATATTGAGCATGGGAGTAGAGCTAATCTTGATTAATTCGTGGGCGATTTTCTCCTTTAATGAATTTTTACCGCGTTATCTGCTGTATTTTTCCTAAAAGGGAGTTTTTGCCTGCTTTGGCTCTTGAGAAGCGCAACAAAGGTGGCTAGAATTGCGCCTGTCTTTGGGGAGTAGCTTACCTGATGAAGTTTCTGTTTCATCTGGTTCGTCCGTCAACATAATTGGTGCAAAATCACCATGGCGTTCGAGACTTGAAGCCTTTCAAGTTTAGCAAGACCTTAGACAAATCATCACGAACCGGGGTAGGGGCGTGAGGTTTGTCTTCGGTTAAAAATAATAATCCCTGCCCCAATGAGCATGTCGTGAGCGTTTTAGCTATTTCAATTACTACTGTAGCGTTAGCAGAAATTGGCGATAAGACCCAATTGCTATCTCTATTACTCGCAAGTCGTTACCGAAAACCAATCCCAATTATTGCAGCAATCTTTTTGGCAACTATTGCCAACCACGCTTTGGCTGCATGGTTAGGTGTGGTTGTCGCAGACTATCTATCACCTGAGATTTTAAAGTGGGTGCTGGTGGTCAGTTTTGTCGCGATGGCGGCTTGGGTTCTGATCCCGGATAAACTGGATGATGACGAGCAGATTTCTAATCGAGGCCCATTTATTGCCAGTTTTATCGCGTTCTTCGTTGCGGAGATAGGCGATAAAACTCAGATCGCCACTTCCATCTTAGGGGCGCAATACGCGGATGCGTTAAGTTTGGTGATTATCGGTACCACAATCGGTATGCTGCTGGCGAATGTTCCTGTGGTCCTGATTGGTAAATTGTCGGCCGACAAGATGCCTTTAGGGCTGATCCGTAAAATCACCGCATTTTTGTTTATTGCTTTGGCAATAGGGGCTGCACTGTTCTGATTTTTTGCACGTGAAATGATGTGAGTTATCAATCATTAGTGGCGTGCTGCGCGAGTTCAAACTCTGACTCTAAATCGTTCCGTTGCGTGACGGATGACATATAAGTGTCATACTTGTCATGGTAGTTTAATGGTGTGAATGATAGCGAGAGGGCAAGTTTATGCTTACACGTTACATGGGGATGTCCCCGAAGAGTCAGAGTTATTTATTCACTTTTGGTTTAGCGCTGTGTTTACTAGCGATGGTGCTAACTGATATGTGGTTACCGATTGTAGCAGGATCGTTCGTTCTTACTGGATTGACAGTAGAAGCGTGGATTCGTGTCGCTCACATCATTCCTATGCATGAAGAGATGCGGGCAATGAAGAAACAACTTAACAAGCTCCAATCAGAAGTTCGCACACTCGAATACGACGAATAAACAAACGGCAGCCAATATAGGCTGCCGTTTTTAGTTCGACCAGATTATTCCAATCCTTTCTTGATCAGGTACTGATACGGAACTTGCTCCGTTTGTGCCGCAACTAATTGGTGGTCCATAAAGCGGCAGAAACTCGGAATGTCTCGAGTTGTGGATGGATCGTCTGCTTTGACCAGCAAAATCTCACCATCTTGCATGTTGCGAATTGTCTTCCTGACCATCATCACTGGCTCTGGGCAGCGCAGTCCTTCCGCCTCTAATGTCTTGTTTGCCAGTTCAGGATTAAAGCTCATAGTGTGATTCTCGTAACTAACTGAGCGTTGAATTTTACTTTCGTTGAAAAAATATTCAATAACCACTTGGCAAATCAAATTTTTTGTTTTACCTTAAATTAACAATTTGGTAACAACTGGCAAGGGAGAGGCAATGTTAACAGCGTTAGACAGACTTACGATTTACTCAGTGCTGTGTTTTATCTCGTTTTGTGCATTGGTACTCAGGACGCCAGCTGACACCTCTTTGACGCCTCTTGTAGGCATGGTTGCCACTATTATTGGGATTTGGATCGAGATGCGCAGATGGTCTGGCGCATCTGAGCAAGAAAATTAGCGCTTCTTGCTTGGATCAGAATGCTTTTAATAACGCTCACCTATTTTTTACCGACACTTCATTCCGACACTATCCCCATTTTTCTTGGGCTTCCCCGCTGAAAGGCGGGATTTTTTTTGCCTAAAGAGTACAATTTACCCAAACACATACAAAATAAGTGGCTAATTCGTGGAACTGGAAGATATCTATCGCCGAGATTTAAATTTACTGGTTGCGTTGCGAGTACTGATAGAGGAAAACAGTGTCAGTAAGGCAGCAACACGTCTGAACTTGAGTCAATCGGCAATGAGTCGTGTGCTTGGTCGTCTGCGTGACTTATTGGGAGATCCGCTGTTTACTCGTCAGGGACAGCATTTGATCCCAACTCAGAAAGCGTTAGAGATCGATCGCTCATTGGGCGAGCCATTAGAGTCTTTACGTCAGTTGTTATCTCCGGTTGAGTTTGACCCATTGCAATGCGTGCAGACTTTCAACATCGTGACCACCGACTATGCCATGCAAACGATCTTACCGTTCGCTTTGCCGAGAATTTACCAAGAAGCGCCAAACGTGTCTTTCAACTTCTTACCACTGCAACACGACCGTTTATCAGATCAGCTCACTTATGAAGGTGCAGACTTAGCGATTTGTCGCCCGACAGGCCCGGTGGAGCCTCTACGCAGTGAAGTGTTGGGGCGAGTGGGGGTGCTGTGTATGCTTTCAAAACAGCATCCATTAGCGAATAAAGAAATGAGCTTGGATGATTATCTGAGTCATCCACATGCCATGATCGCCATCAGTGATGGTGTTAAGGCACTGATCGAACAAGCTTTGATGGAGAAACCTAAGCGTAAAATGGTTCTGCGGGCTTATCATTTAGAAGCCGCATTGGCGATCATGGATACCTTGCCAATTATCATCACAGTGCCAGCGGACTTGGCGTATCTGGTTGCCGAGCGTTATGACTTGGTGGTGAAACCGTTACCATTCCAATTCACGCCGTTTGAATACTCGATGATTTGGCATGCGCGTTGCGAGCATTCTCCCGCTCAAGAATGGTTAAGAACGATTGTGCGTGAAGAGTGTAGCCGTCTGATAGCTAAACGTATCGAAGATATGGGACTGAACTGCTAACAAAAAAGAGCCAGCAATGCCGGCTCTTCGTCTGTTTACACTGAGTCAGTGTTTATAGCTTGATAACCACACGACCCGTTACTTGACCGTTGGTGATGTCTTCTGCATATTTCGGTGCTTCAGCAAGAGCAACTTCAGTACACGCTTGCTCGAAGTAGCTGTCTGGTAGTAGCTCGACCAGCTTTTCCCATGCAGCGATACGTTTCTCTGTTGGGCACATTACTGAGTCCACACCTTGTAGGCGAACATTACGTAGGATGAACGGCATCACTGTGGTTGGTAGATCAAAACCACCTGCAAGACCACAAGCTGCAACTGCACTGTTGTAATCCATTTGCGCCAATACTTTAGCCAGTACTTTGCTGCCTACAGTATCAACCGCACCTGCCCATACTTGCTTTTCAAGTGGACGTGCTGGTTCTTCAAATTCAGTACGGTCGATGATGCGGCTAGCACCTAGTTTTTCAAGTAGCGGGCCATTTTTTTCTACACGACCTGTCACTGCAGCAACTTTGTAGCCAAGCTGTGCTAGAAGCGTTACTGCGACTGAGCCTACACCGCCACTTGCGCCAGTTACAAGGATTTCACCATTTTCAGGTTTGATGCCTGCATCAAGCAGTGCTTGAACACATAGCATGCCTGTGAAACCAGCAGTACCAACCATCATTGCTTTCTTGCTGTCTAGACCTTTTGGTAGTGGTACTAGCCAATCTGCTTTTAGACGAGCACGCTGAGACATACCACCCCAGTGGTTTTCACCCACGCCCCAGCCAGTAAGGACAACTTTGTCACCAGCTTGGTAGCGGTCGTCTTCTGAGCTTACTACCGTACCTGCTAGGTCAATACCTGGCACCATCGGGAAGTTACGGATGATTTTACCTTTACCTGTGATCGCAAGACCGTCTTTGTAGTTTAACGATGAGTAATCAACGTCAATCAGAACGTCGCCTTCAGGCAGTTGTGTTTCATCGATTTGCTCGATGTTAGCGATAGTACGTTTGTCTTCTTGATTTAGAACTAGAGCATTAAACATAAGGTTCTCCGATTGTGCGGTAGCATGACTCTGGGTCACATGCAGCAAGATATCAACTGGTCTAAGTGTATGTCTTCTTTGTCTATGAATAAAATGAAACTTGAGCATTTAATGTATGCTCTTCATGCATGTTTGATGTAAAACAAAGGGCGACATCAATTGTCGCCCTTAAGTGTAATACTAAAAATTTTAGTACTAGTTCATTTGCTTATGATTGTTGGCTCGATCACTACAACAACGTCTTGAACTGTTATGGTCGTTCAAATACTGTCGCAATGCCCTGACCCAAACCGATACACATGGTGGCCAGACCGTATTTCGCGTCTTTCGCTTCCATTAGGTTGATTAACGTTGTTGAGATACGTGAACCAGAACAGCCTAGTGGATGACCCAATGCTATCGCACCACCGTTAAGGTTGACCTTCTCATCCATAACATCAAGCAGGCCTAAGTCTTTAGCACACGGCAGAGACTGCGCGGCAAATGCTTCGTTTAGCTCAACCACATCCATGTCTTCAATTGAAAGACCGGCACGCTTGAGCGCTTTTTTCGTCGCAGGTACAGGACCGTAACCCATAATAGAAGGATCGCAGCCCGCAATGGCCATGCCTTTAATACGTGCACGAATCTTCAAGCCAAGCTCATTGGCTTTCTCTTCGCTCATGATCAACATCGCTGATGCACCATCGGACAGAGCCGATGATGTACCGGCTGTTACTGTACCGTTTGCAGGGTCGAACACTGGGCGAAGTTGAGATAGACCTTCAACGGATGTTTCAGGGCGAATCACTTCGTCGTAATCCAGAGTGAACAGTGTGCCGTCTGCTGCGTGGCCTTCAATTGGTAGAATTTCGTTTTTAAAACGACCCTCTACGGTTGCTGCGTGCGCACGAGCGTGAGAGCGAGCGGCAAACTCGTCTTGTTGCTCACGGCTAATGCCATGTAATTTACCCAGCATTTCAGCCGTTAAGCCCATCATGCCCGCAGCTTTTGCTACGTTCTTTGACATACCTGGGTGAAAGTCTACACCGTGGTTCATTGGCACATGCCCCATGTGCTCAACACCACCAATTAGGCAGATTTCAGCATCGCCAGTCATGATGGCACGTGTACCATCGTGAAGCGCTTGCATTGATGAGCCACACAAGCGGTTCACCGTCACGGCGCCAATTTCAATCGGCAGACCAGCAAGCAGCGCCGCATTACGTGCAACGTTAAAGCCTTGCTCTAGTGTTTGCTGTACACAGCCCCAGTAGATGTCTTCAATCTCGCTTGGGTTCACTTGTGGGTTACGCGCAAGAATGCCTTTCATTAGGCGCGCAGATAGATCTTCTGCTCGTGTATGACGGAAAGCACCACCTTTAGAGCGACCCATTGGAGTACGTAGACAATCGACTACGACAACATTTCTTGTTTGATTAGTCATTTTAGAATCCCTCCTTAGATAGAACCTTGCTGTTGTGCACCGTAAAAGCTTTCACCTTTCGCCGCCATATCAATCAGCATTTGCGGTACTTGGTACATCGCACCTAGCTCGGCGTGTTGTTTTGCCATTTCAACGTATTCAGCAATACCCACGCTGTCTAGATAGCGGAATACGCCACCGCGGAATGGAGGGAAACCAAGACCATAAACCAATGCCATATCTGCTTCCTGCGGAGTTGCGATGATGCCTTCTTGTAGGCACAGCACCACTTCGTTGATCATTGGAATCATCATACGTTGAATGATGGTCTGATCGTCAAAGTCCTGCTTATCGGCACAAACGTCAGCAAGTACCGGTAAGATCGCTTCGGAGAAGGTTTTCTTCGGCTTACCTTTTTTATCTATGGTGTAGCTGTAGAAGCCATTACCATTTTTCTGACCATATTTGTCTGCTTCGAACAGTGCATCAATCGCATCACGACCTTGTTTACCCATACGCTCAGGGAAACCGTCAGCCATCACAGCTTGTGCGTGGTGCGCGGTATCAATGCCGACTACGTCAAGCAAGTACGCCGGTCCCATCGGCCAGCCAAACTTACGCTCCATGACTTTGTCGATTTTCGTAAAGTCAGCACCATCACGAAGTAGCATGCTGAAGCCGCCAAAGTATGGGAACAATACGCGGTTAACGAAGAACCCTGGGCAGTCATTAACGACAATTGGTGATTTGCCCATTTTCGCAGCATACGCCACAACACGATTGATGGTTTCATCAGAGGTGTGCTCACCACGGATGATCTCAACAAGAGGCATACGATGCACTGGGTTGAAGAAGTGCATACCACAGAAGTTTTCTGGGCGTTTTAGTGATTTTGCCAATAGGTTGATAGGAATCGTTGAGGTGTTTGAGGTGATAACGGTGTCGTCACCGACATGGGATTCAACTTCACTTAAAACTGCTGCTTTTACTTTCGGGTTTTCAACGACAGCTTCAACAATCACATCAGAGTTTTCAATACCTGCGTAATGTAAGCTCGGTGTGATTGACGCTAAAATACCCGCCATCTTAAAGCCATCAATGCGACCGCGAGATAAGCGTTTATTCAGCAGCTTAGATGCTTCAGTCATGCCTAGGTCGAGCGACGCTTGCGCGATGTCTTTCATTAAGACTGGCACACCTTTTAGCGCTGATTGGTAAGCAATGCCGCCACCCATGATACCTGCACCTAATACGGCTGCACGTTGCGTGTCTTTACTTGCTGACTTCGCTGCTTTTTTCGCAATGCCTTTGATGTATTGATCATTAAGGAATAGGCCAACGAGTGATTTTGCTTCTTCCGATTTAGCCAATTTCACGAAGTGCTTACGTTCAATGTCTAACGCTTCATTACGTGCAAAGCGAGCACCTTCTTCAATCGTGATAACGGCTGTCATTGGGGCAGGGTAGTGAGGACCTGCTTTTTGTGCCACCAGACCCTTCGCCATGGTGAAGCTCATCATTGATTCAAGCTTACTCAGCGTTAGCGGAGATGTTTTCTGTGCTCGGCGTGCTTGCCAGTCAAGTTTCTCGTTAATTGCAGAGTTAAGAGTTTGTAGTGCTGATTCGTATAAAGCATCAGTCTCTACAACAGCATCGAGTAAGCCAATTTTCAATGCTTCATCAGCTCGGCATGCTTTACCTTGGGTGATGATTTCCATTGCGCTGTCTGCGCCAATAACGCGAGGTAAGCGTACACAACCACCAAAGCCCGGCATGATTCCCAGTTTCGTTTCTGGTAGGCCGATGCTGGTGGTTTTGTCACCAATACGCATGTCTGTTGCTAGCACACATTCACAACCGCCACCAAGAGCGTGGCCTTTGATCACTGAGATGGTCGGAACGGGTAAGTCTTCTAATTTGTTAAAGATGCTATTAGCAAATTGCAGCCATTGGTCGAGCTCGGCATCCGTTTTAGCAAACAGACCTAAAAACTCGGTAATGTCTGCGCCTACAATGAATGCGTCTTTATCTGAAGTGAGCAACAACCCCTTGAGGCCTTGATGGGCAATGAGCGCATCAAGAGCTTTATCTAGCGATTCTAATGTCGCTAGGTCGAGTTTGTTGACGGATTTTGGAGAGCAGAAGCTTAGCTCTGCAATACCATCTTGTATTTCCTTTACCTGTAGGGTTTCGGCTTGGTAAATCATTGTCTATCTCCATGACATACAATCGTGGATTGTCTGTATACCTATTTCAACGACGCCGTGTACCTCGGCAAATAGGTATCGAGGAAGTCGTTTTATTTTTGTTCTGGTTTGACCAGTAAAGTTAGTTTGGATCGTGGATTGTTTAATTTCAATACATTTTTTAAACAAGTGTTTAACATTGTGCGCTGTGGCAGATCTTATGCGACGGGTAAATCACACTCGTGATAGACTTCAGGCAAATAGACATGAATCCATAATCCTATGAATGACAAGCCTTATCTGATTCCAGCAGAGCCCGCTCAATTTGAAGAAGAAATTAAAAAGAGCGTCTTCATTACTTATTTGGCACACACGCCAAGTATCGAAGCAGCAAAAGCATTTGTTGATCAAATCAAAGCTAAACACGCTGATGCCAGACATAACTGTTGGGGCTTTGTTGCTGGTCGCCCGGAAGATTCAATGAAATGGGGCTTTAGTGATGATGGGGAGCCGTCCGGAACAGCAGGCAAACCAATCCTGGCGCAGCTGTCTGGATCTGGGGTGGGGGAGATCACGGCTGTGGTCACGCGATACTCTGGTGGAATCAAGTTAGGTACAGGCGGCTTGGTTAAAGCGTATGGGGGTGGGGTTCAACAAGCGCTCAAGCTGCTTCAAACTATTGAGAAAAAAATAACCACAAAGCTCAGACTAACGTTAGACTATGGGTTTATGCCTATCGCACAATCAATCATGCCGCAATTTGGCGCGATAGAAGTCGAGGCTGAATACAGCGATCAGGTCGTATTAGTGGTGGAAATTGAGCTTCGAGAAGTGAGCGCGTTTACCCAAGCAATCATCAATAAAAGCGGGGCAAAGGCAATTGTCACTCCGCTAGACGGACAATAATGAAAAACAGGAAGCAACAGGGACAGCTTCGCTAGTCAATTTATCCATGCAATTTCGTTCAATTATTCGAATCGTCGGGCTACTGCTCGCACTCTTTAGTGTCACTATGCTTGCGCCAGCACTCGTTGCGCTGATCTATCGAGATGGTGCTGGTGTGCCTTTTGTCACGACATTTTTTGTTCTGCTGTTTTGTGGGGCCGTTTGTTGGTACCCAAACCGCAGGTATAAGCACGAGCTTAAAGCTCGAGATGGCTTTCTTATTGTCGTCTTATTCTGGACAGTACTTGGCAGTGCAGGCTCGATCCCCTTTCTCATTGCTGACAACCCGAACGTCTCAGTGACAGATGCGTTTTTTGAATCGTTTTCTGCTCTCACGACGACCGGGGCGACCGTTATTGTTGGTTTGGATGAGTTACCTAAAGCGATTCTATTCTATCGACAGTTACTGCAGTGGTTCGGCGGTATGGGAATCATCGTATTAGCGGTGGCGATTTTGCCAGTACTTGGCATCGGTGGTATGCAGCTTTACCGCGCCGAGATCCCTGGTCCAGTCAAGGACACTAAAGTGACGCCGCGCATAGCAGAAACTGCTAAGGCGCTTTGGTACATCTATCTGAGCCTGACTATCGCCTGTGCTTCGGCTTTTTGGTTAGCTGGTATGACGCCATTTGACGCCATCAGTCACAGCTTTTCCACCATTGCTATTGGCGGCTTCTCTACCCACGATGCCAGCATCGGATATTTTGATAGTTACGCGATTAACCTGATTACTGTGGTTTTTCTGCTTATATCTGCATGTAACTACACGCTGCACTTTGCTGCATTTGCATCAGGTGGCGTACATCCCAAGTATTACTGGAAAGATCCTGAGTTTCGCGCCTTCTTGTTTATTCAAGTGCTGCTATTTATCATTTGCTTTCTATTATTACTGAAACATCACTCTTACACATCGACATACGATGCTTTCGATCAGGCTCTGTTCCAAACCGTATCAATATCCACAACAGCGGGCTTTACGACAACAGGTTTTGCGGATTGGCCGCTCTTCTTACCTGTGCTGTTATTGTTCTCTTCCTTTATAGGTGGTTGTGCTGGTTCAACAGGCGGCGGCATGAAAGTGATCCGTATCCTGCTTCTTACCTTACAAGGTGCGCGTGAACTAAAACGTTTAGTCCATCCACGCGCGGTTTACACCATCAAAGTAGGTGGCAGTGCCCTACCGCAACGTGTTGTCGATGCGGTTTGGGGTTTCTTCTCCGCATACGCATTGGTATTTGTGGTTTGTATGTTGGGGTTGATTGCAACAGGAATGGATGAGCTCAGTGCGTTCTCGGCGGTGGCTGCGACTCTGAACAACCTCGGTCCTGGCTTGGGAGAAGTGGCGCTTCACTTTGGTGATGTTAACGACAAAGCAAAATGGGTATTAATAGTTTCTATGCTGTTTGGTCGTTTGGAAATCTTTACCTTACTTATTCTACTTACGCCGACGTTTTGGCGTAGCTAAGGGGAAATCGTGGCAAAAGCATTATTTCTATACTCTTCCCGCGAAGGGCAGACTAAAAAAATTCTCCACTATATAGATGAACAACTTCCAGACTTCGATTGTGAGCTGGTGGATTTACATAATGTCGAGACGATTGACTTCAGCCAATACGACAGAGTATTGATAGGCGCCTCTATTCGCTATGGCCATCTTAATAAAAAGCTATACCAGTTTATTGAGCGAAACCTCAATCAATTGGAGCAAAATAAAGTGGCATTTTTCTGCGTAAACCTAACCGCTCGTAAAGAGGACCAAGGAAAGGATACACCTGAAGGTAGTGCCTACATTCACAAGTTCCTAATTAAGTCGCCTTGGAAACCAACGCTAATAGGTGTTTTTGCTGGTGCACTTTATTACCCATGTTACAGCTGGTTCGACAGAACTATGATTAGGTTCATTATGTCGATGACGGGTGGCGAAACTGATACGACCAAAGAGGTGGAGTACACCAATTGGGAAAAAGTGGCTCTTTTCGCAGATAAATTCAGAGAACTGTAGAAATAACGTGCTCTTTTGACCGCTTTTGATGCAAATTTATCCGAACGATAAAAAAATCAAAAAAAACGAGAAAAAGGGCTTGCCAATGTGATCGCAATCTCTATAATGCCACCTCGCTGACACGGCAACGCTTCGAAAGAAACGAAGTTGAAGTTAGCAAGCCAAATTAGCCAAGCGGAAACGCTTGAAGAAAGTTTGAAAAAAGTGATTGACACTAAACTTTAACTCGCTAAAATGGCCGTCCTGTTTTGAGCAAAGCTCAACAGGAAAAGCTCTTTAACAATATAGACCTATCAATCTGTGTGGGCACTCGTTGATGATAATCCAATTCGATACTTCGGTATCAAATTAGGTTTCAATGAAACGAAGTGACCATTGAATCTTCGGATTCAGCACAGTCAATTCAAACATTACTTTATGTAATGTTCAGTATTCATTGAGCCGAACAAAATCTTAAATTGAAGAGTTTGATCATGGCTCAGATT
>NZ_JAWORT010000039.1:0-19615 GCF_033337975.1 Vibrio sp. Vb2880
CTTCAATGCGAGCTTGCCGAATATTTAACATATATAAATCCTTTTAACTTACCGTCCTCTCGCGGCTACATAACGCCTTGTTAAGGTGTGAGGCACGCAATACCAAAGCCCCCGCATGCCACCTAACCACTAAAACCAACGCATAGTAAAAATGCCACGCGTGCCGAATCACTCTTGAACAATTTGTTATGCGCGTTCTCCACGATTGAACGCAACTACAGTAGCGCGTAATTTAGTCAGCTTAAACTCTGTAAGTAACACTGTAACAAAAGACAATATAGAAACGGAGATAAGTGCAATATTTATCAAAGCATTACCACTAAACTCATAAATACCTGACAGACCAATAAATAGCAAAAGACAGGCAATTATCGATAGAATCGAATCATTAGTTTTCACTTTATACTCATCAGCAGGTATATCTTTTATTATCGAAACCGGATTTGAAAGCCCGTCAAGCCGAACTGCAATTTTTCCTTTTTTAATTTTGACTTTTAGGCCAGAACTTCTTAACGAATTAGCTAAATCTTCCATGATTGATTATCTCCATTTCTGCGAGCGCATAACGCCCTGTTAAGGGGTGAGCAACGCAATACCGAAGCTGCAGCATACCACCCTAATCGCTAAAGACAACGCATAGTAAAAATGCCACGCGTTGCGAATCCCTCTTGAACAGTTTGTTATGTGCGTGGTTGAAACCTACTCTACACTTGGTTCTGGTAAAACTGGTGGTGTACTGTCCATATAAGTTAAAAAGTTTTCCCATAACTCGTGCGTTCTTTGCTTAGTTAACTTAGTTTTGCACGATATAGCCATAATTCCACGAATAGTTCCATCACGCCATTGCGTATAAACCGAATCACAGTGAGAGGACATATATGCTTGCCAATCCTGTTGCGCAAGCTTAATTGCTGCGATCAGTTCTGGGTCATGAGAGTTATGCTCAAAGCTAGTGCTTAGATATTTGTCTAATTTAACTTGTGCTGACTCTAGTTCAATAGCGGCACATTGGTTTATCTTGATTGTGGTCATCGCGTTATTACAGTCCATGGACTCTTCTTCAGCAAGAGCACCAAATGAAAGACTAGCTAATATGATGATTAGACACTTATTCATCGTTTTCTCCGAAAGCACATAACGCCCTGTTAAGGTGTGAGCAACGCAATACCGATGCCACCGCATACCACCTTAAACACTAAACGCAACGCATAGTAAAAATGCCACGCGTTGCGAATCACTCTTAAACAGTTTGTTAAGTATTTTATTCGTAATAGTCATGGTTCAGTGACATCACCGCACCTTCAAAATCAGGAAACAAACTAGCAGTTTGAATATTCATATGCTCAAGTACAATCCTTAAACCCTTATGTACTTTTTCTGGAATAATAAATTTCACGACACCAATGTACTTCACCAACTCATCACTAGAAAATTCATCTATGTAACCTCTCTTGTAAGGAGTACCGAAATCACAGTAACCATTCTTTACTTCAGTATCACAGTCTCCGACAAATACTTCAGCCAAGTTATCCATGAAAGATTTATTTATATCCAGAGCAGACAAGAACTCCCCTTGCTGAGCGAATAACCTTTTATTTTGTCGAAACGGACTTAATATTGAGACCCCTACAAAACGAGCTTCTCGCTTAATGATCTTTTGGATAATCTCTTGATCTTTTTCATAGATGGAAAGTCCAGATTGAATACCTAATTCTGAATAAACCTTTCTCATTTTAAAACGTTCAAGTTTACCTAAATGTATTCCCCATATAGCTGCATCTTTACCTGATTTTCCGTCATATCTCGTAGCAAAGTAACACGCAACAAATATCGATCGAGAAAAATCAATTAACCTTGTTTTAGCTCCATGATGCTGTAGTAAAGCAAGCCATTCAAGGTAATCGTCTTGTTCTGGAACACTCTGAGGAATGAACGTATGCGCCCTACGCTGAAAATCTATAATCTTTTTTTCTTCGTAATTTCCAATTAAATATCGATCACTGAAGTATGGCTGCATCTTACGCTCTATGCCTGAAGATATTGGCCAACTCTCATCCATTTGACCTCGAAAAGTCAGACCGTTCCGTGCATAATCTGATTTTCTAAGGTACTCATACAAATCATCAATATTTCGAATTATTATCTCAGCATATACATTTTGCATACAAACTCCCAAAAATACTTAACGCCGCATTAAGGTGTGAGCAACGCTACCACCATGCCTAAACCATTACACCGTAAACACAAAACCCAACGCAGAGACAAAAATACCAAGCGTTGGGAATCACTCTTAAATGCTTTGTTATGCATTTAGTCGTTCTTCGGGTGAAAAACTATCGTTCACAAACTTTAAGAATTCACAGCTTATAATTTTCGCTTGCTCCCAACCTAAATCACTAGAATCAACGACATAAAAACCAGATATAACACCACCTGCAATTCTGGCCACGCAAATATTTCCATTACCATCTAAGCAAATTGGCATTGCGCCAGGCATATCGTGCTTTACCCCATAAATATCTTCGCCGTATATCTCCGACAAAGAGAAGAACTGTAACTCTTTGAACCCAAAATAGACTATAGGGCCATCGCTAACACTCCACCAATTCAACATACTTTCAGGAAGAGTTATTTGAAATATAGTTTCTAACTTGTGTATTTCTTCCTGATTTGCGCCTACAGGTCTATCTATAAATTCCATGAATCCCCCTGATGCATAACGCCTTGTTAAGGTGTGAGGCACGCAATAGCGAAGCCGCCGCATAACACCTTAACCACTAAAACTAACGCATAGCAAAAATGCCACGCGTGCCGAATCACTCTTGAACAATTTGTTATGTGGCGAGCTCAAGGTGTGAACAAATCGAATGATGAAACCCTAACGGTTTGATACGCCGTTACTTGGTTTTTATGCGTCTACTTGGTTGTTATGTGCGATGAAAATTAAAATTGAAAAGAAAATGGTAAGCCCGAACAGTGATATTTTACCTTTATGTTCTTGTGATTTAGTTTTATCAGGGAACCTACCAAGCATGAGTAGTAACAAAGCTACTTTACCCAGAAAATAACATCCAAACTCAACGAATACGCCAACCACTAGAAAGCTAATAACCTTATTTATCGTCCTAGAAACTGGTGTCAAAATTTCTTCTAAGATATCGGATATCACTTTTTCCTCCATAGACACATAACGCCTTGTTAAGGTGTGAGGCACGCGATACCAATGCTTCCGCATAACACCTTAACCACTAAAACCAATGCATAGTAAAAATGCCACGCGTGCCGAATCACTCTTGAACAATTTGTTATGGTGCTACGCTCAACGTTAGCTCTTGTATGTCAATTTGGTCTACTTCCCTGCCCAATATCCGCTTGTACTCGACTAAACGATGAACTGGGATAACTGGCAACTCTATGCCTTGATAATTTTTAATAACTGATTCTGAAAAGGAGATTTCAAGCTGGT
Organism: Vibrio sp. Vb2880; assembly: GCF_033337975.1. NCBI lineage: Bacteria > Pseudomonadati > Pseudomonadota > Gammaproteobacteria > Vibrionales > Vibrionaceae > Vibrio > Vibrio sp. Vb2880. The sequence goes on from NZ_JAWORT010000039.1 coordinate 3,467, forward strand.
GCCAAGAGCCATCTTGATGTGATTGTATCTTAGTATGTTCAGACAAACCGATTTCAATTTTTTGATTTTGGTAAACCAATTGGAAATACTCTAAATCCCAACCATATTCGACATAATGAGTTAACGGTTTGGATATGTATTTTGATACATGCGATAACACTTTATCTGCGTCTGAGTTTCGAATATAAAGATCTATATCTGCGACTTCCCGACTTCCACCATAAATAGTTGCCGCTAATCCACCTACTATTTGATACTCCACAACCTCTGCATCCAAGATTTCTTTGAGCCACTGCAAGGCTACTTTAACTTTATCACTCATCTAGCTCCCTTAGCTGAATTTTGCCCTGCGCCATAACGCCCTGTTAAGGTGTGAGCAACGCAATACCGATGCTCCCGCATGCCACCTTAAACACTAGACGCAACGCATAGCAAAAATGCCACGCGTTGCGAATCACTCTTAAACAGTTTGTTATGTGTTTGCGTGCTGAAGTTGAAAATGCAACTGAGACATTAGTGATTGATATACTTTCATAGTAAATACTTGCAAATTTTCCATACAAAACTCACCACCAATAATTGGATGCAGATCCCAACCTAAGCATTCGTCTTGTTTTGGTTGTAGCCCGTGTTCGAGCGCCAAGTCATACCAACTAGTTAAAAAGACATTATCACACCAATCTTGTGATTTATTCATTTTATTGTACTCATGAAAGTCCGAAGCAATTGTTTCATAGGTACCATCTAAAACCGATAACAATGAAATTGAGCCATCCACTTCACCAAATAGCCAGTCCCCCATGATGGTTAGATACAAAGGTTTCCCTGTAGGATTAAGCAACCATTTCCACTGAGGTAACAAGGTATCTATTTCTACGTCCGAGACTTCCCAAATAAACTGCATTTTTATCTTTCTCACTCTGTTTAGAAACCCATTGACACATAACGCTCTGTTAAGGTGTGAAGCACGCAACGACCATGCTGCTGCATGGCACTTCAACACCAAAGTCAACGCATATCAAAAATGCTACGCGTGCTGAATCACTCTTAAACAGTTTGTTATGTTCGTAGCTTTTGTAGTCCTCGAACTGCCCGGTTAGTCGACTCTACCAAGTCAGTCCGCTTCAATTTCTCTCGAATTGCCAATGCTTCTATGAACTGTTGCTCAGCCAGTTTATAGTTGCCAAGCTCAACGTTCAATTTACCCAAATGCTGCAAACTAAAACTCAAAGAGAGCTCACAAGCAAAATCCTGGCTTTTTAGGAATTCTTTTTCAGCGCCAATCATGTCACCTGCATATTGCAGAGCTATACCTGAAGCATGGGTTGACCAGAACTTGTTCTTAACGCTAGACGTTGAAGTTTGCACTTTAGAAGCAAGCCAATAAGCCAACCTACACAGCCCGATGATTCGTAAACAATCGGCTATCAATATTAACTGCCACTCTAGCTTCTCTTTTTTGTTTGAAAGTTTGAATATGAGAGCCTTATATAGCTTTACAACAAGTTTATGGAAAACGCTAAAAGTTACCCTATCTCTTTGATACTCCACCACGTCCTCCAAGAACATAACGCCCTGTTAAGGTGTGAGCAACGCAGTACCGATGCTTCCGCATACCACCTTAAACACCAAACGCAACGCATAGTAAAAATGCCACGCGTTGCGAATCACTCTTAAACAGTTTGTTATACGCTCATTTATCAACACGCTTCTCAAATGCTTTTTTGCCAGCAAAGTAAAGCCGAACATAGATTTTTCTGTTTTTCCAAGTGAAATGATCTCCATGAGCAAAAGGAAATGTAACCCCTGAATGAGGTTCTATTCTGTCGTTGAGCATCTCGTCTTCAGGAGACCAAAGTTGTTTTGGAGCCTCAAACCATGAAAGCAATCCTTTAGGTCGGTAGTACACTTCCATGTAGTTCAACAATATAGGTGTATTCGATAAATTCTGAATACTAATTTCATTTCCGTACTCCGCGTCACTTCGAAATACGTAGCTAGTACCTACTTTAAAGCGGTTATTATAAACCTCTTTAATTTTCAAAAATGCTAGTCCCGTTGATACTACAGCTCCCCAAATAGAGAGCACCACAGAGAGATCTATCGACATATTTTTACTTACCTACTTCATATCTAATTTTACCGAGAGCGTATAACGCCCAATTAAGTAGTGAGCAACGCACTACAGAAGCTACCGCATTACGCCTTAAACACAAAACTCACCGCAAACCAAAACTGCCACGCGTTGCGAATCTGCTTAAATTGTTTGTTATGCGATTTTTCGGCAATGCTTAATTGGCTAACGAAAACATTACCTTAAACACGAAAAACCACAAACACGTAGGTAACTTTTTGTGATTCAAGAACCAACGGATTCAACATTTCCTAAAAAGGCCGCCACAAGTGCGGAACACCGCCTTAAAGCAAAGAATAAGCTTTTGCTTGCGAGAAACTTAACGAGCCAGGATTTCAGCAAATACCGACTTTCGATAAACTTGCCCTTTCCACACTTTGCACCCAACCAACTTTCCACGACCAAATGCGATTTTTAATGAGGCAACTTCACGAACTTTGGCATGTTTTACGGCAGGAGAGATTCAAGAATTTGAGCCGAAAATGCTGATTTGCCGAAACCAAAAAACGAACAGCCAACGAGATTAAATTAGAAGAAACCTAAAATTTTGCCTTGTCGCATAACGCCGCGTTAAGGTGCGAACAACGCAATACAAAAGCTTCAGCAAAGCACCGTAGTCACTTAGCTCAACGCAAATCAAAAATGCCACGCGTTGTGAGTCACTCTTGAACGCTTTGTTAGGCTTCTAACTCACGATATAACACTAAGCAATTGTACTCTTTGTCTAATTCTATTTCTGGCTCGAAAGCCCGGATTTGTGTGAAACCTTGTTTGTACCAGAACCTAAAAGCAGGGATGTTTTCCACATAAACATTTAAACCTAGGCGCTGAATCTTTGTATATTCACGGGCTACTGCGATGACACTACTAACAATTTCTGAGCCTAAGCCCTTACCTTTAAAACTCGGGAGAATAGTTAACATTGGGAGCCAAAGAGTACCGTCAGAAGGAGCATGAAATTCCAACTGCACATAACCAACCACCTCATCTTTCTTAGTACTGATTTTTCTTAGGTAAAATGCTTCTTGGTCATCAGGTAATTTTGACCGACAACTTTCATTGATCAGTTTTTCATATTCAGCTAAAGGCCATTCTCTAAACGTTGGATCCAATACCTTTACGTTTGAGTTACTGTCAAAAATTGACTTGGCTAAATGCGCCTCATCATTTGAAAACTCAGAGAAGACCAGATTTTCTGATGTCCAGTGTCGTTTCAGCACTAACAACTTCCTCCTTGAAGCCTAACGCCGCATTAAGGTGTGAGCAACGCTACCACCAAACCTTAACCATACCACCGTAAACACCAAACCCAACGATGGAATGAAAAATGCCAAGCGTTGAGAATCACTCTTAAATGCTTTGTTAGCATTCTAGCCACCGCTAGCCCCCTTATTTAGTTGTACAACTAAGCCTTTGGGTTTCTTACATTTTTTATTAATACTGTCCGCGTTAGACAATACATCCTCGATGAGTTTATCGTACACCTTCTCTTGTTTTTCTCTTACTACGGCTAGCAGATGATTAACCAGATTTTGAAAACCAACTTCTCCCTCCATTGTTGCGTAATCTGGTTGGGCTCTTTCTTGTGTGACAATAAGCTCATGATTTTTTGATGGATTAACAACAAGAATTGACTTTGCAAACTCTAGTTTTTCATGCCCTGAATGTGCAGCGAAACTATTACGATACATCATAACTTCGTCGTGCACCTCTCTAAAGTCATCTGCGATCATTTTTCGGTTCAAACGAGATCGACGCCCGGGACAATTAGTAAAGCACTTTGCATAAAATGTGAGTGACGAAACAAATAAAGATTTAACCACGTTAAAAACTTCCCTATCACTACCATGTATAAAATTACTTTTCCCCTCTTTTCCATCGGGATACAGTTTATCTATGGTTTCTAACCAATTAATAATAGTTTCAAGATCTTTTTCAATTAAAGAGTAGCCCGCTAGCTGCTCTGATAGCTTTGAATCCAACATAAATGCTGGTAATTGTTTACGTTTGTAAAAATACTTGAGATGAACAGTTCCAGTTTCCCCGTTCAAAGTTCTCTCAACTCTAATTTCTGGGTCTTGATCTGATGATATGAACATATCCTCTCCTGAATGCTAACGCCCTGTTAAGGTGTGAGCAACGCAATACCGAAGCTCCCGCATATCACCTTAAACACTAAAACCAACGCATAGTAAAAATGCCACGCGTTGCGAATCACTCTTAAACAGTTTATTATGCCTTGCCCCACTCAGTTCGAAGAGCTGCCAAAACCACTGTATCCCACCACTGTCCTTTGAAAAAACGATGCTCTCTAAAATGTGTTTCTTGGCGCATACCCAGAGACTTACAGAGCTTAATAGCTGGCAGGTTTTTGCTGATTGTCTCAGCATAAATGCGGTGAACTCCCAACTCCAAGAACCCGAAATCTGCTAGAGCCAAGGCGGCTTCATGACTTAACTTATTACCTTGAGAGACTCTGGAAAATGCACACCCCATCGAAGCCTGCTGATTATCCTCTAACCGTAAACAAACAGTACCAACAAACTCACCTGATACCTTACGCTCGACAGCTAATTGGTATGATTTTCTTGGTTTCTCAGAAGCCTGAGCTATAAACAAGCGTGTTAACTCTCGGTATTTATTAGGGTCACAATCGCTTTCGTCATAAAAACGCTGATATTTAGCATCCTGAGACATAGCAACAAAAGCGTCTTCATCATTCGGAGTCATATCCCTAATAATCAGACGCTTAGTCTCGATTTTAAACATCGAAAGTTCCTTTTCCTTGTGAGGCATAACGCCGCATTAAGGTGTGAGCAACGCTACCACCTAACCTAAACCATTGCACCGTAAACACGAAACCCAACCTTGAACTGAAAATGCCAAGCGTTGGGAATCACTCTTAAATGCTTTGTTATAGCTCGGCTAGTTTTCTTGAAGCTCCCTGCACCTAGGACAAACTACTTTTCCCGCTGGGATTGTATAATTACAAGCCATGCAAGATCTCTTGAGGTACTTAGGATCATAGTATGTATCACTGGACTTGAGAGCATATTGTGCGTCAGTGTAATGTTTCTCTTTTTCAACTCTAGAACTACAGTGTCTACACCTTATTGCTTCAGCTTTAATAAGCTCAGCGCAATAAGGACACTTACGGTAGTGACCTGAGTCTAACATACTTGCTTCTCGTTTATCTGAAGAGATAAGCGCAATGATAAAGCCGACTAAGGGAGAAAGAATGACAGCCAAAAAGAAATAGAAAATAGCTGATTGCCCTTTTGTAGCTGCATATTTCCCTACTAATATTGCGAACACTAACCAAAGCAAAAAGACAAAAAACATAGCGATACCCTCGAATGCCTAACCAACAGTATAAAGATAGGAAGCTATGGCAAATTCGTCTATGTGGCGCATCGAACTCAGAGCTATAACGCCGCATTAAGGTGTGAGCAACGTTACCACGAAACTCAACCATACCACCGTAAACACTAAACCCAACGATGGAATAAAAAATGCCAAGCGTTGGGAATCACTCTTAAATACTTTGTTAGCCATGTACTTGAAAGATGTAGATCGCATTACCATTTACAAGCTGATCTTCAAAAATTCTCTCAATTTTAATTGCACTGGACAATGGGAATAACTCCAAGTTGATGTCCTTAGCTATGTTTTTATTGAAATGGCTATTCTTACTACTTTTGTCTGAGGGAGAAATTGAAAATACCGTATTTAAAGGCTCATCAAAGAGTTTAGAGAAGCTATTACTTTTATTCGAGATATAGCGTTTCATTACGTAATCTGTTGCCATTACAAAGTATAAATTACCACCTAATTCAGACGTGAATTTTAGTTTGATTAAATCAACAACTAACTTCGCCATGTATTGAGTGGTATCTTGCTTTTTACTTGGAATCTCTTTGAAATATTTCATTTCCACTACAGATTCTGGGCGTGAGTCATTGCTATAAGTAACTAGATCTATTTCACGACCCTTAAAGCTAGGATGAGGGTGAGATAACTCTAGAACACAAGAATCGGCACTATATCCAGATTCCAGTAATGCTGCAAAGAGATCATACCGAAGACAATCTTCAGTTATATCCTTAGCTGAATACCTCTGAAGACGCTTTGAGAAGTTATCTGAAAATATTTGAAATGAATCTGCAATACTCATTTTTACTCCGAAAATGGCTAACGCCCTGTTAAGGTGTGAGCAACGCAACGCCGAAATTTCCGCACACCACCTTAAACACTAAAACCAACGCATAGTAAAAATGCCACGCGTTGCGAATCACTCTTAAACAGTTTGTTATGTTTTATTGCGACAAATCTAAAAATGGCTTTAGCTTAATTAATCCAGCTTGAATAGATGCCAGAATAGCTAATAACAACGTTAAAATTACCATGCTATACTGTAATTTCACACTATCTTTATGGCGCCGTTCTTCCGTTTGATATTTTTCAAGTGTTACAATAGCTTTTCCATTTACTTTATATCCCCCGCCTTTTACCTTACTGATTTCACCTGATTCTACGAATGAATCAATATACATCCGTAGCTTATTTTGACAATTTTCTCTGTCAGGATGCCCAAAAAAGCGCAAAGAATACATATCAGAAACCAGTGAGGACAAACTAAATTCCTTGCGACTTATACCATAATTTTCAATCAAATAATCTAACAGGTCATATCTGGGCTTTAGCTGTAACTCTTTTTTATTGAATAAAAATTGCGAAACTTTATTCAATATTCGCTTTAATTTAACTTTTACGTAGTCTTTTCTTGTAAGGTAATGGAGTATGAATGAGTTAATACCAGTATAAGTTGTATAGTAATTATGCAAGTAGTGAGTAATTTCAACAGTATTTACATCAATATTATTAATATCAATGTCTAGTTCTATATCACACTGATCAGTTTCCGGGTTATATTTTAATACCTTTACCGTATTCATATCCAAGTCGCGAACAAGAGCTGAAACTCCGTCGAGCTTGATTCGAGTTGAATAGAAATTATTTTTCTCACATTCTGGACCTGACATGGGAATGCGTGCTGGACCGATCTTCCCAAATGCTTTTCTCAAAGCCCACATTTGAATTTTTGACCACATAATTCACCTAAAACATAACGCCCTGTTAAGGGGTGAGCAACGCAATACAAAGGCCGCCGCAAACCACCTTAATCACTAAAATCAACGCATAGTGAAAATGCCACGCGTTGCGAATCCCTCTTGAACAGTTTGTTATGTGCGAACTTCTAGCTTGTAGATGACTGCTCAGCAACACTAACTTTAGGCTCTTTCTCTGGCGTCGACCATTTGATGATTGCTCTAAGGTTCATTGAGAAAAAGATGATATTTGCAATTATCATTGCCACACTGCCAGTAAGATAACCAACTGCTACCCAACTAGTGTTACCGCACATCATTAAAATGAAACCGATTTTGTTCTTATTTCCAATTTGCCAAATTGCAAGAAACGTAAGTACCATTGCAACCCAGTCGATTCCATAGTACTGAAAATATTCCATTTTTCCTCCAAGCACATAACGCCGCATTAAGGTGTGAGCGGCGCTTGGCTATACTTGAGCGAAGCGAAACCGCCAAGCGTTGCGAATCACTCTTAAATGCTTTGTTAAGCTACTGACCCGAGGCGATCGATGAAGTTAATGTCAGCCCTTTTGGAATCTTACAATTTTCAAATAACATACGTTCAAACTCTTTCACCGCTTTATAAGTGTTTTCTACGTTCTCAGGTGACAGATACTTATCCCAAGGACACTCCATTTTCTTTTGAAGTTCTTCACGTGTTTTTACGTCTGTTACAACTTCAACAGGCTTACCATGTGCCACATCGTCTCGAAGAACCTTTAAATCCCATATTTGTTTATATAAGCCTGCATTTTTGTCAAACTCCAGACCCGCTACTGCACAAACTTTTGAGATTTTAACTTTATAATAATCTCTCTCTTTCCAACCTTGAACACGCTTAGAACCCACGAAATTAACTATAGCTTCAACTGAAAAAGCGAGAGAAATCAAGCAAGATAGACAGTCCAAAGCAATTGCATCTTCGTCTTCTTTAGCAACTTTATGTCGGATTGTACTTGGTTGATAAAACGCTAGGTTCATCAAATCATTGTGAGGATAAACTCGAATATGTGCCATTTTTGCTCCTTGTAGCTTAACGCCTTGTTAAGGTGTGAGGCACGCAATACCGAAGCTTCTGCATACCACCTTAACCACTAAAACCAACCAACGCATAGTAAAAATGCCACGCGTGCCGAATCACTCTTGAACAATTTGTTAGCCCTTTTTCAAAAGGTTAAGACTTGTATACGACAACCAAACCACCAAGATTGCCAGTAAGTTTAGAGAAACTGTTACTTCATTAACATTCACACTTATCGGTACTTCAACTCCAAAAGAAAAGGCTAAGGAAAAGTTAGGTGTTTCTATGCCTATCATCTGAATTAAATAAAGAACGATCATTAACTTAAATACCCAAAGCTTCTTTTTTAACAACCCGTAAAAACTAGACAAGTTCAAGCTTAGCATCACTAAAACAATTGCAAATGTGAGAAAAAGACTCGAAGAGCTCAATTGATTTACTTGGGCAAGCAAGGTAAATAGTAGAAACAGAGTAACTGCAACAGATATACACTGCAAAAACAGCAAGAACTTTGTTCTTTTTAAATGATTTTCAAACAATTTTATATTTTCTCCTTGAGGGCTAACGCCTTGCTAAGGTGTGAGTAACGCAATACAAAAGCTACCGCACAGCGCCTTAATCACCATAAGCCACCACATAGTAAAAATGCCACGCGTTACGAATCACTCTTAAGCAATTTGTTAGTACATGCGCTACTTCTATTTGTACGCTCCAAGATATTGAAAAGTGGCATAATATGAAAGGCTTTGGGCAGCTACAAAACTTAAACTCGATTAAGAGACGAGAGTTGGCTAGAAGAAAAATGCACTGACCTGCCCTACTTTCACAGGCTTCAAATTAGAAAAGGATTCGATCCTCGTACTTCGACGGCAACACCAAAGAAAGACAATTCTGACTTAGTAAAAACCACGAAATAGAAGAAGCGCCAAAGAAATAGGGTAAGAGTTAGAAACCGTAAACGGTGAAATCAAAGCGAACACTCCTCATATAGTGCCACCGGAAAGAACATGAAAGGCACTAACTGAAAGGTGTAAACACGAGCGCCAAAACAGATAAACACCAAAACTTATGACCTTCGATGTCAAACCCGTACTAACGCCCTGCTAAGGGGTGAGCGACGCAATACCGAAGCCGCTGCATACCACCTTAATCACTAAAATCAACGCATAGTAAAAATGCCACGCGTTGCGAATCACTCTTGAACAGTTTGTTAGGCTATTGATTCTCTGGGGTTCTCACGTACGTCCCATTGAAGGTGACATTTAGCCCCCCACAACCGTTGTCTTTGCTCACTACGAGGGTATCTTGCTCTAATAAAATTTGGAGAGTACAGCCGTCAACGTCATAGTCTATTTGATTACCTTTTAACGTTACGACTCCGTCGATTTCTCCAAAATTTACAAGGCCAGAAGAAGAGTCACCTACCCAAACTGATGTCCCTGATAGTTCGTAGGTGTTCGAACCCACCTTAGTTAAGTCAATAAAGGCAGTGTCAGTATCCAATTGATCATTGTTATACCGCTCATAATGCCCCTGAAAATCAGGAACAACTGCTGCATATGCAAGCGATGAAACAAGCAACATACTTAGAGCTACGCAAACTGTTTTCAAGCTCAAATTCTCCTCAATAGCCTAACGCCGCATTAAGGTGTGAGCAACGCTACCACGAAACCAAACCATATCACCGTAAACACGAAACCCAACCTTGAACTGAAAATGCCAAGCGTTGGGAATCACTCTTAAATGCTTTGTTAGCCCTAGGATTCTGACCAAAGTTCAGAGTCATCTTCTGATAGCTGTTGAAGCTCTCTTTCTATAACTACATCTTCAGGCCATTTGATATCCAAGGAGTTCTTGAATTCTTGAATATCTACATAAGCAATTATGTCACCCTCTATTTGTAACTCCCACGCCGAGCCATTCCACTGAGCAAAATCATAAACACCTGCAGCTGGCCCTAGTTTTACCGCAACAAAATACATACCAACAAATGATGGCAGTCCTTTTTCCCAATTCAACTCAATACTCATACTACCTCCTAAAACTTTTCACGAAAGCGTTCAGCTACGTCGGCCAATTCCATTAAGTAAAGTGGTTTTAATTTACATAATTGATGAGCGTTTTCAATAAAACCTAAGAGTAAAAAGTAATTTTTATTCAAAAAGCCCTCGCAGTAGATCAACGCGGTGTTACTGGTCTTATGATATGAAAGCTTCTTCAAATGCCAAAGTTTGGATGAAGAATCTCTAATATGGATGTGGGACATCCCAGCCTGCTTGACCTGACTTGGAAAATCATAAGTAGTGTCTCGACCAAATGATTCGTGGGGAACACCCGTTTTCTTGTAATCTTTGAACTGACTGACCAATAAATCTAGTTTACTTTTATCAAGACTATCTCTAAATCCTGAGCTTACAAAAACCTTTACATCCTTGTTCATTTTTATTACTCCATTTCAATAAAAGTTACTTTGTTCCTTATTTTTGAATCATTCATCGTTGCTCGTTCAGTTAACGCTGCTGAACGCCTGATTTCATCTCTTTTGAGTGCTTCTGTCTTATTGTCACCATCTAAGACTTTTTCTTTTTTGAGAACTATCGCTTTTTTCCTTTGTTGCATATTACACTTTCCTCTCTATTTAATTTAGAGCTAACGCCTTGCTAAGGTGTGAGTAACGCAATACAAAAGCTACCGCACAGTGCCTTAAACACATAAGCCACCGCAAAGTAAAAATGCCACGCGTTACCAATCACTCTTAAGCAATTTGTTAGTACATGCGCTACTTCTATTTATGCGCTCCAAGATATTGAAAACTAGCATGATATGAAAGGCTTTGAACACTGAAGTGAGACGGGCAGCTACAAAACTTTACCCCGATTGAAAGACGAAAGTTGGCTAGAAGAAAAATGCACTGAACTCCCCTACTTTCACTCACTTCAAATTAGGAAAGGATTCGATCTTCGCGCTCCGACGGCAGCGCCAATAGCAACCAAGATTTACTCAGAAGCCTCCACAAAAATGAAGAAGCACCAAAGAAATAGGCTAAGAGTTAGAAACCGTAAACGGTGAAGTCAAAGCAAACACTCCGCATATAGTGCCACCGGAAAGAACGTGAAAGGTACAAACTGAAAGGTGTAAAGACGAGCGCAAAAACAGATAAACACCAAAACTTATGACCTTTGATGTAAAACCCGTACTAACGCCGCATTAAGGTGTGAGCGGCGCTTGGCTATACTTGAGCGAAGCGAAACTGCCAAGCGTTGCGAATCACTCTTGAATGCTTTGTTATGTGCGTGCTAAACGGTAGCGCCTTACCGTACCCTCAATCTCATCTGTGTAGTTACCGAGGTATTCACCACCACAGTTTTCGATAACCTTTTGAGATGCGGGATTGTCAATTGAGCAAGTAACAATAACTGAATCAGTGACAACATGGTCTCGCACCCAAGCAAGCAGAAATGAGGCAACACCCTTACCACGAGCTGACGGTCTAGTTTCGTAGCCAATATGACCAATGACATTTTCTACGTTGGCATTAGTACCTTTGCGAACTCGGATTGCACCTAAAATTTCGGAGTTCGATACACAGTAGTAAGTTGTGCTAGGTAAATATCCCTTTGGTAACTCGGAGATTGCCTTTGAACGTTCGACCAAATCTGACAAATAAGCTGTCGGATCTTGCTCCACACCCGAATATTTTGGAATACCCGATTCTAGGCATTCTTTCGCATAACTCGCTAATATTGGGGCCAAATCAGGGTTGGCCTCTATCACTTCCATGTCAATTTTCCTCATAAGCACATAACGCTCTGTTAAGGTGTGAGCAACGCAACACCGAAGCTCCCGTATACCACCTTAAACACCAAACACAACGCATAGTAAAAATGACACGCGTTGCGAATCACTCTTAAACAGTTTGTTATAAGCGTACTCGAGGCGTCCTACTTTCCCTTTGCTTAGGCATATGGATTGGGCTTCTGTGGCTCTACTGATGATGCCTTTGGTTTGTACTCTACATCTCTAACAGGTTCTATGTCTGATTCCCACAAGTCGAAACCACCAGAAAAACTACTATTTGAGCCACTACGTTTGAGTTTTTGCGTACGACGACGCTCATAGTCATCAAATTCTGAAGAGTCTTCCGGATATGGATTTGCATAATCAGAATAAAGGCATGATTTAAAGCCTTCTTCATATGCTTTGCTTCCCATAGATATCTCCTTAATTTCACCTTAGCTTATAACGCCCTGCTAAGGGGTGAGCAACGCAATACCTAACCCGCCGCATACCACCTTAATCACCAAAATCAACCCATAATGAAAATGCCACGCGTTGCGAATCCCTCTTAAGCAGTTTGTTATGTGTTTGGTTAATGCATACAGATTTTATTAACGATTGCTTTCGTAATATCCGCGGAGAAATACTCTTGAGCTTCCTCTTTGGACAAAGCAATAGAATCATAGATAAAGGCAGAACCTTGGGCTGTTACCGTTTGTAACTTACAGTCAACCTTGATTATAGCCTTCAACGAACCTGACTTACCTTCACGATAGATTTTAATGTCGTTCAGCTGGCCCATATCTCCAACGACATACCACTCATCAAAATATGGCCCGCCGACCATATCTTTATAAACAAACTCACCATCTAAACCAAAAGAACCTTCTTCTGCAAATACTGACGATTGGACGCAACCAAGCATAAATATTGCTACGCCAAATCTGATTACTTTGTGCATATGTTATCTCAAACTCTGATTACACATAACGCCGCATTAAGGTGTGAGCTACGCTCGGCTATACTTGAGCGAAGCGAAAATGCCGAACGTTGCGAATCACTCTTAAATGCTTTGTTAGGGCTTGCCGTCCAACATTCTAATCAATGGATGAGTGCCTTGCTGGAAAACTATTCCTGCAATAGCAAAACCCAGATTATACTGCCAAGGAGCGGAGCCAAATATCGTGCCCAAGAAACCTGCAAATCCAATGACAGCTAAAACAAATAGCGGTACTGCTGCCAATATACGCCCCAAGAGACCATCATCTCCGAAAATCTGCTTCCATCGCTTATTTATAATATCCCAGAAAAGAACCGCACTAAACGCGGTCACAAATCCAATCATATAACCAGAAACAGCGTGAGAAAATAACTCAAACCCTTTCTCTTTTAAGAAGCCTGATAATTCAAAGCTGGCAAACCAGAAGATAAACCCCCAACCTCCAACTTGAATTTGCCAATCTTTTATTCTATCCACTTTTTGTACTCCGATATCATATTAAGAGCCCTAACGCCCTGTTAAGGTGTGAGCAGCGGCAATACCGAAGCCGCCGCATACCACCTTAAACACTAAATTCAACGCATAGTAAAAATGCCACGCGTTGCGAATCACTCTTAAACAGTTTGTTAGGCATTCGCCTCATGGTGTGTAGACAGTTTATGAAGCAGCTCATGCTTGGCTGCTGAAAGCTCAAATATGGTGTCAGTATAGCGACCATTTTCATTAATACCTTTTAGGGCGGCAATTAGCTCGCTTAGGTTAAAATCCAGTTCTTTTGGATTGACTGCATGCTCTGGCGTTAAAAATGGTAGGCAACGTTTCATTAGAACTTCCAAGCCACGTTTCAGGTTTAATTCATCATGCGCCTCTATGCATGAAAATATGGCGCTAAAGCTACTATCCGTAGCATTCTTAAAGCTTTTATTTTTAATTTGAAAGTTAGCTTGAAGATGAAATAAACCAGCAGACAGAACATGCAACCTTTTATCGTTCTCAGAGCTAGCTGAGTCAAACTTCGAACATACCTCTTGAGTAATATGTTTCATAAGCTCAGCTTGAGCGTCTAATACCTTTTGCTCAATATGTTTTTGTAGCAACTCAGACTCTAATTTCACTTTTCGATTGTGGTAAAAAAGTAAACAAGATCGGAATCAAAACACCGACGAATGCAACCAAACCAAGTGTAATTGTCATTAGTTGAGAGAAAGATGTCGCATAGAATCCGTTTACTTTCTCTAGTAATTCAATTGAAAATTTATCCAAGTTTCCTCCTGATGCCTAACGCCCAATTAAGGTGTGAGGCACGCAATACCGATGCCGCCGCATACCACCATAATCACTAAAACCAACGCATACTAAAAATGCCACGCGTGCCGAATCACTCTTAAATTGTTTGTTAGCAATATGACCCAACGTCATGCGCTGAACTCTTTTAACGCTGACACTGCTGCTTCGGCTTTACTTGTTTGAACAAAGATATGATCGTGATAATAAGCTGCAATCACATTTGCGCTAATATCCTTTGAAGCCAACTTGTTAGCCACTGCTGCTGTAAGACCAACAGCTTCCAAACTAGAATGAACTGTTAACGTAATTTGGCTATACGAACCTTCAAACGATAAACCAGCCTTCTCTGCAACTGCTTTTTCGATAACTAAGGTTAAACCTTCGGATTCGATGAACGTAGCGACTGGGTTTAACTCAATGTAATCTCTGAGCGAGCCTGAAACCGTACAAAAAACGAACTCAGCGTCAACCAACTTTGGACTCATGGAGCTCAGGAGTTCATCTAAATCTGTAATTCCCGACATGTGTGATATTTCCTTATATTGCTAACGCTGCGTTAAGGGGTGAATGCCGCATAAACCAACTTTCCGCAAGCTACTTTCACCACCAAACCAACCGCATACCAAAAATGCCACGCGGCATGAATCCCTCTTAAACGCCTTGTTATATGCGTAGCTTCAGCTACATAAAGACTGCTTCAATTTTGTTACCGTCAACATCGCGGACAAACGCTGCATAGTAAGTCTCACCGTACTCTGGGCGCAAGCCAGGCTTACCGGCACACTCGCCACCAAGCTCTAATGCAGTAGCATAAAACTGGTCAACAGCTTCTTTGTTTGGAGCATTGAAAGCAATGTGAGTTCCATTACCTGAAGAGGCTGCATTTTCACATGGGTAACCTACCCAAAACTCAAAGTTTTTGCCGTAGGCAGCCGCGACATTCTCGATGTAATGAGCCCGTTTTATGGACAAAGCAGATAGAACTGAATCGTAAAAAACCACCGCAGATGGCACATTTGAAACACCAACTGAGACATGATTTAGAATCATTTTAAACTCCCTTTTGCTCACAGATTTTGAAAGCATATAACGCCCTGTTAAGGGGTGAGCAATGCAATACCGAAGCAGCCGCATACCACCTTAATCACTAAAACCAACACATAGTGAAAATGCCACGCGTTGCGAATCCCTCTTGAACAGTTTGTTAGGTGCGTAGCCAAAGTTGGTAAAAGTCGGTTTCATCGTGCTTGGGATTCTTGCGCACGAACTCCCAACCATGGCGCTTGTAGAATGTGAGAGCCCTATGGTTAGTTCGGCTTACTGAAAGTACAGCACGCAAACAACCCGCTGTACTCAATACGCTTACAATATAATCCTGCAATTTTGCAGCGAGTCCTGAACCACGAAAATTCGGTTTTAAGTAAATGAGATGCACATAGCCAGTCTCCGGCTCGGGTGAAAAGCTACGAAACTCTAACTGCCCTGCAAACTGACCATCCACAAATATATGGATATAGAACCATCCTGATGTTGCTAGCCGATCTAATACTCGTTCACGATAACCACTGATGAAGTCGTCGAAACCATCGTAATGCCCAAAACTACAAAAGTATGCATCTTTTCTCGCAGCTACGCACAATTCGAAATCATCAATGTTTATCTGCTGAAAAGCAATTTCCATACTTACCTTTTCCTTCAAGCACCTAACGCCCTGTTAAGGTGTGAGCAACGCAATACAAAAGCTGCCGCAAACCACCTTAAACACTAAAATCAACGCATA
>NZ_JAWORT010000040.1:0-15538 GCF_033337975.1 Vibrio sp. Vb2880
GGTTGAAAGCACCGGTCTTGAAAACCGGCATACGTTAATAGCGTATCTAGGGTTCAAATCCCTATCTCTCCGCCACTATTAAGAAGCCTCGCTAGAAATAGCGAGGCTTTTTTCATTTCCGCACATCTTTATTACTCTATCTGTGCTTGCCAAAAATCAATTCCATATGCGATCTACTTTTCGACAAAGTAATATTGGTATCGGTCTTGGTTGTGACGTTTTGATTTTT
The DNA here is from genome assembly GCF_033337975.1 of Vibrio sp. Vb2880. Taxonomy (NCBI): domain Bacteria; kingdom Pseudomonadati; phylum Pseudomonadota; class Gammaproteobacteria; order Vibrionales; family Vibrionaceae; genus Vibrio; species Vibrio sp. Vb2880. The sequence goes on from NZ_JAWORT010000040.1 coordinate 230, forward strand.
GCTAAGAAGTGCAGTTGCCTCTAAAGCTGTTCATCCTCATCACTGCATGCTGTCCCGATAAGGTTGTTGGAGATGCTTTGTTAAGGTGTTGAACCATCTATTGCCTTATCGTTCTCTTAAAGCACTACCATTGCTTCTCTAGCCCCTTTTACTGGATAGACCGAACAAATAAGCATACTCAAATAGCCACTGTTTCACTGATGTATCTTTTTGTTTTGCTCAGTCTAGCGATGCGTGTGCTCTATTGCCTAAATCTAGCTACGTCTTAAAACCATACATCAACAGGCTAAAGTTACGTATTCCTGCATCTTTTAAAATTGTTTTGGATTCTGCTGGAATGACAGGATCAGAGTAGTCAAAAGAGAAGAGTGAAAGTGAAACGATAGTGAGTTGCTAGGAAGTTGGAAATTACTTGGGAACCAATGAATTTGATAAACATATTGATGTAAGGACTAAAGGGTTAATAGCAGGCAATAAAAAAGCCGACAGGTAAGCTGTCGGCTTGGTTAGGTCATCTTAAGTTAGTCATTCTGTACGAGCGTGAGAGCTTTACGAGAGACTTCGTGAGCAGCTTTGGTTAGATTTTGCTTCTCTAGTGTGTCTGCTAGGAATGCATAGTCAGAGACGTCAGAGCGAAGCTTTAAGGCGATCTCAAAGTGATCCTGGGCTTCTTGCCACTTCTCTTGACGGAAATAGAAGTGCGCTAATGCGCTATGGGCAGCGGCGTTATCCGGTTCTTTCTTCACTACGCCCTCTAAGAAGACCACGACAGGGTGGGTATCTGGCAGATTTAGATCTGGCAGTAGTTGATAAAGCTCTGGGGCAGGTTGTTTTTTTAATGCTTCTTTTAGCACGGTAAAGGCTTCTGCATCAGCTTTTCGTGCGATGAGTTCTCGAGCAAAATAGGCAACGAGGTGTGTGTCTTGTTTCACTTTACGTGAGAGACTATTCCAATGAGAGATAAGCCCTTCGCTACCTTGTTGTTGCGCTACTTCATGGAGTAAGCCGCACTGCGCCTTTTGAATCAGCTCTGCATGTTCTTCTTCCGTGATGAGTTTTGCTTTGGTTAGTTGTGGCAAGAGGTCAATAAGAGGTTGCCACAACTTTAGCTGCATGTACGTTGTTTTCAGCAAGTTCAATACAATAGAGTTACTCGCATACTGACTTTTTAACGATTGCAAGGTATCGAAAGCGGACTCGAACTCGTTGTCGCGGATAAATTGTTTCGCTCGAGTCAGTTCTACTGCGAGATGGGCGTTCTCTTGTTGGCTCGCTAGCTCTAGATAGTGATCTCGTTTTGCTTTATCACCTTGACCTTGTGCGGCTTCAGAGGCAACTAAGTAGCAAAGCAGCGGCATATCGTGATGATTTGCCCAGCGAGTTACTTTTTTCTCAGCACCTTTCCAGTCACCTTCTAGAAGTTTAATAATGCCTTCATTGGTGTATCGGCGGGAATGGCGCATTTTGCGAACACTGAAGTAGTTCCATGTTGTAGAACTAGCATAAACTAACTTCTTAATCAGGTACTCAAGCAGAAAAAGACCTGCGAGTGCTGCGATAACGAAAACCACTAATGTCGTTACGCTCATCTCGATCGTTTTCTCGGCAATGGAGATGAGTACATAGCCTTGCTGACCAGAAAACTGGGTGCCAACAAATAGTCCTGCGCCTAGTACAACAAATAGGAAAATAAGACGAAACATTACTTATCCTCCATGCCTGTCATCGTTGTGACTTCACGACGTAGGCGTTCACGGATGACATCTGATAGTTGAGACTGACTTTGCAGTTTTGTTGGGTATTCCACTTGAATATTTTGCTGACTTAGCAGGTTAACCGTTTTGTTGAACTCTTTAACGGAATTATCGTCTTGGTTGAAGAAAGCTAATGCCCACTTGTCGGCTGTTTTTAGAGATGTGGTGTAAATTTCACCTTGTTCTTGGTACACCGCTTTTATTGCCGTTTCCAATTTGGCTTTGATGTTTTCTTTCAGGTAAAAGTGTTGCTCAGGAGAAAGCAGTGGAATGACGTTACCATCGCGCGTGCGGAAGGTAATGAAGTTTTCTGAAAAGTCCTTCAAAGAGGTCATTAAGTTATCTTGCCAGTTTGCGATATCTTCAGACACTTCAGTGTTTTCTACGGCTTCAGCTTCAGGTAGCAGTGCATTGGCGAGAGGGAGCTTGTCTACTTGCTGTTGCAGGGCAGTTAAGCGTAGTACCAATCCATCACGGTCAATTAGCGGGATAGTGCGAAGTTTGGTGATATCGTTTGCCATTGCTTTACGTAGTTTTACGAGACTAGGGTCATTCAGCGCTGCAATGCGTTGGTCTGCACTTTCCATCAGTTGAGTCGCGCTTTCTACATCGTGCTCTAAGAACAATTTACGGCCGGCTAATTTGACGAGGTAATCGGCTTCCGCCAATAGCCAGTCGTTTGGTCGACGACCTTTCACATCGGCAACGGCGAGCTGTAAGCTTTCAATGCTCTTCTGTTGCTGTCCAAGTACCACTTCCGCTTTGTGTGTCACGGTTGTTGCTTTCTCGATGGTTTCTTCTTGTACCCGGCTGAGCTCTTGCTTCATGGAAGCTTGAGTGCTTTCTAGCTGACTTTTTAGTTGGGCGATCTGCGCTTGGTAATCGGCTTGCTGTTGATGCAGCTTGTACGCGAGGCCACCGCCAAAAGTAATCGATAAGATGATAGCGACCGTGCCTAGTTTGACACCGCGTTTACCTTGTTTTTCTTCAAACTCGACTTTGGTTGGCTCTGCTGTTTTTGGGGGCTCGGCCGCTTGTGGTTGCTCTTTTTTAAGGTCCGCATCCTGCTGCGATGTGGTTTTTTCGACTAGCGGTGCCGATGAGGTTTCTTCGGAAAGGTTTTTATCGTTATTTTTTTGGTCGTTATTTTTACTTGTCATGCCTATATCCTGTGTAGCTAGGGCTGGAGAGCCGCCAGTAATTCTTGGTTGGATGCGCTTCCCGTGCATCTCACGCGAGTGAACCCCCTTTGAATTGCGATGTCAGCGATACGCTGACTGGGGATATACAACTCTTGTTGATTAAGCCAAGTCAATTGCTCCGACGTCAATTGGCTGCACAAATAATCCAGTTGTTCACCACTGGTGACAATAATCTGGTTAATTTGTAGGTTTTTCCATAGTGAGATACAGCTTACTGGATCGAATGGGATGAATTCTCTCTTGTAAGTCTCACTATAGTGAACTTTTGCGCCACGCCTCACCAATGCATCTTTGATCAGCTCTCTTCCGCCGTTACCACGAAGGATAAGAACTTGTTGTTGTGCCACATTGTTGAGCTCTGGCAGTCGCAATAAGTGTTCACTATCACTGACTTGGGGATAGTGTACTTTCTGTTGGGTACATTTGCTTAAATAGTGTGCTGTTTTTTGACCAACGGCAAGGTAAATAGCTTGTTTCGGCCATGACATCCCGTTGCTGGCTAAGATTTGCTGTGCACATTGCACTGCATGTCGACTAACAGCGATAACAATTTGAGCTTGATGTAGATGTTTAGAGAGGTGCGTGTCCGTGAGATCGGCGACAATGTCGATCAGAGGATGGTGATATGCGGAAATGCCGTGCCTTTCGAGCAGAGAGCAAAGCGCGTTGCCTTGCTCTCCCGGCCGAGTGACCAACACTGCCATGGTTATTCGTGATCTGCGTACAGCTTAGTTAGGATTTCACGAGCGCCGTTATCTAGCAGCTCATTGGCTAGCTGCACTCCTAATGCTTCGCCATCTTTACGATGGCCACGAATTTCACCACGCACAATTTCGCTGCCATCTGGTTCGCCAACTAATGCGCGTAGCCAAATGTTGTCGCCGTCTAGCAGGGCATAGCTGCCGATAGGTACCTGACAGCCGCCTTCTAGCGTAAGGTTCATTGCGCGCTCACACAAAACGCGGTCTACGGTGTCTTGGTGGTTAAGTGGCTCAAGCAGCTTAAGCAGTCTTTCATCGTCAAGGCGGCACTCAATACCGACAGCACCTTGGCCTACCGCTGGTAGTGATTGCTCTGGTTCGATAAAGCTACGAATGCGCTCTTCAAGCTTCAATCGTTTGAGGCCAGCCGCAGCAAGAATGATTGCATCATACTCACCCGCATCTAACTTACCAAGGCGAGTGCCCACATTACCGCGAAGCTCTTTGATGATGATGTCCGGACGATATTCTTTCAGTTGGCATTGACGGCGCAAACTGCAAGTACCAACCACGGCACCTTGAGGGAGCTCATCAATGTGGCTATAGGTATTAGAGACGAAGGCATCACGAGGATCTTCACGCTCACAAATGGTCACGAGGCCAAGGCCTTCTGGGAAATCGACGGGTACGTCTTTCATTGAGTGAACGGCGAGGTCTGCACGTCCTTCTAGCATCGCGATTTCAAGCTCTTTTACGAACAAGCCTTTGCCGCCAACTTTTGCTAGTGGTGTATCTAAAATCACGTCACCTTTGGTCACCATGGTTACTAACTCGACTTCCAAGCCAGGGTGAGCGGCTTGAAGGGCGTCTTTAACAAAGTAAGCTTGCCATAAAGCAAGAGGGCTTTTTCGAGTTGCAATGCGAATCGGTGTGGATTGTGTCATGATCTTCTCAATGCTGTTTGGATTTGGGTTTATCCTACCATTCTCATCAAGAAATGCTTACTGTTAGTTCGTTATCTCTGAAGGCTATGAATGGAATTACATGACGTTATGAAAATAGTGTGACTGGATTCTCAATTAGACTAAGGACTATTATTAGTAATAGGTAATAAGAGCGACACTACCGCGCGATTAATTTTGTGACTAAAGTATGGTTTTGTATCCGGAGTGATACACGGGCGTGAAGCTTTACCCGTACCAATAAAAGTGTTAAATTGATCACGTTTTTAAGCCGTTTTGGTTTAAAACGTCAGCAGATTTTCGTGATTGTTCAACCAAGGAATTCCCCTTGCAGGCTTACACCCAAAAAATCATCCAGCGACTAGATAATTTGAATCAGCAGCGAGTTGATCGCGCGCTGGCGCTTATGGATTCGCAAAGCCAGCAAGTCTTCCATTTGATTCCTGCCTTGTTGAACTACAACCATCCTGTAATTCCTGGCTATTATGATGCCGATGTCCCGTTTGGTGTGCATGGGCTTGAACTAAATAGCATTCAGCAACAATTCATAGATGATATTCAACTTGCCATTGGTCAGCCGCTCAAGACGGTAGAAAAGCCCGCTATATTGGGTTTGTACACCATGGGCAGTACCTCCTCGATTGGTCAAAGTACTTCCAGTGATTTGGATATTTGGGTGTGTATCTCACCAGAGATGGATTGTGACGAACGCGAGTTATTGACCAATAAATGCTTACTCATCACGGATTGGGCACAAAGCAAAGGCGTGGAAGCGAACTTTTTCTTAATGGATAAAGAGCGCTTTAGAAGCAATCATTCTGAGGAGATGACAGGTGATAACTGTGGTTCATCTCAGCACTTACTTTTGCTAGATGAATTCTATCGTAGTGCGGTGCGTATTGCCGGACAGCGTTTGTTATGGCAAATCGTGCCGCCAGAAATGGAAGAGTGTTACGACGAGTACGTTTCTCAACTTTGCAGTGATGGTTACATCGACTGTAGTGAATGGATCGACTTTGGTAAATTGAACTGCATTCCTGCTGAAGAATACTTCGGCTCGAACTTGTGGCAGTTATACAAAAGCATCGACTCTCCCTACAAATCGGTATTAAAAGCCATCTTGCTAGAAGCTTACTCGTGGGAATACCCGCATACTCAATTGTTAAGCATCGACACTAAACGTCGTTTCTTTGCCCATGAGCCTGATCTCTATGGCATGGATGCGTACTACTTAATGTTGGAAAAAGTAACCCGTTACTTAGAGCGAATTCAAGACGATACACGTTTGGATTTAGTGCGTCGCTGTTTCTATCTCAAAACCCATGAAAAACTATCTCGTGAGCCGAATGTTGGCTCAGTAGCTTGGCGTCGTGAAGCGCTGAGCGATATGATTGCAAAATGGAATTGGGATGCCAGTGTCGTTGCAGAGCTCGATGACCGCCGTAATTGGAAGGTTGAACAAGTGAAGGTCGTACATCATGCATTGCTGGATGCGTTGATGCAAAGCTACCGTAACTTGATTCAATTTGCGCGTCGTAACGACATCACTTCTGCTATCAGTCCGCAAGACATCAGTATTTTGGCCCGTAAACTTTACGCGGCTTTTGAAGTATTGCCGGGCAAAGTAACGTTACTAAACCCACAGATTTCACCTGATCTGCACGAGCCTGACTTGAGCTTTATCGAAGTGAAAAAAGGGGGAGTGAACAAGTCTGGTTGGTACCTCTATAAACAACCACTTATTGCGCACCGCATTTTGGGGCAACCATATCTAGAGCATCATGAATACTTGAGTAAGTTGGTTGCTTGGGCATTCTTCAATGGCTTGATCACTGAATCGACTCGTTTACATGCCGTGGTACGTGAAGCGCAGCTAGATATTGATAAGTTTTACCAAATGGTGAGTGACTTACGAAATACTTTTGCGTTGCGTAAGCGTCGTCCATCTATGCAGGCGCTAGCGAGTCCTTGTGAAATAAGCCAGCTTGCGATGTTCATCAACTTCGAAAATGATCCGACGTCTGAACTTTCTGGTCGTTCGTTGAAAGTGGATGTTAAGAACACCGATATTTTTAGCTTTGGTCCAGAACATAAAAATTTAGTCGGCAGTGTTGACCTTGTTTACCGTAATTCTTGGCATGAAGTGCGTACGCTGCATTTCAAAGGGGAAACGGCGATGCTGGATGCACTGAAAACCATTTTGGGCAAAATGCACCAAGATGCGTTGCCACCAGAATCAGTGGATGTGTTCTGCTATGCGAAGAACATGCGTGGTGTGATGCGCAATATGGTTTACCAGCTTTTAGCTGAATGTATCGACTTACGCTTGAAACCAGTAGAGCAAGAGAAACGTCGCCGCTTTAAAGCGATGCGTCTTGGTAACCAGACTTATGGGTTGTTCTTTGAACGTCGTGGTGTGTCGGTGCAGAAGCTAGAAAATTCCATCGATTTCTACCGCAGCATTTCTACTAACAAACTCAAAGGCTCGCCGCTGTTAATGCTCGATCGTGAGCAAGAATATCAAATGCCTGAAGCGGTGGATGGGTTTGCCAGTGAAGGTCTAGTGCAGTTCTTCTTTGAAGATAACGAAGATGGCTTCAATATTTATGTGTTGGATGAGTCAAATCAAGTGGAAGTGTATCACCAATTTAGTGGCTCCAAAGATGAAATGATTTCGTCTGTAAACAGTTTCTACACGTCGGTAAAAGACGATAGTCGCGTCGCGTCGAAGTTTATTAACTTTAACCTGCCTCAGTACTATCAAATTATTCACCCTGAAGAGGGGAATGCGTATATCATTCCTTACCGTAATGACGGTTGTTCACCGAGTCGCCCGACCAAAACTGTGAATGCGTAATTAAACCCGTATCAATAAACAAAAAGAGCACTTCGGTGCTCTTTTTGTTTTGGTGACGATTGACCAGAATTATGCCCAATCAATGGTTTCGCCTGCGTGCTTTTCACACTCTTGCTTCACCATTTCAAATAGCTCCATACCCGTTTTTGAGCAGGTCCATTTACCTTCAATAAGCTTGAAGTGGAAACCACCAGATTTGGACGCTAGCCAGATCTCATGCATCGGCTCTTGGCGATTAATGATGATTTGGCTGCGGTCTTCAAATTCCAATGTCATTACGTTGCCAGTGACTTCGTAATCAATGTCTGCGCCTGAATCATCGATGGATTCTTCGATGATTTGCATCTGCGCATCCACCAGTTGATGAAATTCAGTATCGTTCATCCGTCTATCCTATTGCTTTTCCTGAGTGTGGTGCGATTATAGGGGGCATTGATTCAATAATCACGATATGCGAAATGAAAAAATTAGTTACTGTGTTGTTTGTGATGGTTGCCGCGACCTTAGCGGGGTGTGGTCAGTCTGGCTCACTATACATTCCAGATGACACTCAACAGAATGAGCAATCACAATAAATAACCGCACCTTAGGGTGAAATTAGGGTTCAGCAGTCGAATAAAATAAGGGAAGCGAATTTTGGATTACTTCAACTATCAGGATGATGGCCAGCTTTGGGCCGAAGACGTCCCACTTCAAGCTCTTGCAGAGCAATATGGCACTCCTCTTTACGTATATTCTCGAGCCACGCTAGAGCGCCATTGGAAGGCGTTTGATAGTGCTGTGGGTCAGCATCCTCACCTAGTTTGCTACGCGGTGAAAGCCAACTCAAACTTAGGCGTATTGAACACGCTAGCGCGTTTGGGATCGGGTTTTGACATCGTGTCGGGTGGTGAACTTGAGCGTGTGATTGCCGCAGGCGGTGATCCGAAAAAAGTCGTTTTCTCTGGTGTTGGTAAAACATCGGCAGAGATGAAGCGCGCTCTTGAGCTAGGTATCAAATGTTTCAACGTTGAATCTGAGCCAGAGCTAGAACGTTTGAACAAGGTTGCGGGTGAGCTTGGTGTGATTGCACCAATTTCTCTGCGTATCAATCCAGATGTCGACGCGAAAACACACCCTTACATTTCGACTGGTCTTCGCGACAATAAATTCGGCATTGCGTTTGATCGTGCGCCAGATGTTTATAAATTCGCGCAAAGCCTGCCGAACTTGAATGTGCAAGGCATCGACTGCCACATTGGTTCTCAGCTGACCAATATAGACCCATTTATCGACGCGACAGACCGTTTATTAGCTCTGATTGATGATTTAAAAGCACAAGGCATTAACATTCGTCACCTTGATGTCGGCGGCGGTTTGGGTGTGGTCTATCGTGATGAATTACCACCTCAGCCTTCTGATTACGCCAAAGCGTTACTAGGCCGTCTTGAAAATCACCAAGACTTGGAGCTGATCTTTGAGCCAGGCCGTGCAATTGCTGCGAACGCAGGTATATTGCTAACGCGTGTTGAGTTTTTAAAACATACTGAGCATAAAAACTTTGCGATTATCGACGCTGCAATGAACGACTTGATGCGTCCTGCGCTATACCAAGCATGGCAAGATATTGTGCCAGTTTCACCGCGAAAGGGTGAAGCTCAGACTTACGACTTGGTTGGTCCTATTTGTGAAACCGGCGACTTCTTGGGTAAAGATCGCGCACTCGTTTTGCAAGAAGGTGATCTACTCGCGGTTCGTTCAGCAGGTGCCTATGGTTTTGTGATGTCTTCGAACTACAATACTCGTACCCGAGCAGCAGAAGTGATGGTGGACGGTAAACAAAGCCACTTAGTTCGCCAGCGTGAGGAGCTGACCAGTTTGTGGCAGCTGGAACAGATTCTACCGGAGTAACACACAACAAATGCATTTCCACTTTTCCAAAATGCACGGTTTGGGCAACGACTTCATGGTCGTCGACTGTATTACCCAGAACGTGTTTTTCTCGCAAGACCTGATCCGCCGCTTGGCGGATCGTCATACTGGCGTTGGTTTTGACCAATTGCTTGTGGTAGAGGCCCCTTACGACCCTGAAACCGACTTCCATTATCGGATTTTTAATGCCGATGGTAGTGAAGTTGAACAGTGTGGTAACGGTGCACGCTGTTTTGCCCGCTTTGTTCGCTTGAAGGGGCTGACCAATAAATACAGCATCAGCGTGAGCACCAAGAAAGGAAAGATGATTCTCAACATCGAAGATGATGGGGAAGTGACGGTCAACATGGGCGTGCCAGAGTTTGAACCGAACAAAATTCCTTTCAAAGCGAAGCAAAAAGAGAAAACTTACATCATGCGAGCAGGCGACAATACCTTGTTTTGTGGTGCTGTGAGCATGGGTAACCCACACGTAGTGACCGTGGTCGACGATGTGGATACGGCAGAAGTGGAAACTCTCGGTCCGCTGCTTGAGTCGCATGAGCGTTTCCCAGAGCGCGTCAACGCTGGCTTTATGCAGGTGGTGAGCCGTGACCATATTCGTCTTCGAGTTTATGAGCGAGGCGCAGGAGAAACACAAGCTTGTGGTAGTGGTGCATGCGCGGCAGTCGCGGTTGGGATTCTGCAGGACTTGTTGGATGAAAACGTTAAGGTTTCTCTACCTGGTGGTGAATTGCGAATTGCATGGCAAGGCCCTGGCAAGCCGTTGTTTATGACCGGACCTACAACGCATGTATTTGATGGTCAATTATCTTGCTAGTTGAAGAAAAAGGAAACGGTTTGTCTCAAGTAGAAGCAGATGCCTTAACGGCTGAAGTAGTGGCCGAGTACCTCAAAGATCATCCAGACTTTTTTGTGCAACGTCCGGAGCTTGTGGATCGTTTATCTTTCCCACACTCAGACTTAGGCGCGGTATCTTTGGTACACATCCAAATGAATCGCCAACGTCAGCGCATTGAAGAGTTAGAGGAAGAGATCACTACACTAATGTCGCTTGCGGCGAACAATGATCGCACCTTTTACGAATTTATGGATTTGCAGGGGCAGATTCTAAAGTGTGGTGACTTTAAACAAGTCATTCATTCTATCGAAGATAAAGCCAAAGCATTGGGCTTACGTGCGTTTGTTCGATTGTTTAGTCAATGCGACGCATCGATTCAATTGAGTAAGGAAAGTTATCAACGCTTTGCGACCACTCACTTAAATGGCAAAGATGCGTACTTAGGACGTCTTCGCAAAGTAGATCGTGAAGCTTTGTTTGGCAACATGGAAGTGCCGGAAATGGGTTCCTATGTGGTACTGCCGCTCGTGAAACAGCAAACACTGGGCGTGCTTGCTTTTTCTAGTGAAGATGGCGGCCATTTTCAGCCAGATATGGATACCTTGTTTTTGCGTCACCTATCATTAGTAGTGGCACATCTCGCTCAAACACTGGTATGGCAAAGTTACGATGACGACAACTCCCAACACTCCTCTGCCAAATAGTCTGCAAAAGCCTCTTGAGCGCTTCTATGAATTCTTACGAAGCGAAAAGGGGCTTAGCCTACATACTCAGCGCAATTACAAACAGCAGCTAGAAACTATGGCGCAGCACCTAGCTGAAATGGGGCTCAAAGATTGGTCTCAAGTGGATGCTGGTTGGGTGCGCCAATTAGCAGGTAAGGGCATGCGAGAAGGCATGAAAGCCAGCAGTTTGGCAACGCGCCTCTCATCGCTGCGTAGCTTTTTCGATTTCCTTATTCTGCGTGGCGAGATGTCGGCTAACCCAGCCAAAGGGGTTTCAGCACCTCGTAAAAAACGCCCGTTGCCCAAAAACCTCGATGTTGACGAAGTGAGCCAATTACTTGAAGTCAACGAGGACGACCCGCTGGCTGTGCGCGATCGCGCCATGATGGAGCTGATGTACGGCGCCGGTTTACGTTTGGCTGAGTTGGTGGGTGTGGATGTACGTGACGTACAACTGCGTAGTGGTGAGCTTCGTGTTATTGGTAAAGGCGATAAAGAACGTAAAGTGCCGTTCTCTGGGATGGCAACCGAGTGGGTTGGGAAGTGGTTACGCGTTCGTGGTGATTTAGCCGCTCCAGGTGAGCCCGCCTTGTTTGTATCTAAGCTCGGAACGCGTATTTCGCATCGTAGCGTGCAAAAGCGCATGGCTGAATGGGGGCAGAAACAGTCTGTCGCAAGCCATATTAGTCCGCATAAATTGCGTCACTCATTTGCGACACATATGCTCGAATCAAGCAATAACTTACGTGCGGTGCAGGAGCTTTTAGGGCACGAGAACATTTCGACGACCCAAATCTACACGCACTTGGATTTCCAACATTTGGCGCAAGCCTACGACCAAGCCCACCCACGCGCACGCAAAAAGAACGGGGAGTGAGCCGAAGTATGAAATTTTATCGCCGTATCGAGCCTATTAAGGCAATGACCTTTGACCTAGATGATACCCTCTATGACAACTATCCTGTGATCGTTCGCATGGAGCGTGAGTTGCTATCTTGGCTCAAGCACCATCATCCAGCGGTTGCTCATATGAACAAAGCGGATTGGTTTGCTCTCAAACAGCGAGTTGTGCAGCAACAACCCGAGCTGAAGAGCGATGTCACTTTATGGCGTTTAGTGCAACTTCAGCAAGCCTTCTCCCAAGTAGGCTACGACGAAGACGCAGCACATGCCGCCGCGAAAGCCGCAGTAGACGTTGCGTTGGACTGGCGTAACCGTTTTGAAGTGCCGCAGCAAAGCCTCGATGTACTGGAGGAACTCGCGCAGCACATCCCGTTGGTAGCAATCACCAACGGTAATGTGGATTTAGACCGCATCGATCTTGCGCCTTATTTCCAACAGGTACTTAAAGCAGGACCAGATGGATTGGCGAAACCCGCAACCGATATGTTTACTAAAGCGAAGCGATTCTTGGATATTCCTGCGGAGAATATTCTGCATGTCGGTGATCATCTAACCACGGATGTGCATGGTGCAAAGTTGGCTGGTTTTGCAGCCTGTTGGTTTAATGATATGAATAAAAATGTCATTAACCATTCAAAAACACGTACTTTACCTGATATTGAAATCAATAGTTTGCAGCCGTTACTCACACTTTTTTAATTGCTTTCGCATTAATCCATTCTAATCTCATTTTGTGTCTAGAAAAGCAGCGCAAAGCCACGTAAATTATTCTCTATTAAATAAAAATAGTAACGCCACACGTCGTGGTGAAGATAGTGTTACGGCAGTGGTAGGTCCATGCGAGCTTTTTCAAAACTGGTTCACGATGTCAGTCAACTGAATGACTTTTTAGTCACTTTTCCGACTTCCTCAGATAAACAATATTTAGTACAAATATTGTCGACGCAATCGCGCGAAATTACGACCACACTTGCAGACGCCGTTTTGTCGTCGCTGCCGAATGCTCATGTTATGGGGCATAGTACGCGTAATGTGATTCTGGAAGGGGAGATATTTACCTCTGGTTGCCTAGTGAGTGTGATTGAATTTGAGCAAACCACGCTGACTTCTGCGGTACAAACATACTCTTACTCCCCTGACATTGATGGCGGGGAACTCAAGCGCTCTCTTCTAATGCAGCATAATTCACAGGTGATCCTCAGCTTTGCTGTGCAAATTGAACGACGTGACTATCCCTTGTTTCAAACCTTCGCCAGTGAAGAAGTCGTGATTTCTGGAGGGTTGGCGCAGAGTATTGACGATGGCTGCTGGGTGCTATATCAAAACCGAGTTTACGATAACGCTGTGGTTGCCGTAGCTTTGCACAGTGATACCTTGAAGCTATGGACTGATGCGTATTCGGAATGGAACCCGATTGGCATGCCACACAAAGTCACTCATGCAAAAGGAACGCGCTTGTATTGTTTAGGTGAGAAGAAAGCGCTGGACGTATACAAGCGTTACTTGGCGGATGGCCATGACGTGACGCTGAGTCAACTGCTCAGCTTTCCTTTGTATCGAGAAAGCTTAGGGCGAAAGGAAGTTTGTACGGTAACGGAGCTACACGCTGATGGCAGTATGAGCTTCGACAGGCCCTGGTGTCTTGGTGACGAAGTGCAATTTTGCTATAACCATCCCTCGTTAACGCTCGAGCAAGTGCGGCATGGTGTGGTTGAGTTAGCCATGCACCAACCTGAAGTCGTTATGATTTTTAACTGCGCGTCACGGTTAGACTTTATTGACAGCAGCGACGAAGTCCAAGCCTTCAAAGATATTGCGACGACGTTTGGTAGTTACTGTATGGGGGAACTGCATGGTGGTATTGGTCAGCCCGAAATTCTTCATCACAGCCTGACGTATTTAGCGATGCGAGAGGGAGACGAAGTGCAAACATTGAACTTGCCTAAGTCGCCCGTCAGCTCCTCTATTTCACCGTTGTTTAGCTTGATTCGAAATGCGATCGGCGATCTCAACCATATGAACGCGCATATGGGATATCAACTCGATCGCCAAACGCGCAAGTTACAAGAAAGCTATCGACGCGACAGTCGTACAGGGTTACAAAACCGGGTCGCATTGCAAGAGCGGCTGAGTAACATCGATTTGGATGAGCATTTGTTGACTCTAAAGCTACTTAACTTTAGTCATATCAACGAAAAATACGGCTACCGAGTGGGAGATCAATTACTCAAAGATCTCTCAATGCACTTTACGAATCGACTACGAAAGCGTTTTGGCATGCCAACGGCTTTGCAGCTTTATAGTATTGGGGTTGGTGAGTGGGCATTCATATTTAAAGCTGACCAAAGCAGCGAAACCATCAAACAGCACTTTACGCGTTTTGCTGACGCGGTAGAACAAACTAATTTTGAGCCAATTGGCCTACGTGAAATAGATTATCTTTCTATCTCGCTATGCGGCGGCTTAGTGAGTCGTCGAGACTTTCCATCCGCTTCAGTGGATGAGCTCTTACTCAAAGGCATCGAAGCGAGGCGCTCTGGTGTACGCAGTAATACACATATCTGTAATGCGAAAGATATTGAAGTCAGTGAGGATGTGCGTAAAGAGCAACTTGGATGGCTAAGTTGCGTCAGTAGAGCCATTCTCAAACAGAATATCATCACTTATAGCCAACCTATTGTGCATGCGGGTAGCCACAAATGGGCAAGCCAAGAATGTTTGGTTCGTATTCTGGAAGCCGATGGAACGGTGATTGCGCCAGGGCGTTTTCTGCCAATTATCTCTGATACGCATCTTTACACTCGACTAAGTCGGCACATGATTCATTCTACGTTGCATTATATGCGAGATAAGCAAGGTGACTTTTCTATAAACTTATCGCCGCAAGATTTGCTCAGTGATAAAACTTTAATGCTTTTAGAGCATGAAATTAGCCAGCTAAATGACCCAAGGCGAATTAGTTTAGAAGTGCTGGAATCTGAGCAGATCAAAGACTACGGCCGAATGATAGAAGTGTGCAGTCATTTTAGAAGCTTAGGGGCGCGTATCATTGTTGATGACTTTGGGTCCGGCTATTCGAATATCGATGAAATCCTGAAGTTGGAGCCAGAAGTCATAAAGCTCGATGGCAGCTTGATTCGTGATATTGATAAAGACTTAAAACAGCGCAAGATCGCTTCCCAGTTGGTGCGTTTGTGCCAGGTGTTTAACGCGGAGACGGTGGCGGAGTTTGTCCACAATCAGGAGGTGTGTACCATCGCACAAGACATGGGGGTGGATTATTTGCAGGGTTACTATCTTGGCGAGCCGACTCGACTGTTTTAATGATGTTTCACGTGAAACTTCTTGTCGTAAAAAACGCAGCGTAGGCTGCGTTTTTTGTTTTCAGCCCTAAACCACCTACTTCAGTAGGTGGTTATCATCCGTTTCGGCTTTGCCTGTAAAACTACTCAT
>NZ_JAWORT010000041.1:0-15354 GCF_033337975.1 Vibrio sp. Vb2880
TATGCGTTGATTTTAGTGTTTAAGGTGGTTTGCGGCAGCTTTTGTATTGCGTTGCTCACACCTTAACAGGGCGTTAGCTTACAAAAGTAACATCAGAATCTTATAGCTAGTGCGACGCTGGGAACGTCATCAAAAGTCAGTGCTATGACTACACATTTTCTTGTTCTAGATATCTCAGTGAATACGCTTGTCTTGGTTCTTGGTTCTTGGTTCTTGGTTCTTGGTTCTTGGTTCTTGGTTCTTGGTTCTTGGCTTCTAGTATCTAAACTTAAAAAGTTGGTGCTCAGTTCAATTACGCCTTGGCTAGTGCCATTTGCAAAGTGTTGTATGTGAAAACAGCAATTCAAATGTCAGCTTCATTGTGTGAAGTTTCGTGAGTCTCCACGCTCGGCGGTTTTGGCTTGGCGCAAGGTAATTCAAAGTACACAGCCTGAAGTTCTCGGCTTGATGTTAAGTCTCAAGTTCAGCATGTAAAGCAAAGTAAGGTATGGCCTTTGGTATACAATGGTTTGCATGAAATAAGCTAACAAGGCATTCAAGAGGGACAGTCAACGCGTGGCGAATTTGTCTCAAATATTGGCCTCGGTGCTTACGGTGGTAAATTGAAGTTTAGCGGTAACGCGTCGCTGCCCCTTAATGCGGCGTTATGTTGTTAGGGAGTTGCGAGGAATAAAGTGCTAAATTTATTGAAGTTTTTTGTTATCAGCAATCTCATTACAACCGCCGTTGTGGTCGCATTTGAGGAGTCTACTGGGTTCTTTGGTCTTAATTTTTGGTCTGACTACGCTTTCTTTGTCGTGATGATTCTTTGGGGAATAGCAGCATTATTTTTTATGTATCCTCCTGAAGGTGGTTTTGGTGGCGATAAAGCGGAAAGGGTGACAGGTTCAATGGTCGATAGTTCGGTGGCTGATGAAATTGACGACGAACGTTTTTCATCAAACACGATATTTTGCATCAAGCTTTTTGTTTCTGGCTTACCAGCGTTTCTGACGTGCGTAATAGCGAACTTCGCAACATAACAAAGCGTTCAAGAGGGACTCCCAACGCTTGGCAGTTTTAGTTTAAAGTTTGGCTTATGTGTTTATGGCACAATGCTTTAGTTTGGGGTGCATAGCGTTGTCGCCCCTTAACGCGGCGTTATGTGATTGGAGCAACATGGAAAAATTAGCGCATGAAATATGGATATTTGATGGTGAACCCGTTCAGTTCTTAGGGTTGCCTTTTTCCACTCGAATGACGGTTGTTAGACTTTCTAGTGGAGATTTATGGGTTCATAGTCCAATCAAATTATCTGAGTCAATTGCAGAGCAAATTGACAGTTTAGGTTCTGTTAAATATTTAATTGCCCCCAATCATCTACACCACTTGTTCTTATCTGAATGGATTGCGGCCTTTCCAAACGCAGAAGTCTATGGGACAAACGAGGTGATAAAAAAGCGTAGCGATATTTCTTTTCATACATCTCTTAATAACCCGCAAAGTTATGCTTGGGAGCCTGACATTGAACAAGAATTGTTTTCTGGTTCTCCGCTAATGGAAGAATGTGTGTTTTACCATAGCAGTTCAAGTACGTTAATTGTTACTGACCTGGTTGAGAACGTTTCAGGTAAAGACTTTAACTACTGGCAACGGGTTGTGGCCAAAGGTGTTGGTATACTTGCCCCTAAAGGGAAAATGCCTTTGGATTGGCGTTTAAGCTTCATGTTTGGTAAAGCGGACGCGCGGAAACACCTCAATAGGTTGTTGTCTTGGAACCCGCAAATATTGGTCATGGCTCACGGTGAAATCGTCACTGAAAATGCAGATAAATTCTTACAAAAGTCTTTCAAATGGTTAGTATGAGAAACCTTTGAGAAAATCACATAACAAAGCATTTAAGAGGGATTCTCAACGCTTGGCGGTCTTGGTTCAAAGTTCAGCTTCAATGTTTATGGCACAATGGTTTAGGTCGGGTGGTTTGCGTTGTTCACCCCTTAATGCGGCGTTAGGGCCACAAGGAGGTACATTTTGATCAGTCATATTGACCATATCGTTCTTACAGTTTCAGATATTGAGCGGTCAGTGCAGTTCTATAAACGAGTTCTGAAAATGGAAGAAGTGTCATTCGCTAATGGTCGAAAAGCCGTTAAATTTGGAAATCAAAAAATCAACTTTCAACGTTTAGGGCAAGAGCCGAGAAACTTAGCTCAAGTCGGTTCTGGGGATCTATGCCTAATATCCAGTTGGTCGTTAGATGAAGTTGTACGTCATTTGGCAAATGAAAACGTCGAAATAATTGAAGGCCCAGCTCAAAAATCCGGAGCGGTTGGCACTATCGAATCTGTGTATTTCTTGGACCCAGACTCAAACTTAATCGAAGTAAGCGTGTACGATTAAAGCAGTGCCCTAACAAGGCGTTCAAGAGGGACAGTCAACGCGTGGCGAGTTTGGCTTAAATATTGGCATTTGTGTTTAAGGTGGTAAATTGAAGTTTGGTAGTAGCGCGTTGCTGCCCCTTAACGCGGCGTTAGCTTACAACAGTAAAATCAGGATCTTATAGCTAGTGTGAGGCTGGGAACATCATCGAAAGTTAGTGCGTTGACCGTTGACTACACATTCTCTTGTTCTAGATATGTCAGTGAATAATCTTTTCTTGGTTCTTGGTTCTTGGTTCTTGGTTCTTGGTTCTTGGTTCTTGGCTTCTAGTAACTAAACTTCAAAAGTTGGTGCTCATTTCAATCACGCCTTGGCTAGTGCCATTTGCAAAGTCTTGTATGTGAAAACAGCAATTCAAATGTCAGCTTCATTGTGTGAAGTTTCGTGAGTCTCCACGCTCGGCGGTTTTAGCTTGGTGCAAGGTAATTCAAAGTACACAGCCTGAAGTTCTCGGCTTTGATGCTAAGTCTCAAGTTCAGCATGTAAAGCAAAGTAAGGTATGGCTTTTGGTATACAATGGTTTGCATGAAATAAGCTAACAAGGCGTTCAAGAGGGACAGTCAACGCGTGGCGACTTTGGTTTAAATCTTGGCATCGGTGTGTACGGTGGTAAATTGAAGTTTTGTGGTATTGCGTTGCTGCCCCTTAACGCGGCGTTAGGCGGCGGGCTGGAAAGTTCTTTGTTCTCATCTTCTTAGTTTTCTTTAAGCATTCGTTTTACTAAGTCGGCAATTCAACATTGTCGGCTCAAATTCTTGAACCTATCCAGCCGTAAAACATGCCAATGTTCGTGGGTTGCCTCATTGGTTTTCAGCGTTGGTTGGTGGTGAATCTTACGGGCTCAAAGTGTGGAAAGGGCAAGTTAATCGAGGCTTTCGTTCTCGCTTTAAGTTTGCAGCTTTACGTCTCGCTTCCTCAAATGCAACTTGATCGCTGAAAGTCTGTATTTCGTGGTTGTCGAACTTTCGGCTGAAACATAGTGGCTTTTATGGTTCTTGAATCACAAAAAGTCAGTGGGTGCTTGGTTGAGTATTTTGTTTCGGGTAATCTGCTTTCAAAACAACTTAAACACTGGTGGAAAACTTCGCCTAACAAGGCGTTTAAGGCGGATTCACAACGCTTGGCGATTTCAGTTCAAGTTGAATTTAGTGTTTAAGGTACAATGGTTTAAGTTTAGTGGTTAGCGTTGTTCACCACTTAACGCGGCGTTATGTGTTTCCGAAAAATTGAGGTTTCGATGATAGATTTGGATGTAGTCGCAAAGATTGCAGGCGTACTCGGTTTTATTATTAGTGTTCTTACGTTTTGTTTAACAAGGTATGAGCGCAGAGCCAATTGTGTTGTCGAAATCGTCGTTGGTGACTTATCTAGCTATTCGGAAGAATTTTCTCCTGGCGAAGAATTATTAGAAGAAACTCTAAAAATTCGAGTTACGAATATCGGAGGACAGCCAGTAATATTAAAACCAGAGTCGTTTTACTTTTCTGCTTTAGGTAAGCGTGTTTCTAAGTTTCAAAATAGGATCGACTGGTTTGGTGTTGGAAAGCTTTCGTCACCCCTCAATCCCGGAAATTCGTGTGATGTTGGCACTATTACGGACTCTGTTCTTGAAGAGCTTGGTTTTAAAAGCTTAGATCAGTATTGTAATCAGACAGATTTTGCTAAAACAGATGTGCCCATCGAGGCAGGTGTTTCAGACTTAAAAGGTCGCACCTATAAAAGTAAAGGTTTCTCATATTTTTACTATGTAAACTCATTGGAAAGAAACACATAACAAAGCGTTTAAGACGGATTCACAACGCTTGGCATTTTTAGTTTTAATCGGCTTTTGTGTTTACGGTACAATAAGTTAGGTTGGGTGGTTGCGTTGTTCACCACTTAACGCGGCGTTATATTACGGTGAGGTTATGTGGAATACATATAGAAATCAATTATCTAGAATGATTTCTGAATCTGGCAAAGAGTTCGAAATCTTCACCTCATGGGAAAACGCAAAGTTGTCTCAGGCTAAAGGTTTGTTTCAAGAAAGCGAGTACAGTGTTCACAGTTGGTTTTTCATAAAAGACGACAAAGAGATATGGGCGTTAACGTACAACTCTTCAGATGGGGGTTGTTGGAACTCTGATGGACCGTTGGTATATGGTTCTAAAGCGGCATATACGCCTACTATTCGTCAGCATATCAAGCAAATGTACGAGTACAAAAATAAGCAAAGTCTAGAAACAAATGACTATCTTAAACTCAAGTATCGAGACATGTAATATAACAAGCAATTTAAGAGGGATTCACAACGCTTGGCGTCCTCACTTCAAGTCAATTTAGTGTTTATGGCACAATGGTTTAGGTTTGGGTGGAGGCGTTGTTCACCCCTTAATTGGGCGTTATGTGCTTTTGAGGATAGTTGACATGGAAGTAGTAGAAGCGAATCCAGATATAGCTCCAATATTAGCAAGTTACGCGAAAGAATGTTTGGAGTCGGGTATCCCTAAATATTCCGGCGTTGAGCAAGATCCTGAAGCTTATTTATCGGGTTTGGTTGAACGTTCTAAGGCAACTTCTGAGTTACCAAACGGTTATTTACCCAGCACGACTTATTATTGCGTATCTGACTCTGAAATCTTAGGCGCTATTCGAGTTCGTAAAGGTACTAATGCCAACGTAGAAAATGTCATTGGGCATGTTGGCTACGAAACTAGACCGTCCGCTCGTGGTAAAGGTGTAGCCTCACTTCTCCTCGCTTGGGTGCGAGACCATATTGTCACTGATTCAGTTATTGTTACTTGTTCAGTTGACAATCCAGCGTCCCAAAAGGTTATCGAAAACTGTGGCGGTGAGTATCTTGGCAACTACACAAGTGAAACCGAGGGCACTGTAAGGCGCTACCGTTTAACACGCACATAACAAAGCGTTCAAGAGGGATTCTCAACGCTTGGCAGTTTTGGTTCAAAGTTTAGCTTTTGTGATTATGGCACAATGGTTTAGGTCAGGTGGTGGCGTTGTTCACCCCTTAACGCGGCGTTATGTGGATGGAGGAGAAAATGGATAGTCTTTTATATCTCGCAGCTTTTTTGCTAATGGTTGTATCTTTTGCTCATTCTTACCTCGGTGAACGCTTTATCCTTTCTAGGTTGTTTAAGCGTGACAATTTGCCAAAGATTTTAGGAAGTGATGATTTTACTAAACGTACGTTGAGGTTTGCATGGCACTTAACGTCAGTCGCCTGGTTGGGGTTAGCTGGTATTGTTGTGGTTCTAGCGCAGCCAGAATTTAGTAAACAATTAGTTGGCCAGATAATCGCTATTACATTTTGTGTGCACTTTCTGGCGGCCCTTTTGGGATCAAAAGGAAAGCACCTATCTTGGATATTGTTTGGTGCAATTACTGTTTTGGTGCTAGTGGGAACATCCACATAACAAGCAATTTAAGAGGGATTCTCAACGCTTGGCATTTTTGCTTCTACTTCAAGTTAAGTGTTTATGGCACAATGTTTTAGGTTGGGTGGAGGCGTTGTTCACCCCTTAATTGGGCGTTAGTTGCCAACGAGAAAATCGCAGCTAAAACAGAGTGTTTAGGTCTAATGTTCGTGTGCTTTGCTCGATTTTGCACTTCGAACTTCGGGTTCTTGGTTCGCGGAAATTGAGCTTCGATCTTTTCCTAGTTTGGTTTGCCGTTTCTGAAACCGATTTACTTGTTGAAAGTCAGCTTTGTGGCGTTGTTTCTCCAAAAGGTCTTTTTGGTGTTGTCAGTTCGTTTTCTACGGCGTTGCGTGTTCCAAGTGGTTTCAGTGACAGGCGCTTTGAAACTGCGCCTGAATTGAGTTTTTCAAAGCACGTAAAACTAGTGTTGGCAAAACGGCAATCGACTTCAAATCAAAGCTTTAGGTTTGGCAACTAACAAAGCATTCAAGAGGGATTCACAACGCTCGGCAGTTTGGGTTTGAATTGGCTTTAGTGTTTACGGCACAATGGTTTAGTTTGGGTGGAATGCGTTGTTCACCCCTTAATGCGGCGTTAGTTTCAAGGAGTAATATGCGTATAGTTTTTAATGATTTTGTAACGCGAAGTTTTAGAGATGTTGCTGATCAAGATTATATTGCTGCTAGGTTATGTTATCAGAATAACTTAATGATTCAGTTTACTTGGAGTGCTTTGCAAGCTGTTGAAAAGTATCTGAAGTCTATTCTTCTGTATAACAGAGTAAGTGCTAAAAAACTCAACCATGATTTGTGCAAATCCTTAAGGAGAGTGGAGTCTATCGAGGATTTGGGCTTTGAGCTTCCAGACGATTGCCGTGAGTTTATTGAGTTTTTGAATATATATGGAGCTAATCGTTATCTGTCTCATGCGCACTACAATTTACCTCATCAGATTGTGGACTTAGATAAAACTGTTTGGTGCTTGAGACGCTATTGCTACGATATGAGGCAAGTGGTTTCTCGAGGGGGTGAGTCCATTGATCTATTTGATATAAATAAAAAGAGGATTAAAAATGCAGAGAGTATGCCTTATATTAAGCGCCGAATGTTCACTGGTCATTTAGAGAAAGTTATAAAAAGTAAATCTCACGATCAAAGAAAGCCGTTGGTTTGGCAAAATCTATATTTTGGTGAACTAAACAGAAAAGCCGTGCATTTGCCTGATAGATTTAATGCAATTAATCCGACGCCTACTTTACATCCAGAGGTTATTCTCGAAATTGAAAAATACGTAACAATGCCAAAAACACTGATTGAGGCGTACAAAATGAAACTAACAAACAATTCAACATGATTCGCAACGCGTGGCATTTTTACTGTGCGTCAGTTTCAGTGATTATGGTGCTATGCAGAGGCATCGGTATTACGTTGCTCACACGTTAATTGGGCGTTATGTTTTTACAGGAGTACTGAGCATCGACATAGATAGCATTTTAGATAAAGGTTTAAGTCAAGAAGAGAACCTTACAGATGTTGAATGGCCTGTTTTTGTGTTGGCATACTTTGAGTCAATAGCAGATATGGAAGGGTGGGATCATTTCTTTACCTACTCAATGAACTGGTACTCTGCAATGTATGACCTCTTGCGTCGGGCCAGTGATTTCAATTCCTTGAGAATATTGCAGGACTACAAAAATCATTTTTCGCAGCTAGGAGTTGAGTTTACAGCTCAAGCAATTGACAACTATCTTACAGAGGCATCAGATGATTATTTCACTAACTGCCCTGATTGGAGAGACAAGTTTAATGATTACTCAGAACAAAGGTGGGAGTTGGTCTCTGAGTACTACAAAAGTATCGGCGTCGAACTCAAAACATAACAAACTGTTTAAGAGTGATTCGCAACGCGTGGCATTTTTACTATGCGTTGGTTTTAGTGTTTAAGGTGGTGTGCAGAAGCTTTGGTATTGCGTTGCTCACACCTTAACAGGGCGTTATGTGCTTATGAGGAAAATCGACATGGAAGTGGTTGAGGCCAACCCTGATTTGGCTCCAATATTAGTGAGTTATGCGAAAGAATGCTTAGATTCGGGTATCCTAAAATATTCGGGTGTAGAGAAAAACCCGACAGCTTATTTGTCAGGTTTGATCGAACGTTCTAAGGCAACTTCTGAGTTATCAAACGGATATTTACCTAGCACAACTTACTACTGTGTATCGAACTCTGAAATTTTAGGTGCAATCCGAGTTCGCAAAGGTACTAATGCCAACGTAGAAAATGTCATTGGTCATGTCGGCTACGAAACTAGACCGTCAGCTCGTGGTAAGGGTGTTGCCTCATTTCTGCTTGCTTGGGTGCGAGATCACGTTGTCTCGGACTCAGTTATTGTTACTTGCTCAATTGACAATCCCGCATCTCAAAAGGTCATCGAAAACTGTGGTGGTGAATATCTCGGTAACTACACAGATGACAGTGAGGGTACGGTAAGGCGTTACCGTCTAGTACGCACATAACAAAGCGTTTAAGAGGGATTCTCAACGCTTGGCAGTTTTGGTTTAAAGTTTAGCTTTTGTGTTTATGGCACAATAGTTTAAGTTGAGTGGCATCGCGTTGTTCACCCCTTAACGCGGCGTTAGCATTATTTGGAGATAATACGATTGGAAGATGAAGTTCAGTATGATTCAGACGGTTATACAAAGACTCTCGAGAAAGTCCTAACTTTAGCCGAGAAAGAGTATTACGTTCAGTTAGTTGATATAAATCGTCATCAAGTTGTGGTTAGCCGAACAATTCTCTGGCTTCTCGTTGTACTTATAGGTTTCGACTTTGCTTTAATAGATTGGTTTCATTCTTCATTGTCTGGTGAAAACGCGAAAGTTAGTGCGCTAGCAGCTTGTTGGTTTTTTGCAGTTGCGGCTGTTGTTACTGGAGCTATCGCTTTTACGTATGCTGCATTGGCTATCCCGTCGATTGGAAATTACTCGAAGCTATATACAAATAGTTGGGCGGACTACACAGAAAGTGCTTATAAAAACTGGGAGGATGGGAAGTCGTTTGTATATGAAACGGAACTGACCAATATTCTTTCCAAAGTTGATATTGCATGTAATCAAGGTAGCACAACAAACCATGGGCGAGGAGTTAAGTTACGGATAGCCTCAATAATGGCTATTGTATCTGCAGCACTAACTTGTGTTTCGTTTGTTGTGTTCTCACTAAATTTTTACTTTTAAGGAGCATTTATGACTCAACCTAAAAAACCACCAATGCCAAAACCACCACAACCAATAAAAAATGACAACCGCCACATAGTTACTAGTTCAAAAGATAAGCCTAAGAAAAAATAATGCTAACAAACTGTTCAAGAGGGATTCGCAACGCGTGGCATTTTCACTATGCGTTGCGTTTAGTGTTTAAGGTGGTATGCGGCAGCTTCGGTATTGCGTCGCTCACCCCTTAACAGGGCGTTATGTGCCCCAGTAAATTTGACAATCCAGAGTTCAAAAATGATAAGAAAATACAATTCAATCGACTTAGATTCAGTTCTTGAAATCTGGCTTGAAGCTTCCTTTAAAGCTCACGATTTCGTCTCTGCTGACTTCTGGGAATCTCAAGCTGAGAACATGCGTAATATTTATATTCCAGCTTCAGAGGTTTTTGTTTACGAAATCGAGTCAAGAATAGTTGGTTTTTACGCGCTGTATGAAAATAACTTGGCTGCTATATTCGTGCTTCCTGCGTTTCAGGGTAAAGGTATCGGTAAGCAATTGTTAAATCATGCTAAAGCTCAAAGAGCGGTATTAAGTCTTTCCGTATACAAAGAAAATCAGGCTAGTTATCAGTTCTATGTGTCTCAAGGGTTTACAGTAGTCGGTGAGCAATTGGACGAGCATACTGGCCACCCAGAGTACCCAATGAGTTTGGGCACATAACAAAGCGTTCAAGAGGGACAGTCAACGCGTGGCGAGTTTGGCTCAAATATTGGTACTTGTGTTTACGGTGGTAAATTGAAGTTTGGTGGTAGCGCGTTGCTGCCCCTTAACGCGGCGTTAGGCTTAACATGTTGAAGTAACTCGCCTTTATTGTCGTTATAGTTGATTCATCTACTTAAGCGAGTTAGTGTTTTATGATATTAACCATGGTGGTTGATAGGTGGAATTTATCTTCTAAGATTTGCAAAAAGAGTTTTCATGGAATTTGACTACATCAAAATATTATTCGCAGTTGTGACTACAGTGATTAGTGTTGCTGTGACTTTTTACTTAAAAGACTTTTTACAGAAAAAAAGTGAATATAAAAAACTTAAGACAAAGCTTGAGGCTGTAGCTGGAAGAAATGCTTACATAGTTTATACCGGTGCGGGAAGTGGTATCGGTAGCAACTTGTATAAAATTACGGATATTGATGAGGGTGGTGTAACCCTTAAAAACTCAATTCAAACGATTTTTATCCCTCCTCAGTTACTATTAAACTCTGCAATGATTGTACCTGAAGATAATTATGAAACTCTAAAAAAAGAGTATCAGGCTAAAGAAATTGAAACAGTTGCGGAGGCTATGTTCCAACCCCTTTTTGAGCGAATGATCGACAGTATAGAAGAAGACCTTAATCAAGACGATGGTGAACTAAGTTCAAGAATTGAGATAAGAATTATCCAAATTTTGGAAGCTAAAGGTGTTTTATCACAAGTTTCTACAGCTGAGCTGAATAGGTTGCAGCACATTGCACAAAAAGCCTAACAAAGCATTTAAGAGTGATTCTCAACGCATGGCATTTTTCATTCCATCGTTGGGTTTTGTGTTTACGGTGGTCTGGTTAAGTTTCATGGTCTGCGTTGCTCACACCTTAATGCGGCGTTAGCCCACAAGAGAGAAATAAAAAGTAGAGTTCGATGATCAAAGGTAAAGTTATAGAGTGGAATGACTCAAAAGGTTATGGATTCATTTCGGCATTAAATGGTGAATTAAGAGTTTTTCTCCATATATCAACGGTTCAGAGTAAAGGTCGACGCCCTAAGGTCGATGATGAAGTAAAATTTGAAGTTAACGAAGACAAAAAAGGGCGTTACAACGCCACTAATGTAACAATTCTAGGTTCTGGCTCGGTACCTTCAACAATCATGTTTAGCATCGTTTACTTAGTTTTAGCGAGTACAGCTGTATTCATATTAGGTGGTGAGAAGCTGTTCATTGCAGTTTATATCCTGATGTCCATTGTAACCTACGTAATGTACGCAATAGATAAAAATGCCGCTCAAAACGGCAAATGGCGGACACCAGAAAATACGCTTCATCTTTTATCGTTACTCGGTGGTTGGATGGGGGCATTATGTGCTCAAAGTCAACTTCGTCATAAGTCGAAAAAACAGCCATTTAAATCGATTTTGTGGCTGACGATATTCGTAAATATTGGAGTATTTGTTTGGACATTCACTCCATCAGGTTCGGTGTTCGTTCAGAACTTTATTAGCAATTGGTTCTAGCACTAGCGGTGAGATGTGGGCTAACAAACTGTTTAAGAGTGATTCGCAACGCGTGGTATTTTTACTATGCGTTGGATTTAGTGTTTAAGGTGCTATGCGGCAGCTTCAGTATTGTGTTGCTCACACCTTAACAGGGCGTTATGAGCTTCAAAGAAAATTTAGTGAGGTTAGAGTGGATTTTAGAAATAAAGTCTTAGAAAAATCAGGTGGTAAGTGTGCATTGTGCGGTGATGAGCTGAGGCTTTCAACTATGATGGTCGATCATATAACTCCCATGAAACAAGGCGGGAAAGCTGATATTGATAACCTTCAAGCATTGTGCGCTAAGTGTAATTTAACTAAAGTCGATAAAATTCTATCTTCGGTTTCAAACCCTCTTGTAGAGTCCGCGGCTAAGCTTTGGGTACATTCGTTTTTAAAGTCTCCAATCTCAACATTTGTAGTCTCTTTGCTTATTGGTGTTCTGACATCATTTGCAATTTGGAAACTGGACCAAGCAAATACTTTGTATGTAAATGCGCCAGAACCAGTATCTGTAGAGTTCAAGAATCAGCTACAAGAGTTAGACCAAACAGAACAAAGTCTTAAAACGTTATTGTCATTCGTGCAAAATCAGCGAGCTACTGCTATCGAGAACGAACAAAAAATTCAACAATTAGTGGCAGAGAAACAGCGACTTGAACCTTTGGTTAATGCTGATAAAGCAGTTGTTGAGGCACTTTTCATTGCTCAGGAGTTGCGTGCCGAGCAAAATGCTCAACGTGAGCGTTGGGTAGGTTTTGGGTTAGGTATATTAGCTTCCGTCGTAGCTTCTTTCATAATTGCTATTTTTAAGTATTTTGTCGTATCGCGGCGAGAACGCTCATAACAAAGCATTTAAGAGTGATTCTCAACGCTTGGCATTTTTCATTCCATCGTTGAGTTTAGTGTTTACGGTGGTCAAGGTAAGTTTCGTGGTCGCGTTGTTCACACCTTAATGCGGCGTTAGGCTTTCCATCGTTAATATTCATGATTGAGGAGTACATGAATGGATTGGCTACATAAGATAGGTACATTGCTACCAGTAACAGTTGTGGTAGCTATATCACTCTTTATTCTAAGAGAATGCGTTGATCTTGTTAAAAAATATCGTGAAAAACAAAGGAAAACTAGAGCAATCAAGTTACTACTAGCAGAAGAACTAGAACGGAATCATTGGGCTCTTTTGACGGTTTTCAATGTACTAAAAGAGATTAAAGAGTATACAGATGAACAAAAAGAAGTTGAATACTCATTGATTATCGCTCGGAATGGTTTGGAGCATTATCATGCCGAACTTGAAGATGGGCACTCTGGGTCGGGAATATTCCGGTTCGACTTCTCTGTCTATGAAAAGCTTTTAGTCTCGATAGCTGAACTTGATGAAGAATTATTTGAAGCGATCAGTGCAACGTATACTAAAACTAGAGAATTAAATCACTATCGAGATACACTTTTAGACTACCTCAGCGGCGAAGATCTTGCACCTACACCTGAAATCACAAAAGGCTTCTTATGTGGCTTGTCTGAAGAAGAAGCTGATTATTATGGGTACTTAAATGATTCCTACAAGCTATTAACGGGCACTACGTTAGAGAAAAAGCGATTGTGGTAACAAAAAGCCTAACAAAGCGTTTAAGACAGATTCCCAACGCTTGGCATTTTTCATTCCATCGTTGGGTTTTGTGTTTACGGTGGTATGGTTAAGTTTCGTGGTGGCGTTGCTCACTACTTAACGCGGCGTTAAGTGATTGGTTGAATTTCGACTACTATCACACAAGATATAGTACCTTGGTTGCATAATGGTTCTGTTCGGGTTTAGCTCGAATGTGAAATGAAAATATAAATTACATGGAGAGCAATTATGGCAACAACAGGTGAAAAACCAGGTAAAGGTACTTATTACTGTAAAAAATGCGGTCAACGGGTGGATCTGGACGAATATGATGATACTTTGCCGCCATGCCCTAAATGTGCTCATACTGAGTATGACAAGGGGTAAAAATGACTAAAAGTACACATGTAGTCCCAAACCCTGATGGCGGTTGGGATATTAAACAAAGTGGTGGTCAAAGATCATCAGGGCACTTTGATACAAAGCAAGAAGCAATTGATCGTGCAAGAGGTATCAGCCAAAATCAAAATACAGAGTTAGTCATCCATAATAAAGATGGCAAAATTTCTGGTAAAGATAGCCACGGAAACGATCCTTTCCCTCCTAAAGGCTAATCACTTAACAAAGCATTTAAGAGTGATTCCCAACGCTTGGCACTTTTGCCTTCGCGTTGGGTTTCGTGTTTAAGGTGCAATGGTTTTAGTTGTGTAGTAGCGTTGCTCACACCTTAATGCGGCGTTAGTCGCCAGAAAAAGCTTATAGTCAAAATCATGTTTCTAAGCTCAAAACTTGGCTACTGATTGCTTGGTCCATTGTTCGATCTTCGACGGTCAAAGCTCAGTTTCATCGGTCCTAAATCAATGTGTTGTTATTTCCCAAGCGGTTGTTTCGTTCTCTGATGCTGACAGGACAGGGCAATCGAGAGTCTGTTCTCGTTTGCAACTCCGCTCGGTGAGTTTGTTGGATACAAAAGCAGATTTGCTCGCTGAAATGACTTTTTCTCTGGTTTTGTAAGTTCCACGTGGTTTCATTGAATAGCCGCTTTGAGACTACGCCGGACTTAAATGCATCAAAGCACATAAAGTTTGTTGTTCGCAAAGTTTAGTTTGGCTTAAAATTGTCGCTCGGTGCCTCGCGACTAACAAACTGCTCAAGAGGGATTCACAACGCGTGGCATTTTTACTATGCGTTGATTTTAGTGATTAAGGTGGTTTGCGGCGGCTTCGGTATTGCGTTGCTCACCCCTTAGCAGGGCGTTATGCCTTTTGGGAGACAATATGCAGTTTTACAAAGCAGATGAATATCAGGCATCTTGTGAAAACCTGTATCGTAAGTACGAAATTGAGATAGCTGCTTTACTTCCAGATGCATCTATTGAGCATATTGGAGCTCCCTCTATCCCTAATGCTGTATCTAAAGGTGACCTAGACATACTTGTTGGTGTTAACGGCAAGGAACTAGAAAATGCAGTAAAGTTACTTTCTACTCTAGGTTTCAACGAAAAATCCGATACGTTAAGAACTCCGGAGCTTTGCATGCTGGAAAATAGCTCAGGTGAGGATGTCGCTTTTCAAGTTGTAGCTAATGGTTCGGAATTTGAGTTTTTTGTGGGGTTTAGAGACAAACTCCGTAAAAATCCTGAGTTAGTTCAACGATACAATGAGCTGAAAATGTCTTGTACAGGTTGGTCTCACGAAGAGTATCGTCGGAAAAAATCAGCTTTTATTGAGCGTGCGTTAAGACAGGCATAACAAACTGTTCAAGAGGGATTCGCAACGCGTGGCATTTTGACTATGCGTTGGTTTAAGTGATTAAGGTGGTATGCGGCGGCTTTGGTATTGCGTTGCTCACCCCTTAACAGGGCGTTAGGTGTCAGGAGGTCAAATTGTCAGAAAAGGTGATTTTTGCAGACTTTGCAAATAATGATTTGGTTGAGTTTAAGTATAATGTCGACCCTTGGGACTCTACGTTGAGCTCAATTGAAATGGTGTCTCACGACAGGAGTGGCATGTTCAAAAGCTTCAAGTTTGAAGGTGTGTCTAACCTAGAAATTGAAAAAGGCTTCAGTGGATATCTTGGTGGTACAGCGATTATAGATATCAGTGGCCGTCAATGGGCTCACGCTCAAATAGAGGTTCATAACTATGAGTTTGGCTCAGGAATTTCCTTTTTGGCTATGAGCTTTTCAGTTTCAGAAGTCTCGGAGGCATACACCTAACAAACTGTTCAAGAGGGATTCGCAACGCGTGGCATTTTTACTATGCGTTGGTTTTAGTGTTTAAGGTGGTTTGCGGCGGCTTTGGTATTGCGTTGCTCACCCCTTAACAAGGCGTTAGGAGGGATTATTTTGAAGCGATTTTTACTAGCAGCTTTATCCATA
The DNA here is from genome assembly GCF_033337975.1 of Vibrio sp. Vb2880. Lineage (NCBI taxonomy): Bacteria > Pseudomonadati > Pseudomonadota > Gammaproteobacteria > Vibrionales > Vibrionaceae > Vibrio > Vibrio sp. Vb2880. Next base: position 15,330 of record NZ_JAWORT010000041.1, read on the forward strand.
GTGTTTTTGACAAGTGATTCAAGTT
>NZ_JAWORT010000042.1:0-14889 GCF_033337975.1 Vibrio sp. Vb2880
GTAATGTTTGAATTGACTGTGCTGAATCCGAAGATTCAATGGTCACTTCGTTTCATTGAAACCTAATTTGATACCGAGGTATCGAATTGGATTATCATCAACGAGTGCCCACACAGATTGATAGGTCTATATTGTTAAAGAGCAACTCTTCTTTGTGATTGACATCACTTCGGAAGAGGCGGCCATTCTAGCGAGATAATTTATTGTGTCAAACACTTTCTTCAAATTATTTCGTTTTTCTTTTCAGCCTTATCAACTTCGCTTAACCCCTTGTGAGGCCTTGCCCTGTCGACGAGGAGGCATTATAGAGATCGCGCTCACATTGGCAAGTGTTATTTTTCAAAAATTGCAAAAATAATGGTTAAACGATGAGTTTTCGATCAAACCTTTATTTATTCAACTTTACCCCAAACTCTCACACAACTTATCCACAGAGTTGTTCTTTGAGGCGTGTTTTTTCAAGTACCATAAATAAAGAAAGCTGCTTTATTGCAGCTATCTTTATTAAACTTAACCTAAACTCTATTTAAAGAGCATTATGGCTATATGCCAGACCCATCTTGTTCAGAGCCATCATCTTCGTGTAGGCCACATTCTCGCTTTAAGCCAAAGAATCGAGTTTCTTCCTCTGACATTCCCGGCTCCCATTTACGAGTGGTATGTGTATCACCAACTGAAAGGTAACCTTCATCCCACAATGGGTGGTATTTAAGGCCGTGTTGTTCTAAGTAGTAATGAACGTCTTTATTAGTCCAATCAATTACTGGTAGAAATTTAAACACACCGTTCTGAATTGATAGAATCGGTAAACCTGCACGAGATTTACTTTGCTCTCGACGCAATCCAGAGAACCACGTTCCAACATTAAGCTCTTTTAACGCTCGACGCATCGGCTCAACTTTATTGAGCTTGTTGTATTTTTCAATTCCCTCTACACCCTGCTCCCATAATTTTCCATATCGAGCTTCTTGCCAATTCGCACTTTCTTTGGCTCGATAAACTTTTAAATTTAGGTTGAGAGCATCTGTCAGCTCATCGATAAATCGGTACGTCTCAGCAAACAGGTAACCAGTATCGGTTAGAATGACGGGGATGTCCGCTTTGGCGCGAGTAACTAAATGAAGCATAACCGCGGCTTGAATACCAAAACTAGAAGAAACCGCGAACTCGCCTTCTAGATTATCTAAAGCCCACGCAACTCTCTCTTGTGCTGAAAGCTTTTCGAGCTCGACATTAATTTGAGCAAGACGGAGGATTTGCTCCGTCTTTGTTAATGTCAGTAACTCTGTGAGCTCAAGCTTGGATGCTACAGAATCAAGCATGAAAGTCCCTCTTTGATACGAGCACTTCTTGGATAATGCCAGCACGAATAGTGAAATCGCCAAAGGCTTCGCCTTCTTCACGCTCTTTCGACCATCTAGCCACCAGCAGATCAATCTCTTCTAAGATTTGCTTATCCGTGATGTTCTCTTTATACATTTTTGGTACTCGAGTACCGGCACGGTTACCACCTAGGTGCAAGTTGTAACGACCCGGCGCTTTGCCAACTAGACCAATTTCAGCCAACATTGCGCGACCACAACCATTTGGACACCCAGTTACACGCAAAATGATGTTGTCATTTTCTGGTAGGTTGTGCTTCTCCAGAATCCCCTCCACATCAGTAACAAACTGAGGAAGGAAACGTTCAGCTTCTGCCATCGCTAGCGGACAAGTTGGAAAAGCAACACACGCCATTGAGTTCTTACGCTGTTCACTTACGCCGTCGTCCATTAAGCCATGTTCACGAGCGATCTTTTCAATTTTCGCTTTTTCGTTTTTAGGTACACCCGCAACAATTAGGTTTTGGTTCGCTGTCATGCGGAAATCGCCTTTGTGGATTTTGGCAATTTCAGCAACACCCGTCTTAAGTGGTTTACCTGGAAAGTCTAATAAGCGACCGTTTTCGATGAAAAGCGCTAAATGATATTTACCATCAATTCCTTCTACCCAGCCAATACGGTCACCACGTTCTGTGAATTCATATGGACGGCTTTGCTCAAACTTAACACCAGCACGTTTCTCGACTTCCGCTTTAAAGACATCGCTACCTACACGATCCAATGTGTATTTGGTTTTTGCGTTCTTACGGTTTGAACGGTTACCCCAGTCGCGCTGAGTTGTTACTACAGCTGCGGCAACATCAAGTGTCTTGTCCAGCGGAATAAAGCCAAAGTCGTCAGCGCGGCGCGGATAAGTTGATGTATCGCCATGCGTCATCGCTAAGCCGCCGCCGACCAGGACGTTAAAACCAACCAGCTTGCCGTTATCTGCAATCGCTACGAAGTTGAGATCGTTAGCGTGTACATCTACGTCATTTTGCGGTGGGATAACCACTGTGGTTTTAAACTTACGTGGTAAGTAGTTCTTGCCTAGAATCGGTTCGTCTTCTTCTGTGCTTTCTACTTTTTCACCGTCTAGCCAAATCTCTGCATAAGCGCGCGTCTTTGGTAATAGATGCTCACTGATCTTCTTCGCCCATTCGTAAGCTTCTTGGTGTAACTCTGACTCCACTGGGTTAGTGGTACACAACACGTTACGGTTTACATCACCCGCGGTTGCAATCGAATCAATACCAATACTGTTGAGCGTTTGATGCATCAACTTAATATTCGGTTTTAATACCCCATGAAACTGGAACGTTTGGCGAGTCGTCAGACGAATACTTCCATATAAAGAGTGCTCCGTTGCGAACTTGTCGATCGCTAACCATTGCGTTGGCGTGATGATGCCTCCAGGCATACGAGCACGAAGCATCACATTATGTAATGGTTCCAGCTTTTGCTTTGTGCGTTCATTACGGATATCACGATCGTCTTGTTGATACATACCGTGGAAACGAATTAACTGGAAGTTGTCGGCAGTAAAGCCACCAGTAATACGGTCCTGTAAATCTTGCTCAATAGTGCCACGTAATAAGTTGCTTTCTCGCTTCAGGCGCTCGTTATCAGATAGCGGCCCTAACTCTTCACCTAATACAACCTGCTTATTATTGTCCGTAGAAAAAGTCATTAGTACACATCCCTCTGATAACGTTTCGCTTTACGTAGGTCATTAATAAATTGTTCTGCATCGTCACGCGGCATCTTACCTTCTTGTTCAGCAACGATAACCAATGCGTCGTGCACATCTTTTGCCATACGCGTTGCATCACCGCAGACATAGATATAAGCGCCTTCTTGGATCCACTGCCACACTTGAGCTGCGTTTTCTAAGATGCGATGTTGTACATAAACCTTTTCTACTTGGTCACGACTAAAGGCAACATCCAATCGGCTTAGTACTCCTGACTTGAGATACTTTTGCCATTCCACTTGGTACAAGAAGTCTTGAGTGAACGTGCGATCACCAAAGAACAACCAGTTTTTGCCTTCAGAATCGCGGTTTTCACGTTCCTGAATAAAGCTACGGAATGGTGCGATCCCTGTGCCAGGACCAACCATGATAATTGGAGTGCTATCATCTTCCGGCAGTTTAAAGTTGTTGTTATGCTCAACAAATACTTTAACTTCATCTCCCTCTTCGAGACGCTGTGCTAAGAAACTAGACGCTCCACCATATCGTTTTTCGTCGTTTTGTTCGTACTCAACCAAAGCAACCGTTAGGTGTACTTCTTCATCGACCTCTTCTTGGCTTGATGCAATAGAGTAAAGGCGTGGAGTAAGGCGACGAAGCAAACCAATCAATTCATCTGCGGTTAACTTGGTTTTCTTTTCTGCCAGTACATCAACGATTTGAGTATTTGCAGAGTACTCGCGAAGCTTATCTTTATCTTCAACTAACTTTTGTAGTTTCTTGCTACCGGATAACTCGGCAAACTTTGTGATGAGCTGTGGGTTAGATGTTGTGATTTCATATTTACTCACAAGAGCACTGTGGATTGACAAGCTTTCACCATCAACGTCAACAGTCTCAACCCCAGACAAACCGACCTTACCAAGAATGGCATTTGCAAGTTCCGAGCTATTTTCAAACCACACACCTAGTGCATCACCAGGCTGATACGTTAAGCCCGAGCCTTCTAAGTCGATTTCTATATGACGAACGTCTTTTCCAGAGTCACGGCCCGTGATTTTTTGACTGGTCAGTAACGTCGCAGTGTACGGACTTTGTTTATTGTAAGGAGAGTGTGCAGTCGCAGCTTGACCCACAGGAAGTTGAACCACATCCGCTTCAGAGCCAGAAGACAGTGTATCTTTTACCTTGTCTAACGCATTCTTACGCCATTCAGTTGCAGGGGCTTCATAATCCACATCGCAATCAAGACGCTCGATAAATGGAGTCGCGCCTAGCTTTGATAGGTAAGTGTCGAAGTCTTTACCGGTCTGACAGAAGAATTCGTAGCTAGAATCTCCCAGTGCAATAACACCATATTGCAGGTTTGGCAGCTTTGGAGCCTTCTTCGATTGCAAAAACTCATGTAGCTCAATGGCATTGTCTGGCGCTTCGCCTTCGCCGTTAGTCGATGCCACAATAATGACATGCGTTTCTTTGGCTAAGTTTTTACCTTTGTAATCGCTTGCATCAAAAAGTTCGACTGCAATTCCTTCTGCTTTTGCTTCCTGCTCCAGAGCTTCAGCAACACCTTTAGCATTGCCCGTTTGGGAAGCAAAAATAATACTCAACTTACCTGCTGGCTTCGCTGATACGGCTGCCGTTGCTTGTGCAATTGGCGTTACCGCTGTGTTTGGTTGATTTTGAGCTAATCCCCAAAAATACCCACTGACCCAAGCAAGTTGCTGTGAAGACAACTCAGAGACAGTTTGTTGGAGTGAGCTAATTTGTTGGTCATTCAGAGGGCTTGCGATTGGAGGATTTCCTCCTTGCCCATTATTATCTTCAGACACATTCTTGTGAGAATACTCATTCTTTTGAAAAGACATTATCACGACATCCCTATTCATTGCGTGACGATAGAGTACCCACTCTCCTTAATAACAAGAAAGAATAGAAGTGAATGTTTTATAACTTTTTGGAAGTAAGAACGGCTTACTTTTTGCTCATCGATCTTCAATGCGGACTTGTTGAAAGCCTACTGCCATTGCCGATTTTGACGCAGTATCCAAATCTTCATAAAGACATTCTTCGCCGTGACTGTCCGTTAGAAAAACAAAACCACCGCGCGCATGTCTGAACTCTACAACCCAACCACCCTCTTGGATTGCAGGCTCAATAATCGCTTCGATAAGCTGATTTTCACGGAATAGATGTCTTAGTTCATTTATTGTCATCGCTATCCCTGCTTTAACTTTCACATTGCTCCTAGGTAAGCATGGTCTAAGTCAGCCAAATAGGGAGAAATTTCGATTGGATATAATGAAGTGATATAAAAAAACGCCGCTTATAAAGCGACGTTTTAAGTAAATCGAATATCTAATATGGCTGAGTTTAGAACGCGTATTCCGCACTCACAAAGAAGCCGTTAGCAAAAATAAACTCTTTCCCTAGATCCGACATGAATTTATCGGACTCTAAATCAATCACACGGTAACCTCCACGAAAAGCCAGTCGAGCTTTTTCGAGCGGTACATTGTATTGAACACCTGCCATGAAATCGGTGCTTTTGATACCTTTGTTGTCACCAAAGTTTATCTCACCAATCACATCAAAGTTTGTATCCGGAACTTGAATTTCTGCGTAACCATACCAAGCCCAAATCAGCTCATCAAATTCTTCTACACGCCTGCTTGAGCCAGCATCAATGTATTTAGTGTCACTTAAATTACTGAACGTGAGACCCGCATCAAAGTGCAATAAATCATGCTCTAGAACGTGGTAATACAAGGTTAAATCGAGCTTATCGAACCCCATGTAATCCGCATCAACACTTGAGTAACGAAGGCGCGCATTAGGGACGTATTTAACATCATGTTCAATCGCCGCGTAAAAAGTGCCTGCGGTACTGCTATCTCGTCTCACTTCATTAACTTTAGTGTCGGCAGCCCATACCTCTGCGCCGACTTTTGTCGATACAGAGTACTCTGCAAAAACAGGAAAAGATACTGCCAACGATAATGCCGTTAAAGCGATGTTCGCTTTATTTGTCATGTAGTATTTACTCCGAGATAGCTGATATTCACGTAGAGGACGTGGGAGGAAATATACCATATTCTCACGCCTCTCCATCAACTAAATGATGTTACTCATTATTTATAGCGGGGCTGAGCGACGTAATTCTTGAAGAACCAAATACCCAATGCAATCACGATTAACCATGGTAATAGTTTGAGTACCGCTCCAACCATTCCCAGTAAAAACATCACAACTAACGCAATACCAGTTGCTGCGAATACGGTCATCATTGTGATACCCGTAACCAACAAGGTCGCCGCAAAGACTAAAATAAAGATTAGCTCCAACATAATCACTTCTCCATTTGTTTTCAATAAACAGAGCAGTTTCCATACCAACTTATAGAGAAGAATTTAAGATTATGATTTTTAATAAAAAAAACAAAACCAGAGGCATTTCTGCACTCTGGCTTTATCATTCTTTAGTTGGTAATTTTAGCCATTCACTGGCGAATTTTACACATTCAATTCTTTTGGAATCTTAGCTAGCGCGTCTTGCAATACTTCTAGACCAGAACCTGGTTTGTGCGCATTTTCACTGATATGACGACGCCATTGACGAGCACCGGGCATGCTTTGGAACAAACCTAACATGTGACGAGTAATGTGACCAAGGTACGCACCTTTCGCTAATTGCGCTTCAATGTATGGGTACATCTCTTCAACAATTTCGCTGCGTTTCTTCACTGGAGCGTTAGAGCCAAACAACTCTTGGTCTACCGATGCCAGTAGATATGGGCTTTGGTATGCTTCACGACCAATCATCACACCGTCAAGATGCTGAAGATGTGCTTTTGCTTCTTCTAATGACTTCACGCCACCGTTAATCGCAATCGTTAGGTGTGAGAAGTCTTGCTTCAATTGGTAAGCGCGTGGGTAATCCAATGGTGGGATCTCACGGTTTTCTTTTGGGCTTAAACCACTTAACCAAGCTTTACGAGCATGGATAGTGAACTGCTCACAGCCACCCTTTTCTGAAACAATAGAAACGAAATCCGTTAAGAACTCGTAAGAATCTTGATCATCAATACCAATGCGAGTCTTGACTGTTACAGGGATATCGACCACGTCTTTCATTGCTGCGACACAATCCGCAACTAACTGCGGTTCAGCCATTAGGCAAGCACCAAATCGACCGTTTTGTACGCGGTCAGATGGACACCCCACATTTAGGTTAATCTCATCGTAGCCACGCTCTTGCGCTAGCTTGGCACACGTAGCCAAATCTGCTGGGTTTGAACCACCAAGTTGAAGGGCTAACGGATGCTCTTCTTCGTTATAAGCCAGGAAATCTCCTTTTCCATGAATGATCGCACCTGTCGTCACCATTTCAGTGTACAGCAGGGTTTCTTTGGTCATTAAGCGATGGAAGTAGCGACAATGACGATCAGTCCAATCTAACATTGGTGCTACGGAGAGCCTGCAAGAATGAGTCATGATATAAACACCCGTTTTTATGTTGCCAAGGTCGAGCGCAGCAGTACGCTCAAAAAATAAGTCGGGTATTGTATACCCAAGCACCTCTGGGTGCTAGTTTCAGCGAGAATGATTTGGTTGGCTGGCTAGCCAAGTGCTTAGGAATACGCAGAAGTAATACGAATCTGTCATTCGTTGATTCATTCTGTGATGATTATTCCGCCTTCACACCACCACCGACTTGCTTTAATTCATGATTTTCGTTCTGATAGTGGGTAAAATGAAGCATTTCTAAACGAACTTCGTATAGAAATGATTTATCATAGAGCACGTCCGATAGTTATGGTGAAAGGTTTGAACCCAACAATCATTGAACAAATTGAAAGTATCTGCGCAGAGCGTGGAGTACGACTGACTCCGCAACGCCGACGCGTATTTGAACTCATTTGTTCTAATCGCCGCGCCTCAAGTGCGTATGAGCTATTGGAGCAACTAAAAGAGAGTGAGCCTCAGGCTAAGCCGCCCACTGTTTATCGAGCATTAGATTTTCTCCTAGAGCAAGGCTTCATCCACCGAGTGGAATCGACAAATAGCTTTATTACTTGTTGTTCTTTCAATACTCAGCAGCACTTTTTCCAATTACTAATTTGCGATAAATGTGGTGATGTCGTTGAACTCGAAGATGAGACGCTGATATCCTTGTTAGCCGAAAACGCCGAGAAGCATGGATTCAAACTGACCAACCAAGTTATTGAAACTCATGGTGAATGCCAGGCCTGTTCCTCCGAGACGAAAGAAAAAGTATAGAAGAACGTTATGCGCGCTGAATTTGTAAACCCGTTTTTAGCTTCTTTAATGAACGTGCTAAAAACTATGGCTTCTCTTGAGCTGAAGCCACAAAAACCGCGAATCAAAAAAGATGAGATCGCACGAGGTGACGTTTCTGGTCTGATTGGTATGGTAGGCCCACAAACTCGTGGTTCAATGTCGATCACCTTTGATGAAGCACTCGCCCTAGAAATCATGCAGAACATGCTTGGTGAACGTCCAAATGGGCTCAATGAAGAAGTGACCGATATGGTGGGTGAGATCACCAACATGGTTACTGGTGGTGCGAAACGCATTCTGGCGGAAAGTGGTTTTGACTTTGATATGGCAACACCGGTTGTGGTTTCGGGCCGAGGTCATACGATTCGCCACAAGTGTGAAGGCTCAATTATTATCATGCCTTTCTCTTCCCAATGGGGAAATGCCTTTATCGAAATTTGCTTCGAATAAAAGAGAAAAAATAGGTTGGCACTGGCCAACCTATTTTGTTTTTGCCTCAGGCAATAAAAAGGTCAGCATTTGCTGACCTTTTCTTTATCTATTCAAACATTAAGCTTTGAACGCTTTAAATGCGTTGATTAGACCGTTTGTTGAGCTGTCATGCGAGCTGATTTGAGACTCGTCTGCAAGCTCAGGTAGGATTTGGTTAGCCAGTTGTTTACCTAGCTCCACGCCCCACTGGTCAAAGCTGAAGATATTCCAGATAACACCTTGTACGAAAATTTTGTGTTCGTACATTGCGATCAAGTTACCTAGCGTACGAGGCGTGATTTGCTTCACTAGAATAGAGTTTGTTGGACGGTTACCTTCAAACACTTTGAATGGCGCAATCGCTGCCACTTCTTCAGCATTCTTACCTACTTTCACCAACTCTTCTTTCACGGTTTCTTCATTTTTACCAAACGCTAGAGCTTCAGTTTGCGCGAAGAAGTTAGACATCAGTTTTTGGTGATGATCGCTAGCTGGGTTGTGGCTAATTGCAGGTGCAATGAAGTCACATGGGATAAGCTTAGTACCTTGGTGAATTAGCTGGTAGAACGCGTGCTGACCGTTGGTACCTGGTTCACCCCAAATGATTGGGCCAGTTTGGTAAGTTACAGCATTGCCGTCACGGTCAACGTATTTACCGTTTGATTCCATGTTGCCTTGCTGGAAATATGCTGCAAAACGGTGCATGTATTGATCGTAAGGTAGGATAGCTTCTGACTCCGCACCGTGGAAGTTGTTGTACCAAATACCAATCAAAGCAAGAATCACTGGAATATTGCTTTCTAGATCTGTTGATACGAAGTGCTTGTCCATCTCGTGAGCACCATCAAGCAACTCAACAAAGTTGTCGAAACCTACTGCTAGTGCAATTGATAGACCGATCGCAGACCATAGTGAGTAACGGCCACCAACCCAGTCCCAGAATTCAAACATGTTCGCTGTATCGATACCAAATTCAGACACGGCTGTCGCGTTTGTTGAAAGCGCAGCAAAGTGTTTAGCCACATGAGCCTGATCACCCGCAGATTCTAGGAACCAATCACGAGCAGTGTGCGCGTTAGTCATGGTTTCTTGCGTTGTAAACGTCTTAGACGCGATCAAGAATAACGTCGTTTCTGGGTTAACTTTCTTCAACGTTTCAACGATGTGTGTACCATCAACGTTAGATACGAAGTGAAGGTTTAGATGATTTTTGTATGGCGCTAGAGCTTCCGTCACCATGTAAGGGCCAAGGTCAGAACCGCCGATACCGATGTTCACAATATCAGTAATTGCTTTGCCTGTGTAACCTTTCCATTCACCGCCGATAACGCGCTCAGTGAATGATTTCATTTTTTCTAGAACCGCGTTCACTGCTGGCATTACGTCTTCGCCGTCTACCATAACTGGAGTATTAGCGCGGTTACGTAGTGCAGTGTGAAGAACAGCGCGACCTTCTGTTTGGTTGATCGCTTCACCACTGAACATCGCTTCAATTGCAGATTTCAGCTCGGTCTCTTTCGCAAGAGCAAACAGGTGCTTCAGAGTTTCCTCATTGATGAGGTTCTTTGAATAATCGACTAGGATGTCTGAGCCGAAACGTGCAGAGTATTTGTCGAAACGCGCTGCGTCTTGAGCAAACAGCTCTTTAAGATCCATATCTTGTGCAGATTCGAAATGCGCCGTTAGCGCTTTCCAAGCTTGTGTTTGCGTTGGATTGATATTTTTCAACATGGTCTTTATCCCGATGTTACAGTAGGTTCCATTCCTTACAGTCTAGCGAAAACTGTGGAATCCCCGATTTAGCAAATAGAATATAAATTAGATGTTTGGGCAAATTGCCACAAAACAAGTCTTTGTAATTTTTTTTCAGGCGCCAATTATGACCGAGAGCTTTTACACTCACATTGAGTTAGGTCACGTTCCCTGCCCTGAAATTGAACAATTCATTTACGATGACAAGAATCATATCATTTACTAATGACAGGCTCTAATTGGAATAGGATAGACGCCAATTTATAAATTTCCAAAGGAACACGTATGTGGGCACAAAAAACACTGCAATTAAAAGCGAGAAGCCGCGGTTTTCACCTGATAACTGATGAAATTGAACAACAATTACCACAAATAAATGAACTTTCAGTAGGTTTATTACACTTATTTATTCAGCACACCTCCGCCAGTTTGACCTTAAATGAGAATGCTGATCCAACCGTGCGTATGGACATGGAAGCGCACTTCAATAAGTTTGTGCCAGAGCGTGCTCCTTATTATCAGCACACCTATGAAGGTGACGACGACATGCCGGCACATATTAAAGCATCACTGCTTGGCAGTAGTGTGACGGTACCAATCCAAAATGGTCGATTAGCTTTAGGAACATGGCAAGGTATTTACTTGGGTGAGCATCGAGACTTTGGTGGCGGCCGCCGCGTTATTGCTACGATTAACGGTGAGTAGATAAAACAAAGGCTAACCTTGGGTTAGCCTTTCGTTGTTTATTTGGAGTATTCCATCTCGACGCGAGGCGTTAGCTTAGTCACGAGTTCATACGCAATCGTACCAATGTGACCCGCCACTTCTTCTACTGGGAGCTCTTTCCCCCAAAGAATCGCTTCGTCGCTGACTTTATCCGTTGCGTCTGGTCCCAAATCGACCGTCAGCATATCCATGGAAACTCGACCTGCAATAGGTACTTTACGGCCATTAACCCACACCGGCGTACCGTTTGGAGCACTTCTTGGGTAACCGTCGCCATACCCTACAGCGATGACCCCAACTTTTGTATCTCGCTCACTGGTCCAAATACCACCATAGCCAACACTTTCGCCCTTCTTCACTTCACGTACCGCAATAAGGTGGGATTTAAGTGTCATGACAGGCTGATACCCAAGATCTTGCGCCGTTTTGTCATCGAATGGCGACACACCATACATGATAATACCCGGACGAACCCAATCTAAATGGCTTTGAGGCCATGCCAATAACCCCGCAGATGCCGCCAGTGAACGTTCCCCTTGGCAACCAGAAGTCAACGATTTAAACAGCTCAATCTGTTGTGGGGTAATATCGCTATCCAGCTCATCTGCACAGCCAAAGTGGCTCATGTAACGCAACGGTTTCGCTACATTTGGACACTCCTTCAGCCGCGTTACAAACTCGTCATATTGTTCAGGACGAACCCCAAGGCGGTGCATGCCACTGTCAATCTTCAGCCACACGACAACCGGAGTTTCAAGGTCTGCTTGCTCCAAGGCGATAAGCTGCTCTTCACAGTGCACCACGGTTTGGATGTTGTTCGTCACAAGAACAGGTAAGTCACCAGGAGAGTAAAAACCTTCTAGCAATAGAATCGGCTTTACTACTCCACAAGCGCGCAGTTGCAATGCTTCTTCAATGCGAGCCACACCAAACGCATCCGCATGGTTAGCATGTTTTGCGACATGACGTAATCCGTGACCATAACCATTGGCCTTGACGACAGCCATCACTTTACTTTGTGGCGCTTGAGCTTTTACGCGCTGTAAGTTGTGCTGCAACGCAGACAAATCAATGCACGCCTTGGCCGCTTTCATATAGCTCATGGGATTACTCATCATCAATATCGAATGCAGGACCCGCGTAGTTGTCGAAACGCGAATGTTGACCTTGGAAAGTGAGGCGAACAGAGCCGATAGGACCGTTACGCTGTTTACCAATAATGATTTCGGCCGTACCTTTGTACGGACTATCTGGGTGATAAACCTCATCACGGTAGATGAACATGATCAAGTCAGCATCCTGCTCGATGGAACCGGATTCACGCAAGTCCGAGTTTACTGGTCGTTTATCCGCACGTTGCTCTAGGGAACGGTTTAGCTGCGACAGTGCCACAACAGGCACATTTAGCTCTTTTGCCAGCGCCTTAAGAGAGCGAGAGATCTCAGCAATCTCAAGAGTACGGTTATCGGTTAACGAAGGCACGCGCATCAACTGAAGGTAGTCGACCATGATCATCGATAGACCGCCATGTTCACGAGCGATACGGCGAGCGCGCGAACGCACTTCGGTCGGAGTTAGACCAGAGCTATCATCAATGTACATATTCTTCTTCTGCATCAGGATACCCATAGTAGAAGAAATACGCGCCCAATCTTCGTCATCTAGCTGACCCGTACGGATCTTGGTTTGGTCAACACGAGACAAAGAGGCCAACATACGCATCATCAACTGTTCAGCTGGCATCTCTAACGAGAAAATAAGTACGGGCTTTTCTTGTTGCATGGCCGCATTTTCACACAAGTTCATCGCAAAGGTCGTTTTACCCATCGATGGACGCGCTGCGACAATCACCAAATCAGAGCCTTGCAAACCTGCGGTTTTCTTATTGAGATCTGTGAAACCGGTATCGACCCCCGTAACACCATCTTGTGGCGTTTTATACAACAACTCGATACGTTCTAACGTCTTTTCGAGGATGTTGTCGACGTTTTGTGGTCCTTCGTTTTCACTAGTTCGAGACTCGGCGATAGCAAAAACTTTACTCTCCGCCATGTCTATTAAATCTTCAGAACTGCGACCTTGAGGGTCATAGCCCGCGTCCGCAATTTCATTCGCGACACCAATAAGGCCACGAACAATCGCACGCTCAGCGACAATATCAGCATACGCATTGATGTTAGCTGCACTTGGCGTATTCTTCGCCAAGTCAGCGAGGTAAGCAAAACCGCCTACATCTTCTAACAACTCGTGACGCTCTAGATATTCCGATAAAGTAATAAGATCGAGAGGTTTACCCGCTTCAAGAATGGTTTTTACACCTTCAAAAATCAGGCGGTGTGGACGACTATAGAAATCACTGCTCACAACACGTTCGGCAACGGTGTCCCAACGTTCATTATCCAGTAAAAGACCACCAATTACTGATTGCTCGGCTTCTAGTGAGTGAGGTGGCACTTTGATTGCGTCGACCTGACTGTCTGAAGGTTTGCGATTTCTGTTTTCCGCCATGACTTTGCTCGATAACTACTATTGACCCACGATTATAACCTTAACCTAGCTGAGATGCTTCCCCGAAGCGACAATTACTTGTTAAGAAATCATCATGTGAACCACCCGGGTAATAGCCTGGTTCTTCCGCCTAGCTCTAATAAAAATTAACCTACCATTGACCCAACCAAATATCTGTATCAGTATCATGCCCCTCCTTTTTGATTACGTTCGAGGTTAATGTGTCCCGATACTGGTTACTTAGCTTTAGCCTACTGTGCGCTAGTGCATCGTATGCTGACGAATCAGTACAGCCAGAGCAAAATATTGATGTACCCGACCCACTAAAAACCGAGGTGGAGTTCGGCTATCAAGCTCACACAGGTAACACGGACTCTCGTTCCCTGAATGCTCGTTTGAGTGCTGAATATACGTCAGGTCGACACCGTTCTAATGGTGAATGGAAGTACTACAACTTGTACAAAGACGGTGAAGAAGACAAACGCTCATCCACCTATTCCCTGCAGAGTGACTACAAGTTAGGCCCTAAGACGTATTTGTATGGCAGCTTTAAAGGAGTGGATTCTCGCTACAGTGCTTATTTTAAAGACTATACGTTGTCAGGTGGTTTGGGTTACCAGTTCTCCTACACTGAGAACTTCATTTTAGAGGTAGAAGTAGGCCCTGGTTTTCGCTATCAAGAGCCAAACTTAGACGAAATAGATGATGACGATATTGTCTTTCCCGATATCGTTAGAGAAGGCATTTTTCGAGGAAATATCAACACAACTTGGCATGCGTTGGATAATTTAAGTTTCGCAGCTGATATTACGTTGGTAACAGGTAGAAGTAACACACGTACTGATAGTGAACTCAGTGTAACCAATGATATTACTGAAGATATCGCACTGAAACTGGCGCACTCTCGTCAGTATCACGATAAAGTGCCTGAAGGCTTAAGCAAAGCGGACAGCGTATTTTCCGTTAATTTACTTTTCGCTTTTTAACCCTTTTTCTCTCAGTTTTAGAAGTAAATTACCACCTTCTAAAGAAGGTGGCTTTGTGTGAGCCCCCTAAAAGGGGGCCTTTGTTTAGTCCA
>NZ_JAWORT010000043.1:0-14092 GCF_033337975.1 Vibrio sp. Vb2880
CGTTCAAATACGCCAGCATCCCGCCACTCCTGAAATCGGCGATGAGCAGAGCTTGACGAGCATATACCGGTGGCATTTAGCGCATTCCACTGGCAACCCGTCCTGAGTACGAAGAAAATGGCGTTCATTGCAGCGCGATTATCAACCCGCTTGCGGTGCGTACCCAGCGGGTGTTGAGTTCTATGTTCCGGGATGAGAGGAGCCATTTTCTCCCAGAGTTCATCACTGATTTGCCACTTATTACCTGCCATACGTTGCCCTCATAAATTATCATTATGTATTATCTGACAATTCCTTTTGGGATAGGTTCTTAGATAATAATAAGTATTGCCTAGACAAAGAAGCATTAAAAGATGGTTTTCATTGGTTGGTTCCAGACAGGGAAATAGATCCGATTAACTGGTTTAACTCAACAACATGGCAGTATGTGAACGCTGAACTTTTAAAAATAGGAGACTAAAACAGGAGTAAGACTGAAACTAGAGATGACCTTGAATTAGATAAACTATCAAACACCTCTAACCCATTCGCTTTTGAATTAACTGAAAAATCTAAGGAAAACATGCGTTCTTTGGTGAAGCATGTAGATGGTTGAACTTGGAACGAGCGTCTTGATTCCATCAACAAAAAAGATGGTAATTAATATGATGTATCGTGGCTAGACATCAACAATGATCTTTATGGTGCGGGAAAGTGGTTTTATGAGCAAGCTAAAGAAGAAGCAACGCCTTCTCATAGGCGAGATTTACATGCGCTTGTCAACTATGAATACACAGGCGATTTTTTGTCGCTGAAGTAATGGGAAAATCGAAAATATGAAAATACAGTTAGTAGCTACGATCTTAGCTGCTCTTTCCTTGCAAGCTCAAGCAACGACTCAAGAAGAAATGGTAATCGAATTAGGTCATTCTATTGCGCTAAGTTTACTTGATGCAAAGTTGGAATTGGCTTGTGACTCCAACATTAACAACCTAGGTGAAATTACTCTCAAAGTTAATCAGGAGTGCGTTTCAACAATCAACAAACTTCGGTCAACGTTAGAGACAGAGCCGACAGCAGTAGACTTGGTTAAACAGGTTGATTCTTTTATGGATTCAAATTCTATCCCACTCACTAAGTAACTTGAGAGTATTGGAAAAATCGAACTTGTGCAAAAGGCATTTAACAGGTTGATTTGAGTGCCTTTGATAGAAGTAGTAATAACAACTTGGAGTGCAAACTTTGTCAAAGAATGAAATGCAATATGCAGTATGGCAGATGCCCCATACCGAAAAAGATTTAGCTGTTTTGGTAGATGCTGCTGAGTTACCTATTCTAGATCGTGGAGAGGAGGGTGTGCTAAACCCTGACACACCATTAAATGATGATCATTTAAAACTAAAGTTGGTTTACGGTGTGCTCATGTCCAATAACCTTCGAGGTTTACAAAACTATGAAGGGATGAATCACTTAGTTGATGTCCATCAGGATAAATGGTTAGTTCATCTAAAGCCAAACGATGATGAGGATAAACCATTAGAAGCAATCTATCTTGGATTTGAAGATATGATGGTTTTGCATTGCAGGGGATTAAGACAAGGTGATTTTGCTTTCGCTGCTCTTATGGGTCTACCTGATAGCTTGGAACTTCATTCAGATAAGCTGTGGGGTGTAACATCGTTCCTTCGTTTACATGATTTAGACATGGCTACAAACCTAATTAATCGAGAAATCATCATTTCGCTAGTCGAAGAAGAAGTTGTCGAGGCAGAACTAACTAAAGAAAATTGGAAATCATTTGTTAACGAGGGACTGGCAAAGTCTTTAGCTAAAAAAGTAGGTTAATTAGGATAGGGAACATATTAGCTCATAAAAACCTTAGATTTACCTTTTAGAACCGTAAAAATGCTTCAAAAATAAGAACGCAGACCTTAAAGAAAAAGTTAAGACAACGACCAAGGACTAACAAGAAATGAAAATAGTATTAGCTAAAGAAATTAGTGATAGCCTGAGTGAATATACAAATGCCGATAGCTCCATCTGCGTACAACAAGTTACCTTATGGTTTGATGTGATTGCTACAGAGTTGGAGCTAACTGAGGTATCTAAAGAGAAACTAAACTATATCACTACTCCTTCAATTATAATCAAGTTGAGCCAATCTAATCAGCGCATACATGACCTATTATTGGGGGTTGCTGGGTATCCAAATTTAGATAAAGAAGAAGCAGAATTTCAAGTTAAGTGTAGGCTATCAGTCCTGAAATCCGCATGGATGCACAGAGCATACGGTTTGACGTTGCAAGATGCTTTCACTGATGGAGAACTATTCTTTAACGCTCTCATCAAGATGTAGGTAACACCTTATGTTAGACAATATATTAGCTAGATATTGGCAACCTAAAGGAACCTCTTTACATAAGCACCATTTACAAGCAATTGTCATCGGTTTTGTATTAAGTCTAGTGTTACTTTTCGTTGGCGTTATTAATCGTGAAATGGCTTTTTCAGTGATGATCTTGATTGTCGTACTCCAGTTCTTAGGGATGTGGTTGGCTAGAAAGAGATTTGGTAATAGAAATCCCAATAAAGTTGGATATAAAGAGTAGTTCCTGCTGGATAGAGATAGTTACGAGCCATTGCAGATCTGGTCATATAACCAAGCCGATAAAGCCAAAAAAGAAGTCCCCAAATTGGTTAGGAAGCTACTTGCTCGCACTCAGATACATCGTGCTTGGTTACAAAGCGCAACTGGCTCATTTCAGTTGCCAGTTTTAGAGCGAATTTAACGTTGGAAGATAGTATTGGAATTAGTAACTTAGATTAGAAACCAACTCACCTATGACCCTGATAGTGGCATCATCCAGTGGAAAAAGTTGGGCAGAGGCCGCCGAGCTAATCTAGTTGCGGGATGCGTCAAGCGGAAGAAAGGCAACGTGTGGCGCAGAATTGTCATTGACGGTAAAGAGTACACATCTGGTCAAATCGCTTGGTCAATAATGACTGGTCATTTTCCTGATTTCATCATCGATCATAAAGATGGTGATTCTCTAAATGATAAATGGAGCAATTTACGTAGGGGGACAACTGCGTTGCTCAGAGAAATTTAGCTAGAAGTCGCCGCAACAAAACTGGTGTGACTGGAGTGAAACAGATCAATGGCTACTTTGTCGCCTACATCGGAGTGGGTAATAAGCAAAAGTACCTTAGTAGCACAAGTGACTTTTTTGAGGCTGTTTGCTTAAGAAAGCGAGCAGAGAAACAGTACAAATACAGCCCTAGACATGGGCTGTAATCAACATTGGAAAAAACATGCCAGAACCAAAACCTAACCACCGGAAGTTCGCGGACTTTATTACTAACGTTTCAGCCCTTGCTAGTGCCTATTTCTTAGTCCGATTTGTCCTAGATTTTTCTCTAGAAACTCTAATCGAGAATGAAAATTTAATGTGGTTCTTCATTTTCGCTTTTATTACTGCAGTGTATGGTTTTATCTACGGAAAAAACGGCAAAAAATGAGATTGTAAACAACTAGATTGTGTAAAAGGTATTGAATTACACCTACATGCTTATGACAACTGTCAAAATAGGCGATTCAAATGGATTAATGCCATCAGAACAACTTGATAACAAAGAGGGAGCCATGTTCAACATAAGAACTAGACACTCGTATGGCCACTAGAAGAACTGGGGGTGGTGCTTAAAGGTCAGTAAACCCGACTAAAACTGGTGATGCTGTTGGAGAGCTAAGTGATCTCTTAGATGTTGCCCTATACAACCGCCCATGTACAAGCAGAAGCGTAAGATAGATAAGCTAGTTAAGACGCTGCTGAAACCTAAAAAGAAACATTAACTGGATAAGGAAAACTGTATGACAAGTGTATATAAACTGATATGCGAGCGAGCCTATTTTGTTGGGTATGAGCAGCTTTTCTTGCCAAGAAGTTTTAGGCGGCTGGTTGCTAGAAGTGAGTTGCACAGAGCTTGGTTAGCAGGTAATCAAGGTAATATCGGTGCGACCGATGGCGTTTTGTATCGGAAATGGTTTACTAACCGCAAGCATCATACAAATGCCACTATTAAACAGCTATGGCGTAGCATAAATCGATAACCCGAAACATCAGTATTTATAAGCAACAGAAAAAGAAAGAAGCCACATCTTTACTCATAATCGCTCGCCATCCTCTACTGTTCACCTGCCCACGTTATAAAGATATCAATCGGAAAAGTACTCAGTTCGATCTTGGTATAAGCGCTTACTTAACGCCTCTCCAAATTATTCCTTGTTAATCATCCCAATTATTATGATAATTGGGGTATTGTAAAATATCCACAAATGACATATATAGGTGAGTAATGTTCATAGGTGTTAGTAGAAGCCATCAATGGCGTTTATCAGAACCACCAGAACCATCTGATGATAAAGACTTTCAACTAAAAAGGGTGGAGTTTTTATCAGATGTTGACTATCGATGTACTGATTGCCATTTTCGTTCAGAAAAGTATCAACATGTTCATCACAAGGATGGGAATCACAAACATAACGAAATCATTAACTTTGAGTGTAAATGCCCTCTATGTCATATGTGTGAACATCTGGGTTTTGTTGCAGATAATAAACTTGCCACTTTAGTTTTTTGTCCCTCTTTGACCCAGGAGGAGCTCAATGCTTACGTTCGAATATCTTGGGTTGCAAATTACTTAGCAAAAATCCAAGGTCCAGAAAAATGCGGTACTACGCTTCTGCGTATTGCACGCGATACAGGGCTCTGGATCGAGCTCCTTTCTGCTACGGCGCAGCAAGTAAGTCAAGTGTACAAAATAACCAACATTAGGGCACTAGCTGAAGACTTTCGTGCTATGGATGACAAAGAGTATTCCGAACGTCAGTTAAAGTACCCTCATTTAAGGTTGCTGTTTACTCCAGATCCCTTTTCTCGAGAGATAGAGGAGTGGAGTAGGAACCAAGACTTCTTTTCAGATTTCTATGACCCAAACAATTGGCCAGAAATAGTGAACAACCATATCTCTAGTTTAGAAGGATAGGATATTAATGAACACATATGGCGTAGCGATATTCAACGATGAAAAAAAACCTAGGAGTGGATTCTCTTGTGTCGATGGCAAGGTGAAGGAGTTTAGTTCCTATTCTGATTTGGAGATGTCTACAATTTGGGTAACTAACATTCAACACTCTATATTTCAAAAAGAAGCCCTCTACAAAGTACCTAACCTACGTTCGTCGCAATATTTAAGGTTGTCTTTACAACAGATAATGAGGGAGTTGAATGTTAAAAAAGATATTGAAGGTATTCAACATTTAGCAAAGCTAGTTCAGTCAATTGCTGCAGATCTACAGGGTAAATTCGAACTTAATCCGGACTACCTTCGATATCGCCTTGGTGGTGAAATCCCACAATACCTGGAATCACAAGGGTTCCTACCTTCTGAACTACTAAATATAAGTGAACTCGCAGACGCTTCAGCTAAAGCGGCATTAAATGATGCGTATCAGTCATTCCAAGGTACTGTAAAGTCTGCAAACGGAAAGATCTATCATTATACCTTACCAAGGGTTGCGCATTTCGAATACTTAATGAATCAAAACTTTCCTTTGGATAACAATTGGGAAGAATTTACGTTTAGTAGCGATGGGCCAATTGTTGCTGGATATAAAAACAAAGTACTACTCCCTGATACAGAAAAAGTCATAATAGGTTTAAAGAACCTCCATAAAAATACTGCTGCAATTCTAAATATCAAAGTAAAGTCTATCGACCCAAAGCGAGCTCAAAGTTTTACCTTTGGAATCGAAGGTGTGAAATCTACAACGAGAATATGGGCTGCTCTTCCAGAGGTTATTGATATTTTACGTTACTGTGAGGTTGAAATTTTGGGAGGCCTGAAAACTAATGCTGGTAAGTTGGATGTAAGGCCTGAAATAGACCTATCAAAAAATAGATATAGTTACTCTAAAGGTGTGGTCAGTGAAAATATTTGGTGTGCCTTAGCCGATAAAGTCCACTTAGGAAGTCAAAAACAAGCTACTGGCCTGGGAGTGTACCTCAGAGCATATGACAGGATTATTTGCTCCAAACTTGCGGAAGCGTTTATGAAAGCAGGTTTCGTCGGCGGTGGGTTTGGTGTCGGTGCGGCAAGGGTTTGGTTAAGTAGCCAAGATGTAAAAAAAGCCAATATTATTGCAGAAAAATTTGGCGCAATGCCAGATATCGGAGTGTAGAAAATGGAAATTGAACCGCTAGAAATTTTCTCAGATGGTCAAATGCCCGAGACATACAAAAAGCTTCAAGATTTGAATGTGTTCGGAAAGCTTAACTCACAGTTTCATAACTCGTTTGGGGTACAGGATGTCATTAAACTAGATCAAATTGAACAGCTAGATGATGCGGATAAGAAAGCTCAAATGAGTGAATTAATCACAGCCCTATCTACAAGAAGAGTGGATACTCAACCAGTTATTGCGAAGAAAGTAAAGAGGTTAACTATCTAATGGGAGCTCTTTCATTTTTAGCGAATCTAATCGCCTATAAACCCTATGAGATTTGTCAATTAGAAACAACATCAAGCATTGACCCTCACTCACTGCTAACTCACGATGGTTCAATGGTTACCCTACTAAAGTTGAACGGGGCTTACAGGTTCTACTCAAATAAGCAGGAGCTTGCCATACTTGACTTTATGGCAAGTAGAGCTCGACAAAATTTTACAGACAGTGGAAACAGAATAGATTTTGTTATCGATATTGATTCAAGTCGTTCTGAGAGCTTTGTGAACAAGTGTCTTAATACAGTGGACTCTGTATCAAAAACGATGGGCTACCAAAATGAGAAGTTAAACAAGACTGAAAAGAGCCTCATTTCTCAGCTAATTAAGCCAGAGATGACCTATATTGTATTGACTACGACACCCCAAACTCTTGATAGACCAAACATCAAAGAGGGTAATGAAAATAGAAAAAAATTGGCAGATGAATATGGTCACAGTTTAAGCAGTAGCTCTAAGACCCAGAATCACTGGGTAGAAACGATGCAGATTTACGACCAGCATCGTTCTTTTGTTACAGAAATGACTAATATTTTTTCTGAGTACGTTCTATTCGAAAAACTAGAGTCTCATCGTGCATTAAAGGAAATCAGAGATCTTCTATACCGAGACTTTGAAAACCAGGACCGTTGGAAACCATCCACACGACAAGAATCATCTCCTAAAATAATGAGCAATCATACCTACAAGGTTGATACTGATGAGATTGGGCATAGCTCCATACATTCGCAGATAGTAGAACAGCCTTTTGAGGATGCTAAAAGACCTGACTTTAAGTTTTTCAATGGTCACTGCTATACCACGCTTGAGCGTTACTTAGTCGGGGATGAGCCTATGTTAATGAGGAGTTTTATAAACCGAGTTAACAGAGATGTTCCTATGCGTATATCGTACACTCTGGTTTCTGGCTCCCAAAGTATACAAACCTCTAAAATGACTAAATCGAGTCTCACCACATTCGTTGCTAAAACTAACCCAATATCAAGTGAAATTCTGAAAGCCTGTAATAAGACAACAAAGTTCATTCAAGAAGGAGGGTGTGCAGTAGAGTGTTATATGTCGGTGACTGTTTGGGGTGATAACGAAACGGAAACTAATACACGTTTCAAAGCCGTACAAAGTGCACTTAGAGGTTGGGGAGGGGAAAGGCAACGTATGTGCTCATTTCCTATAGAGGGCCTTTTATCCTCTTTACCTGGCTATAGCTCAAGGCCTGTTGGGAGAGCGAGTAATGACAGTATTGAAACAGCCTTCTCGTCCGCTCCAATCATACGTCCTGCCTCGCCGTGGGACTCCGGCGTATTGCTCTATATCACACCTGATGGCAAGCCATGGCCTATTGACTTTGATTCAACACAGTCACATCACTTGAATTTAGTTAGTGGATCTATGGGTTCTGGTAAGTCAGTTCAAGCTGGTGTATTAACCAGGGCAATGCATTTCTTAGCTGGAACGACATCGTTGCCTCTTATTGCGGGGGTCGACTATGGTGAGTCAATATTATTCACTGCCGAAACTGTTAGGGCAAACCTGAAGAAAGAGGATAGAGCTAAAGTAGGGGCAATCAGTCTTGCCAATGAAAAGACAAGCGCTTACAACATGCTTGAGCCACAATATGGTTACAATAAATTGGCTAAGCCGGAGAACAACACTGCGACTGCTTTTGTTACTAAGATAGTCAATGGTGGCTCGAAACAGCCAATCCACGTACAACTTGATAACTGTGTTTCAGCAATAATTGACAGTATGGTAGCAAAGGCTATTTCACAGCCTAGGAAAATTGACCCTTCGCAACCCGGCGTCGATAAAATACAGAAAGAGCTTGCTCACCATCTTGTACAAAAACATTTAAAGAGCGAGTCGTCGTACAGCTACCTAAACGCCCGTAATGCCCTATACAAAGCATCGAATGAAGAAGGTATATCTAACGCTCAACGACAATATTTCCTAAGATTGTCAAAAATAGCTCATAGGTATATTTGGCCGCTGATCTCTGACTTACCCAAAGAGGTAAAGTCGGCTGAACAGCAAAGCGCTATGGGTTCTTTCAAAGTTGGAGGAGAAAAACTACTGGACCTAATTGGTGCTTCAGTGCAGCTGATGACAGATCGATATAGCGCAATTTTAGGCTCATATCCGATGGTAGATTACTCTGACCTTTCAATGCTGTTTGTAAACGCTAAACCAGTTGTAGATTCCGCCCCAGCAGCGATGAAAAATGCATGGTTTATTCTTGCAAAAGGTCTAGCTCAAAGGCATTTCTGGGTACATGAAGATGATGTAAAAAATGATGCAGATCCTGTGTTTTATAAGCGTGCACTTCGAATTGCTCGAGCGAAAAAGCCTTTACCCAAGTATTACTTCCAAGACGAATACGAACAGGCTCAATGTCCTGAGTTAGATGAAAACTTTGATAAAGAAGTAAAAACAGCGCGTAAGTATCGTGAGATCATCACTTTATTGACACAGATGTACGAAGCTTTCCCTCCATCTATTCGCGACTTGGCTACTAATACCTTCATTTGCAACATCCCAGGTGTAGGTACAGAACGGGTGATTAAGGAACAGTTTAAGCTAACAGATGATGAGTTTGAATCTATAGAATCGTATGTCGGTAAAGCTGGAATTTTAAATGGCATGGGGCGCGGAATCTTGTACATAGGTAAGCTGAAGAAAATACAAGCGCCAATTATTCAACCTATCGTATCGGTGTTACCTCCTGGCTTAGTATGGTCATTAGCAAGTGATGCCGAAGATGTTCATGTCAGAAGAAAAGTAAAAGAGGCATTAGGTGACTCAGTACCTTATGATGAATTGAATATTGCATTAGGACAGGTTTTGTCGTTCCCAGATATGAAAGCACTCATCAAGAAGAAGGGTGAAGTCGATGATATGACTGACAAAGATGTTTACATTGATTGTATCAATAGGGTTAAAGAACATATTTTATTAAACGGAGTTGGTACGTGATAAAGAGATTTTTGGCATTTGTAACCGACTATTGTTTGATTAGCTTATTATTCGGTATTTTAGAGTTTTACGTCTTTGAACTAAATGCGTTGACTATCCAAAGCATAGGTTATTTCTATGTGTTCTTTTTCTTTACGATGATGGGCCAATACATACTTTTGAAGAGGACGTTAGGGGAAAAAATATTCAAACTTCAGGTGCAAGGAAAAGAAGGTGAGAACGTTGAGGTTTCTACTTATGTGTATCGTTTGTTCGGTACTCTAATTTGCTTAACGGTGCCGATTTTGTTCTTGATAGTTGTTTTCCCTAAACGTCGATCTCTGTCTGACCGGATGAGCTCGAGTAACGTCAAAACTCGTATAGTTTAAAGAATCTTTTCTGTGGCAATATCTATTGGCTCATCAGGGGATATTGTCATTGAGTGGTTAACACGCCATAGAGAAATGGGTGAGCGACTAAATCTATCTAAGTTATAAATCGAATCGTCAATTTGAACCATACTCCGGTAAATCACTTTTCCATGATTATTCTTCAGTTGCAAGATAAAGCTCGGCGTGGAGTAGTCCGAAGTGTTTCTTTGCATCTGAGTGGTTAGTATTTTCTGAATACTGTAACGTTTTGAGCCATTATCGATTTTAGATATTAGTGCGGTAAAAACCTTGCGTTCAAATGATGAAGTAATAGGTACCTGATTTGTCAATGAAACGATTGGTTGGATGTAAACGGTGTGTAGCTTAATTCTTTCTGAGTGCATTTGGCATAAGGTTGCTAAGACGAAATAAGGTCCTTCCACTTCTTTAAGTGCCGATTTGGCTAAAGGGCTCACCAAACGGGTAAACGACAGACACGTGTCATCAATTACTAAAGAATGTTCTTTTAACTCAATAGTATTGGTGATGAACATGCAAAATGCTTGTGGGCGTCCAGGGCCTTTCCACCCAGCCCCGGTTTTACGATAGAGTTTTGAAAAAGCGTATCTCAAACCTGTTGGTCCGATAAATATGTATTTATCAAGAGTACTACTTCCAAAGAGGATTTTATTGGCAGACCTCTTAAGTTTGAATAAGTGCTGTTCAGCCGACATAGATTTTCCGGAGAAATGCCAATTTGATAGTGTGTCGGTTAATAAATGATAATACAGCCTTTCTAACTTACTCTCTCCATGCCGTACACTGGGCGTTCGTGTTGAAGTTGACTTTGGATTAGTTGAATCAGTTCCAGTAGAAGGGAGCGCTCTGTGATAAATAAAGGTATTAAAATCTGATTCTTCGGACTCAGGCGAAATACTGAGGGATCCCCTCATAATTTCCCCAAAGCACAACCATGTTTGAATAGATTTTGAGCAAGCAGGGTTGCAGCCGCGAGCAAGTCTTCCCTCGTTATTGTGTAGCCAGAATGCCGCAAAACTTCCATCCCTAAGCGCACTGTTGAGAGTACATTTCGATTTTTGACAGTGTTAGCTTGGAAGTGCTTATCCCAACCTTGTTTCTGACCATGAACTCCAGCAAGCCAAAATGTCAGTTGAAGCATTAGGGCGATTAGCAGCATGATATCAAAGCGCTCTGAGCTGCTAGTTCGGCTATGACGGAGGCCTAAACCGTAGGCTGGGCTTTTCAAGTCTCGGAAGGTTTCTTCAATTTGCATACGCTTCGAGTAGAGCCTAACAAGTTGCTTTGGTGTTCGGATTTCAACGGGCAAGTTAGTCGCTAAAACCCATGGTTCTTTTGTCGAAGCGGAGTAGATTTTAGGTGACGGATGATGACAATTAGTCCGTGTCGAACGCTGATTTTTTCGGCCTTTAGGACGTGATTTATACAGTGCAATTTGACATGAAATTGGGTTGCTCTTAGTCAACCTCTTATAGCCTAAAGTCTTTGAGCGACTTGAGGATATGCTATGTAAGTTGCTGATAGGTTGCCAGTTTTCCGCACCTAAATCTGCATATTGCACTTTCCCTCTGACTCGACTTAACCAGTACCAACCTAGCTTTTCAACGGATTTATACCATGGCACTTTAAAGCCAGCATCACTGACAATGAGCGGTGTAGTGTTACTCGGTAGAATGCTTGCAAGGTCGGCTAGAAATTGGTCATGAGCCTTCTTTGAACATTGCTCTGAAAGCGGAAAGGCTTTCTCATAAAGAGTAATAGAACGACCATGTAGTGCCACCGAAGCCCGCAATACCATAAGCCGTTTTTGCTCACGAATATCAGACCAGTCAACAAGAACAATGGGCATCGAATTACCTGAACAGATAAAGCTGGCATGCCAACGGTATACAGCGAGTCGCTCTTTGTGCAAGTGACGATTACCTAACAATCTGTCGATTCGTTTGATGTTATGTTTTGTTCTGGCTTTCGTTGGCAGGTTACGACCAAGTTCGGTAAGAGTGAGCGTTTTACATTCAAGTAATGCGTGGCAAGCCAGCGTTAAACTGTTGAGTCGTTTTAAGTGCAATTCAGGGCAGAATTGGTAAAGAGAGTCGTGTAAAATATCGAGTTCGCACATCTTGTTGTCTGGTTATTGATTTTTCTCAGAACCATTTGATCACATGACAAGATGTGCATCTACCTTAAATTTATGATTTTTATCAAAATCATTAGGGGATTCCTCAGGGCGAAATATCTCTATTTACCGCTTCTCTGCAACCTTTTATGTCTGAGTACAAGGGACAATTTTGCAGATGTTGGCCATGCTCATAATGATTCACCATGAATATGTAATCCCCCCTTTTACGTAGATACATTGTGGCTGGTGGTGATACACAGTGGCAATTGAGTACTGAATCAGAAAGACGGAGAATTTTTAATTTGGATTGGGCTTCTGGGCTTTTAATACGATTTTTAAGCAGCAAGGAAGGTTGTTCAAAAGTGTGATGTTCAGAGTCCAAATTTTTATCAGAACTAGATACAGTTATGTGCATGCGAACACCTATTAATAGAATGCAAAAATATACCACATTAGCTATGAGGCAATACCGCCTGTAAATCATTAAACGATGACAAATTAACTACAAAAGGCAAATATATAGTATGAGATATCTTCTAGTTACAGTTCATAATTATCCCAGGTTTTACAAAAGTGACGGTGAGATAGTTCACATTGATCTAAATTATGTGGATTCCAAAACTATTTCTTCATTAGATGAAAATGGAGATTTATTTCACGTTAAAGTATCTGGAAGTCCTCCGTGTGTTCGTGATATTTGGTTAATTGATTCGGTAGATGTGGCACTAGATACATTGGCTAGTTATGGGATCTATCCATTCAAGAATAAGGCCGCAGCAAGAGCGAATGCCAAAAGGCTTGGGCTTAGTGCATTCAAGTATATTGCTGTACCATAATAATCAATGGAAGTTTATGAAAACAATTTCTAAAGCTGTTCTTACAAGCATCTTATTGGTTTCTTTTGATGCTTATTCAACAGAGATATGGCGGGGTTTAATAGTCAAACCTGAGAATAGATGTTCTCCATACGATAAATCTCAACAATACAACTATTCTCAACGAGTAGAAGATCACATAGTAAGTAGTATGGGGGGATTGATATATGGCCCTTACACTGGCAGTTACTTTGAATCTGACCGATACACAGACATTGAGCATATAGTGTCAACAAGTGAAGCACATGATAGCGGAATGTGCTCACAATCCAGTGAAATGCGCATTCAATTTGCCAGTGATCTCCTGAATCTTACATTAGCTTCACCTACTGTAAACCGTTGTGGTGACAACGGTAAGTGTGGAAAGGACGCTGGAGAGTGGTTACCCCAAAAAAACAGATGCTGGTTTGCTAATAGAGTGGGGTTCTAGGGATTTTCCCCTCTAAAAAGACATAATCCTCTGTAGACCACACCAATAAATGGCTGCGGAGGTGGTTTACTTTCAGCTTGGAGCCTAATCATCCACTATCGGCCTTGTTATTTCGCCAATATTGGGCAATTTCCCAGTATTAGTGAAGTTATACGTTCCGCTTAAGTTGATATTTTGCCACGCAACGGGCGAAACAGCACGAGTGATACCCGCTTTCTCTTCATCTCCTCTCGCTTCAAAGTGTCCCAGCAGATGACTCAGTATCGCGGAGTTGAAGTAGATGATCGCGTTGGCAAGCAATCTTGCACATTCATTCCAGATAGCGATTTCACTCTCGTTTTTGCCTCGGAACTGATCGCCATTCACCGACGCAATAGCCCGTCTCAGGAAGTGCCACGCTTCTCCCCGGTTAAGGGCACGCTGAACGTACTGCCGCAAACTGGCATTGTCTATGTAATCCAGTAAATATTGCGCTTTGACCAGTCGATTATACTCCGTCAGCGCCTGTAATGTCGGGTGCCCCGAAGGATAACCAGACAACTTTCTTACCAGCATTGCCTGTGTCGTTCGCTTTGTCTGAAGTGACAGAACAATGCGCCTAATATCCTGCCATCCCGTTTCGATGACATTCGTCCTGATGGGCTTTTTCAGGGCAAGGTTGGTGCCGCCGTGTTCATTTTCAGTTACGGCAAACAGATCATTGATGACACTACTGAACTGCGCGTATCGCGGTGCAAAACTGTAACCGCATAGATCCAGTAAGGCG
>NZ_JAWORT010000044.1:0-12972 GCF_033337975.1 Vibrio sp. Vb2880
GGCGCTGGACTAAACAAAGGCCCCCTTTTAGGGGGCTCACACAAAGCCACCTTCTTTAGAAGGTGGTAATTTACTTGTGCGTTTAAGCTGTTATACCTAATGCTGATTACGATTCTTTCGAGTCGGATTTCGGTGGCTCTTGAGCTTCTGGCTCTTTATCCTGCTTCTCCGGCTCATTATCTTCTTCATCGTCATCGCGGCTTTCGATTACGCCGTGCATTTCTTTCCAGCTTTCCCAGCGTTGGTAAGCCAGCTCCTGCATGTCAGTGCTTTTATCTGCTTCGTCGATGATCTCCTCGCCTACGAGGTGTTCAAAAATATCTTCCAACGTTACCAAACCTAGCACGGTACCGTATTCATCAACAACAAGTGCCAGCTGTAAGCGATGAGTCATCATCTGGTCGAATACTTTAGGTAAAGTGGTATTGTTTAGCACCACTTGAATTGGGCGCATGATTGCTCCCAACTGTTTCTGTCCACAACCTGATTGTTGTAGTTTGAACAACTCAAGGCGATGCACAAAACCTATGATGTTATCTTTCTGCTCGCTGTAAACCAATGGGCGTGAGAAAGGCGTATCTTTGTGTTTTTCTAGGAACTCATTGATGGTCATTGTGGCATCGACACGGAATACTACTGGTCGTGGCGTCATAACCTGCGTTACGGGTACATCTTGGATGCCAAGCAAGTTGCTTAAGATTTTTGATTCACCCTCGGCAAACTCACCGCTTTCACGTGCCAGAATCGCCATTGCAGACAGCTCATCACGCATCTTCGGAGCTTCGTGGTTACGAGCAAGACGCTTGGTGATTTGCTCTGAGAACCAAACAAAGGGTGTAAGCGCCCATACCATCCAACGCAATGCGACCGCGGCAGTGGGTGCCAACTGACGCCAGTAGGTCGCGCCAATCGTCTTCGGTACGATTTCTGAAAGCACTAAGATCGCCAATGTCAGCACTGCCGAAAAGATACCTAATGCTTCGCTACCAAATACAACCGCAGCTTGTGCACCAGCAGTGGCCGCGCCGATAGTGTGAGCGATGGTGTTTAAAGTCAGAATAGATGCCAGTGGTCGGTCGATATCTGATTTCAGCTTAGCCAATTGCCCAGCTGCGGGATGCCCCTGTTGATTGAGCTGCGCAATGTAGCTCGGACTGATACTCAGCAGTACCGCCTCCAGCACCGAACAGATAAACGAAATGCCGATTGCAATAGAGATATAAATGGATAACAGCAGCATAGTTGCCCTTGAATGTAGTTTGATAGTGGTTATTTGCAGCTATTATAACCGCAAAAGTGACTTATAAATTGGTCCAAATACCTTGGAAAGCAAGGGTTTTCAGGGGGTATGTGGTAACAAATTGTGAGTTATTACTCATATTATGGC
The DNA here is from genome assembly GCF_033337975.1 of Vibrio sp. Vb2880. Taxonomy (NCBI): domain Bacteria; kingdom Pseudomonadati; phylum Pseudomonadota; class Gammaproteobacteria; order Vibrionales; family Vibrionaceae; genus Vibrio; species Vibrio sp. Vb2880. Next base: position 1,388 of record NZ_JAWORT010000044.1, read on the forward strand.
TAAAAGTACGTCAGAAAATCGAAAGATCGCTTACAAACCTTTGCCAGATGGGGCATTTATGTTTTAGAGTGAGACGAATTCGATAACCTATGAGAAGGGAAACCTAATGAACAAGACCCAATTAATCGACTTTATCGCAGAGAAAGCAGACCTATCAAAAGCACAAGCAAAAGCTGCTCTTGAAGCGACTCTTGATGGTGTAACTGGCGCACTTAAAGAGGGTGACCAAGTTCAACTAATTGGTTTTGGTACATTCAAAGTAAACCACCGCGCTGCACGTACTGGTCGTAACCCTAAGACTGGTGACGAGATTCAAATCGCAGCAGCTAACGTACCAGCATTCGTAGCAGGTAAAGCGCTGAAAGAATCAGTAAACTAAGTTAGAATGCACCGAGGTATCCTGCCTCGGTGCAATTTCATGAAAAAACATCTACTCACTTCACTTCTCCTATCTAGCCTTACCCTTTTTGGCTGTTCATCGGTTGAAACTCCTAATTTAGAACAATTCACGCATTTTTCTGGTGGTAAAGTTGCGGGAGATGCTAGCAGCTTGTACTGGATGACAGAGAAACTCACTCGTGTGAGTACGGCGGCTGATTATGTGACTATGGGGGACAATGGTTGGTTCAAGAGTGATTATCGCTGGGATGAAGGTGAGTTGCGAGAGTTGATTCGAAAAGGCGAGCAAGTTGATACCAAACAAGAGTTGGTGCCTTTTCAAATCCACATCCGTTTCAATAAAGATGGCGAAGCGGTTTACCAACAATATCGTGTTAACCTTAAAGTCTTACCACTCCAGCATGACCAATTAGAGCGCTACAAAGCAGAAGCGAATGACGTAGTGGCATCGGTTAAGGCGCAGTCTCGTAACAATCAGAGCCTTATTCAAGGTTATTGGAATGGTCAATCGTTTGAAACCTGCAAAGGTAAGGTGTTCTCGACACTCGAGTTTAATCAGACGCTGCCAAAATTTATTATCGAGCGTCTCTCATCGGTAGACAGTTATGTGGCTTTTGTCGGCAAGCAGTCACGAAACAAAGCAATGGTCGATGAACTGTTGATGCTCAATGACGATGACTTTGATTGTGTTTCTCGGCCAAAGTTGATCTCTGAATAAACATTGCTTCGAATTCTGTCGAACAAGAACAATAAAAAAAGGCGCTGAGTGCGCCTTTTGTTTTTTAGCCAACTTATGTTGTTTTTATTTGTCTTGCTCACGTGCAATTGCACGGTAGCCGATATCGTTGCGATGGAACATGCCATCCCAACTGATCTGTTTTGCAAGCTCGTAAGCACGCTGCTGCGCTTCTGATACGCTGTTGCCAAGTGCGGTTGCACAAAGAACGCGACCACCGTTTGTCACGATGTCGCCATCTTTGTTATCTGTACCTGCATGGAAGACTTTTTCGCCTTCAATTTCAACTTGTGGCAGACCCGAAATTACGTCGCCTTTGTTGTATGTAGCTGGGTAACCACCGGCTGCTAACACGATACCAATCGATGCTCGTGGATCCCACTTCGATTCCGCTTGATCCAGTTTCTCGTCGATTGCCGCTAGGCACAGATCAACAAGATCCGATTCCATGCGCATCATGATAGGTTGTGTCTCAGGATCACCGAAGCGGCAGTTGTACTCGATTACTTTCGGAGTGCCGTCTTTGTCGATCATCAGACCCGCGTATAGGAAACCAGTGTAAGGGTTACCTTCAGAGGCCATGCCACGTACTGTTGGGTAAATCACTTCTTCCATGATGCGGTTGTGGATTTCCTGTGTTACCACTGGAGCTGGAGAGTATGCTCCCATGCCACCGGTGTTAGGACCCGTATCTTTGTCGCCTACGCGTTTGTGGTCTTGGCTGGTGGCCATTGGCAGAACGTTCTCACCATCCACCATCACGATGAAGCTTGCTTCTTCACCATCTAGGAACTCTTCGATAACGACACGACTACCAGCATCACCAAATGCGTTGCCTGCTAGCATGTCTTTGATTGCGTCCTCAGCTTCTTCTAGCGTCATCGCTACGATAACGCCTTTACCAGCAGCAAGGCCGTCAGCTTTTACTACGATAGGTGCACCTTGCTCACGCACGTAAGCAAGCGCTGGTTCAATTTCTGTGAAGTTTGCGTAGGCACCGGTTGGGATTTGGTGACGAGCAAGGAAGTCTTTAGTAAACGCTTTAGAGCCTTCAAGTTGCGCTGCGGCTTGGGTAGGGCCAAAGATTGGTAAGCCAGCTTCGCGGAACGCATCAACCACACCAATAACCAATGGTGCTTCTGGGCCAACGATAGTCAGTTCAATCGCCTTCTCTTTGGCGAAAGCAACAAGGCCAGCGATGTCTTCTACATCGATGTTTACGTTCTCTAGTTTTGGCTCTAGTGCTGTACCTGCGTTGCCTGGAGCAATGAAAATAGTCCCAACATTTGGGTTTTGCGCTGCTTTCCAGCCTAGCGCATGTTCACGACCGCCTGAACCAATGATTAAAACTCGCATATGAAAATCCTTAATCTTATAAATACTGTTTACTCAAAGTAGTTGGTGATGTAGCTAGGCAACAATTGAGCACATCCCCGGGAGCATAGCCCGCTATGTGACCGGGGTGAGCGAAAGCAGCTAACGACGCCACAGTGCCAAATACGAAGAGGAAATTAGTGGCGGAAGTGACGCATACCGGTAAAGATCATCGCCATGCCGTGTTCGTCTGCCGCTGCGATAACTTCGTCATCACGCATAGAACCACCTGGTTGGATCACACACTTGATGCCCGCTTCTGCAGCCGCGTCGATACCGTCACGGAATGGGAAGAATGCATCTGATGCCATTACACAACCTTCAACCTGTAGACCTTCGTCTGCAGCTTTGATGCCCGCGATTTTCGCAGAGTAAACGCGGCTCATTTGGCCAGCACCTACACCGATAGTCATGTCGCTTTTCGAGTAAACGATCGCGTTAGATTTCACGTATTTCGCTACTTTCCAGCAAAACAGTGCATCTTTCAGCTCTTCTTCTGTTGGCTGGCGCTTAGAAACCACTTTTAGGTCGTCTAGGCTTACCATGCCTTGGTCACGGTCTTGAACCAGTAGACCGCCATTCACGCGTTTCACGTCAAAGCCAGTTGTCTTAGTTGTCCATTCGCCACACTCAAGTAGACGCACGTTCTTCTTCGCTGCAACCACTTCAATCGCTTCAGCAGAAACAGAAGGTGCGATGATCACTTCAACGAATTGACGCTCAACAATAGCGGTTGCTGTTGCTGCGTCTAGCTCTTGGTTGAATGCAATGATGCCGCCGAATGCAGATGTTGGGTCAGTTTGGTAAGCACGGTTGTACGCTTCTAGGATGTCTTTACCTAGAGCAACACCGCATGGGTTTGCGTGTTTTACGATTACACATGCTGGCTCGTTGAACTCTTTCACACACTCAAGCGCTGCGTCCGTGTCTGCGATGTTGTTGTAAGAAAGGGCTTTACCTTGGATTTGGCGAGCAGTAGAAACGGATGCTTCTTGTGGGTTTGCTTCAACGTAGAATGCGGCTGCTTGGTGGCTGTTCTCACCGTAGCGCATGTCTTGCTTCTTCTCGAACTGTTGGTTGAACGTACGAGGGAATTTGCTCTCTTCATCACCTTCTTTGTTCTCACCGTAAGATGGAACCATAGTGCCGAAGTAGTTTGCGATCATGCCGTCGTAAGATGCTGTGTGCTCGAATGCTGCGATAGCTAGGTCGAAACGAGTTTCTAGTGTTAGAGACTTCTCGTTTGCGTCCATCTCTGCAATTACGCGGCCGTAATCACCTGCGTTAACAACGATAGTCACGTCTTTGTGGTTTTTCGCTGCAGAACGAACCATGGTTGGGCCGCCGATATCGATGTTTTCAACAGCGTCGGCTAGTGTACAGCCTTCTTTGGCAACGGTTTCTGCGAATGGGTATAGGTTTACGACAACCATATCGATAGGGTTGATGCCGTGCTTTTCCATCACGTCATCATCTTGGCCACGACGACCAAGCACACCACCGTGAACTTTTGGGTGAAGCGTTTTAACGCGGCCGTCCATCATTTCTGGGAAACCAGTGTAGTCAGAGACTTCGGTTACGGCGATGCCTTGTTCGGCAAGTAGGCGAGCTGTACCACCAGTAGATAGGATATCGACACCGCGCTCAGCAAGAGCTTGCGCAAACTCAACAATACCTGTTTTGTCTGATACGCTGATAAGCGCACGGCGAATAGGACGAGCGTTATTCATGCTTCCATTTTCCTCAAATTCACGGAGTTAAAGATGTTTGCCAAAAATGAACTTGTTTTTACCTCTTGGGGTAAAATATTGGCCAGTTTTGGTAAAGACCTTTGCAGGGTGTTTTCTGGTTAGAAAACAGTCTCCACATTTGATGGCGCGTATTCTAACCAATTTATTACAAAAAAGCTCGCGCAATCGTTTGGCATCTCAAAAATAATTGCAAAAAAGTCGTTCTTTAGCTTTAAAAGTAACGAGATAGTTAATAGGGAAAGTTATGTTTCAGATAGGTGAACTGGCAAAACGTTGTGGTGTGACTGCCGATACATTGCGTTTCTACGAGAAAAACGCGCTAATAAAACCCGCAGGGCGAAGCGAATCAGGCTACCGCTTGTATGATGAAGAGAATCAAAAGCAGGTGCACTTTATCCTCAAAGGTAAAGATCTTGGCTTGAGTCTGGATGAAATTAAAGACCTGTTAGAAATTAAGTTAGAAGCGACAGAACACAGCTGTGCAGAGGTAAAAGCCATTACTTCTGCTAAGTTAGAGCTGATTGATGGGAAAATTAACGAGCTGACGAAAATTCGCCGAGCGTTAAAGAAGATTAATGATGCTTGTTGTGGTCATACAGACGATGACGCCACACATTGCTCTATCCTCGCAGCACTTGAGTAGTCTCATTCTTGCATCACTTAACTTAAGTTTGCATTTTTGGCGACTTGCTTTTCTAGGTACACGCTGCTTTCCCACCTATAATCTTTCCTTTAGTTACTTGTAGGAATCGACCATTGTCTGATTCCTAGCGTAACGCTGTCTGTAGATACGAGAGTTTTCATACATGGTTGGAGTCTATTTTCAAATCAATGACTGGGTTTTGAGCGTTGATGAAAATAAGCTGTATCGACAAGATAGGGAAGTTACTGTTGAGCCACGCTTAATTAATCTTTTGCACTTCTTAGCGGAGCATGCGAATGAGGTGTTCAACCGCGAGGAATTGATTCAGTACGTTTGGGCTGGAGCGATTGTGACCGATCAAGTGGTGACTCAATCCATCTTTGAGTTGCGTAAGCTACTACGTGACGGTCGAGAGGAAAATACCAACTACGTTATCACGGTGCCCAAGCGTGGCTATAAGCTGGTAGCGAACGTGGTTACTATGACGCATGAAGAGTTTGTCACAAGTCGGCAAAATGAAGAGATCCCACCTTCGGTTGAAGAATCGGAAGAGGATTGTCTACCTATAGCACCAGCCGTTACCTTTCCTGCCGGTCCTCTAACTCGCGCGGTCTGCGAGATGTCAAAAGAGAAAAAAGCACCTCAGAGCAAAAACAAAATCAGTCCTTGGCGATTGGGAATTATGAACTTCATCTGGATCAGTATGTTGGTCGTAGTGATGGGCGTGTTTACCTACAAGCAATCGGAAGTGCGTATTACCCAAGCCATCGATACCCATCTGATTGAGTTCAAGTTTCAAGATAATTTTACGAATGAAGGATTAAGCTACGATTTGGCAGACGGATTCGCCCAAAAGTTGATGTTCGACATTGCTCAAGTCAGTGATTACCGAGTCATGCTAAAGAAGGCGTCGTTTACTTCTGGCATTGTGCCTGGTAAATCGGTTGTGGTGAGAGTTCGTGAGAATGACGGTGGCAGCTTTTTAGAGGTGGAATATCGCAATAACTCATCTGAAAAAGTGTTGTTTAGTCGTCAATACGCGTTAACCAGTAGTCATTTAAAGACAGTGCTTCAACAAGCATCGTTGGATTTGATGCAAGTGCTGAAAGTATCGGATGCCAAATTGAAATCTACGATGCTGGTGGCGGGAATGCCAATGAATCCCGACGCGTTGGAGTTGTTTGTTCAGGCTAACCATTACCTTAATGTCTCTGATACTAAACAATTCCGCCAAGGTATCGACTTGATGGAAAACATTTTAGAAATCGAGCCGGATAATGCTTACGTTCAAGCTGAGTTGTTGATTGCTTACCATGTACAAAAGGCACTTGATTTCTCACAGGAGTTGAAGAAAGGGCGAATGCAGCAGCTCAGTGAAGCACTAGAGACTAATGTGAAAATGATGGTGGGGCCAATTCAACCGCGAATTTATGAAGCTTTAGCACTGCACGAAACCATCATTGGTGACATGGCGTTAGCCAAGCGGCATCTCGGACAGGCATTGAGGTTACGTGATTCAGTGCTTTCCTATGTGATTCGCGGTAAGCACGCCGAATTGGATGGTGATCTGGATTTAGCCAGTGAGTCTTACAGTGAAGCTTTCTATATTGATACGTCGGTTGAGACGTACCTGCTGTGCGAAAACTTGGTCTTCCCAAGTAACATGAAGGCGATTGATTACGCCATGTATCGCGCCGTTCACCCTTCTGTCGTTCGAATGCTTTAATTCTCTCGGACTCAACGTCAGCCTAATGCTAGCCCCTCATTTCGATGAGGGGCTTTTTTGTCGCTGTCGAAAAGTGAAAAGGGTGGGGCGGTGGGGCAATGACTTACGAAGGAGCTAACAACGCAAGCTTGCAACGGGAATGCATACCCGCTTTGCTTCTCTATCTCTATCTCTATCTCTATCTCTATCTCTATCTCTATTGATTGTATGAAGTGTCTGGATGAGTTATGTGGCGAGAATGATTTTGGTGCCTTCTTGCATGCGAGATGAATATTGACTTGGGTCAAGAAGCGCGATCAGGGAGAGATTTATGGAATCAACACTTCAGGGAATTAACCCTTCGGGATGGGGAAGTTGATAGAGGTTGATAACTTTTATCGCGATGACCAACGAGTTGATGAGAGTTTATCTATCGGTAGAAGGTTTGATGTTTTTCTTGTAACTGTATGAATAATATAGTTTTATTTTTTTGTGTTTATCATGTTTATCTCAACTTGATGTTGATGAACTAATCATTTTATTGATAACCCCAAGTTTATTTTTTTCTCAGTTTTTGGGCGTAGTCTTCACTTCGAAATTTAGCGAGGTCGAGCAGGTTCTTCCTCATAGCATCTCGCTAATTACCATTCAGTTTGAGTCATGTTGACTCGAGTAGAATAGATTTGGAGATGTTATGTCATCGAATGCGAAAAAAATCGGCCTTATTGCCTGTACGGGTGTCGTAGCCGGTAACATGATGGGTAGTGGTATTGCACTATTACCTTCTAGTCTTGCCTCTGTAGGCTCTGTTTCAATCTTCAGTTGGCTGATCTGTTTGGTCGGTGCACTGAGTCTGGCGTTCGTTTACGCTCGTCTGGCAACCAAAAACCCACAAGAAGGTGGTCCTATCGCTTATGCTGGCGAAGTGTCTCCGGTATTTGGTTTCCAAACGGGCGTTCTTTATTACCACGCGAACTGGATTGGTAACCTGGCTATTGCCATTACAGGTGTTTCTTACCTTTCAGTATTCTTCCCTGTGCTTAATAACCCAATCCCAGCAGGTATTGCGACGATTGCATCGGTATGGATCTTCACTTTCGTCAACCTACTTGGTGGTAGCTGGGTAAGCCGTCTATGTACGCTTGGTTTAGTTCTTATCCTTATCCCAGTTGTTGGTACAGCTGCATTTGGTTGGACGCACTTCGATACTGCGCTTTACAGCCAAAACTGGAACGTATCAGCAGGCACTGACAGCCACGCGGTAGTAACAGCGGTTCTTATCTGTCTATGGTCATTCGTAGGTGTGGAATCAGCAGCGGTATCGACGGGTATGGTAGAAAACCCTAAACGTACTGTACCACTAGCAACTATGTTAGGTACTGGTATCGCAGGTGTGATTTACATCCTATCAACTCAAATGATCAGCGGCATGTTCCCAGCGTCAGAAGTTGCGGCATCAGGTGCGCCATTTGCATTGGCAACCACTGAGCTATTCGGTAGCTGGACTGCACCATTCGTATCAGCATTCACAGCACTAGCATGTTTCACTTCGCTAGGTTCTTGGATGATGCTGGTGGGCGAGGCTGGTAAACGTGCAGCAAGCGATGGCAACTTCCCTAAAATCTACGGCGAAACTGACAAAAACGGTGTGCCTAAGAAAGGTCTAATCCTTGCGTCAATCAAGATGACTGCACTGATGGTTGTACTGATGTTCTTCAGCTCTAAAACAGCACACGCATCAGACCTGTTCAACCAGCTAACGACTGACGCAGTTCTACTAACAATGCTGCCTTACTTCTACTCAAGCATTAACTTGATTCGCTTCGAAGGTATGACAACACGCAACGGCTTCGTAATGCTGTTCTCTGGTGTGGCTTGTCTGTTCTGCTTCATCGCACTAGCAGGTGCAGAGGGCGGTACGCTAACAGCAACCTTCATCGTGTCTCTAGTTATCTTGATGTTCTACAGCAAAAAAGCAGGTCTTGCTCAGTACGTAAAAATGCACGCTGAAGACATGCCTGCCCAAGCAAGCAACTAATCCCCAAAACGCTGGCACTACGGTGCCAGCCCATAAAACCCAAATTCACGCGGCGCTCACCTTACTCATTGCCTGTAAATGGCAAAGAGCGCCCTCATTCGCCTTGGAGATGTCCAAATGAATATATTCGCTATCTTGAACCACATGGGTGTGTTCTTTAAAGAAGAGCCAGTTCGTCAACTTCACGCTGCTCTTGAGAAAGCGGGCTACGAAGTGGTTTACCCAGTAGATGATAAAGACTTGATCAAAATGATTGAGATGAACCCACGCATTTGCGGTGTGCTGTTCGACTGGGATAAATACTCACTAAAGCTATGTGAACGTATCAGCCAAATCAACGAAAAACTGCCTGTTCACGCATTTGCTAACGAACAGTCTACTCTAGACATTTCACTAACAGACCTACGTCTAAACGTGAGCTTCTTCGAGTACGCTTTAGGTATGGCTGACGACATCGCTATCAAAATCAACCAAGCGACTGAGGCATACAAAGATGCCATCATGCCTCCATTCACTAAAGCGTTATTCAAATACGTAGAAGAAGGTAAATACACCTTCTGTACTCCAGGTCACATGGGCGGTACTGCATTCCAGAAAAGCCCTGCTGGTAGCATCTTCTACGATTTTTACGGTCCAAACACATTTAAAGCGGACGTATCAATCTCAATGCCTGAGCTAGGTTCTCTACTCGACCACTCAGGTCCACATAAAGATGCAGAAGAATACATCGCACGTACATTCAATGCAGACAGCTCGTACATCGTAACTAACGGTACGTCTACATCGAACAAAATCGTTGGTATGTACTCAGCACCTGCGGGCAGCACGGTACTGATTGACCGTAACTGTCATAAATCTCTGACTCACCTAATGATGATGAGCGACGTGACACCAATCTACTTCCGCCCAACTCGTAACGCATACGGCATCCTTGGTGGTATTCCACAAAGCGAATTCAGCCGCGATGTCATTGCAGAGAAAGTGGCGAAAGCACCAGGTGCAACAGCACCAACTTACGCAGTAGTGACTAATTCAACTTACGATGGCTTGTTGTACAACACACAATTCATCAAAGAGTCGCTAGATTGTAAACACATCCACTTCGACAGTGCTTGGGTGCCTTACACTAACTTCAACCCAATTTACGAAGGTAAATGTGGTATGAGTGGTGAAGCGATGCCAGGCAAAGTGTTCTACGAAACACAATCAACACACAAACTGTTGGCAGCGTTCTCACAAGCTTCAATGATTCACGTGAAAGGTGACTTTGATAAAGAATCTTTCAACGAAGCATTCATGATGCACACTTCAACTTCACCTCAGTACGGCATTGTTGCTTCTACTGAAACTGCAGCGGCAATGATGCGCGGCAACACTGGTAAGAAGTTGATGCAAGACTCTATTGATCGCGCAATCCGCTTCCGTAAAGAGATCAAACGCCTAGAAGCAGAAAGTGACAGCTGGTTCTTCGATGTATGGCAACCAGAAAACATCGATACCACAGAATGTTGGAAACTAGACCCTAGCGACACATGGCACGGCTTCAAGAACATGGATGACAACCACATGTATCTTGATCCAATCAAAGTAACGCTACTGACTCCTGGGATGAATAAAGAAGGCGAACTAGAAGAATCAGGTATTCCTGCTTCGCTGGTGGCTAAATTCCTAGACGAGCGCGGCATCGTGGTAGAGAAAACAGGTCCATACAACTTGTTGTTCCTATTCTCAATCGGTATCGACAAATCAAAAGCAATGCAATTGCTACGCGGCCTAACTGAATTTAAACGTGGCTACGACTTGAACCTAACCATCAAGAGCTTCCTACCTTCGCTATACAACGAAGACCCAAGCTTCTATGAAGGCATGCGCGTTCAAGAACTAGCACAAGCAATTCATGACCTAACTAAGAAATACAACTTACCTGAGCTAATGTACAAAGCGTTCGATGTACTTCCAGAAATGAAAGTAACACCACACGCAGCATGGCAAGAAGAGCTTCGTGGCAACATCGAAGAAATCAAACTGGAAGAAATGGTTGGCCGCGTAAGTGCGAACATGATCCTTCCTTACCCTCCAGGTGTGCCACTAGTACTTCCTGGTGAAATGGTGACTCAAGAGTCTCGCCCTGTGCTGGACTTCCTAGAGATGCTTTGTGAGATCGGTGCGCATTACCCAGGTTTCGAAACCGACATCCACGGTTTATACCAACAAAAAGATGGTAGCTACACCGTAAAAGTATTGAAGAACTAAGTTCCTCTCGAAGATGACGTCATTGGGAATGCAAGCATGCTCCACTCTTACGAGCTCAATGCGTCATCGAACAATAACGACATTTAGATATACCCCTAACTAATCTGTCGTAAAGAGAAGGGCAAGGATGCTCTGATCTTTTCTTCTATATATAGAAGAAACACTTTTCCAAGACTTCACCTGAAGTACCCCAAATAAAAAGCAAAGACCAAAAGAGCAGTTCGTCATCGTTCTGCTCTTTTTTTTCGTCTTTATATAGATAGAAAGAAAAAAGAATCAAGAGAGATAAGATCAGCAATCAAAATCACAAAGAAATCGGCGATCTTTTAATGCAGAAGTCAGGTGTTTCATCATGAAAAGATCCTCTGCAACCCGAAATATTAGACAAGATCGTTGAGTATCTGTGCAGAGTGCTCGTTATTTGTGCGGTTGAAAGTTTTTTTGCAAAAAACGCTTGTGCTAATTTCTCAACCCCCTATACTGCGCATCCACCGACACGGAGTGAGACGAAAGTCACACAGCGAGTCGGGAAGAGAGAAAAAAGAATTTGAAAAAATGCTTGACTCTCTCACGGTGTGAAGTAAGATACGCACCCCTAACGACGAGCAACTAAGTTGCTGAAAATGTTAGAAAAGCTCTTTAAAAATAAGAACCTATCAATCTGTGTGGGCACTCGTTGATGATAA
>NZ_JAWORT010000045.1:0-12516 GCF_033337975.1 Vibrio sp. Vb2880
GTCTACGTTTCGCGATCCGTGAAGGTGGCCGTACAGTAGGTGCTGGTGTTGTTGCTAAGATCTTCGACTAATTCATAGCGAATTAGCGATGCTTTCGGAAAATCTTGAATTAGATTTGACGAACCAGTAGCAAAAAGGGCATCATTTGATGCCCTTTTTCTGCACTCAACATTATTTTTGCTGTTTTCTTGTTCAGAAGTGGGTTGGGCGCAGAGCAAGATTAAGCAAAGAGGCTTAATCTTAAGAAGAGTACGCTGATTTTTTCAGCGATATGGAGTTTGCCCTGCAACAGCGGGGTTGTTGTCGTCTATATTAAGACTTGTAACAGGTTGGTTTTATGAAAGCAAATAATGCTGAAACTCCTGATAGCTCAAACGCAGCAGATACGTTTAAGTGGGTAGCCGCTTTCGTATTGGCAGCTGCCGCTGTTGTGGGTAATTACCTGTATGGTGAAATGTCTGTAGTGGTTCGTGCTGCAGGCGTTGTTGTTCTTATTGCAGCTGCCTTAGGCGTTGCAGCAACAACGACTAAAGGTAAAGCAGCGATCAGTTTTGCAAAAGAATCTCGTATGGAAGTACGTAAAGTTGTTTGGCCTACTCGCCAAGAAACCATGCAAACAACACTGATCGTTTTAGCTGTAAGTATTGTAATGGCTCTAGTGCTATGGGGTATTGACGGAATTATGGTTCGTCTAGTAGCTCTAGCAACTGGGGTATAGAGGGTTTTTATTCATGAGTGAAGCTCCAAAAAAACGCTGGTATGTGGTTCAAGCCTTCTCTGGATTTGAAGGTCGTGTAGCTCAATCTCTGCGCGAGCATATCAAAATGCACGGCATGGAAGAGCTATTCGGTGAAGTACTGGTTCCTACTGAAGAAGTAGTGGAAATGCGCGCGGGTCAGCGTCGCAAATCTGAGCGTAAGTTCTTCCCAGGTTACGTCCTTGTTCAGATGATTATGAACGATGAATCATGGCACCTAGTACGCAGTGTGCCGCGTGTCATGGGCTTCATTGGTGGTACCTCAGACCGTCCGGCACCTATCACGGATAAAGAGGCTGACGCGATTCTTAATCGTCTTGAGAAAGCGAGTGAAGCGCCTCGTCCGCGTACAATGTACGAAGCGGGTGAAGTGGTACGTGTTAACGAAGGTCCATTTGCTGATTTCAACGGTACTGTTGAAGAAGTGGATTACGAGAAGAGCCGCCTGAAAGTGTCTGTATCGATCTTTGGTCGTGCGACACCAGTTGAGCTTGAATTTGGTCAGGTTGAAAAGCTGGACTAAGACTCTTCGTTAAAGAGTATAAAAAATCACCTTTTTAGGGTTGTATAAGGCGCGGATTATGACTATAATTTCGCGCCTTTTTACTTCAAGTGAAGTAAAAAGTTTCTTACACAAACGGGGAGCTGATCCGCGATTAGCGTTTGTACCCAAACTTAGGAATTATCATGGCTAAGAAAGTTGAAGCTTACATCAAGCTACAAGTTGCTGCTGGTATGGCTAACCCTAGTCCACCAGTAGGTCCTGCACTAGGTCAACACGGTGTGAACATCATGGAATTCTGTAAAGCGTTCAACGCAAAAACAGAATCTATTGAGAAAGGTCTACCAACTCCAGTAGTTATCACAGTATACAGCGACCGTTCTTTCACGTTCGTAACTAAGACTCCACCTGCTGCTGTTCTTCTTAAGAAAGCTGCTGGCGTTAAGTCTGGTTCAGGTCGTCCAAACACTGAAAAAGTTGGTACTGTAACTGACGCTCAAATCCAAGAAATCGCAGAAACTAAAGCTGCTGATATGACTGGTGCTGACATCGAAGCGATGAAGCGTTCTATCGCTGGTACTGCTCGTTCAATGGGCCTAGTGGTAGAGGGTTAATAAGATGGCAAAACTAACTAAGCGCATGCGCGTAATCCGCGAAAAAGTTGACGTAACTAAAGAATACGAAATCAACGAAGCTGTTGCTCTTCTTCAAGAACTAGCGACTGCTAAATTCGTTGAGTCTGTAGACGTTGCTGTTAACCTAGGCATTGATGCTCGTAAATCTGACCAGAACGTACGTGGTGCAACTGTACTACCTCACGGTACTGGCCGCGAAATCCGCGTTGCAGTGTTCACTCAAGGTGCTAACGCTGAAGCAGCTAAAGAAGCTGGCGCAGACATCGTAGGTATGGAAGATCTTGCTGAGCAAGTTAAGAAAGGCGAAATGAACTTTGACGTAGTTGTTGCTTCTCCAGATGCAATGCGCGTTGTAGGTCAACTAGGTACTATCCTAGGTCCTCGCGGTCTTATGCCAAACCCTAAAGTTGGTACTGTAACTCCTAACGTTGCTGAAGCAGTTAAAAACGCTAAAGCTGGTCAGGTTCGTTACCGTAACGACAAAAACGGCATCATCCACACTACTATCGGTAAAGCAAACTTCTCTGCTGAGCAGATCAAAGAGAACCTAGAAGCACTTCTAGTTGCTCTGAAGAAAGCTAAGCCATCTTCAGCGAAAGGTACTTTCCTGAAGAAAGTAAGCATCTCTACTACTATGGGTGCTGGTGTTGCTGTTGATCAGGCTAGCCTGAACACTCAAGCATAATTTATTTGCTTAGGCGCAAAATTAGTGTATAATTTTGCGCCTAATATTTGTGGTTGGGGCTGAACTTTGGTTCTTTGAACTGTCTCCTAGTTCGAAATGAATTAAGACCCAGTCTCCGTCCAAGACCGTAGGTGTTTGTGTAAAAGCAAACTTAATTATCCTACGTAGATGGTGCCCGAACTGACAGAAAGCTCTATGTAATATAGTTAACTTTCTTCTGGGGAAGCACCTCAATAGCTCTCACTGTCGTGATGATAGTGAGTGGTGTAACGACAACCAGGAGTAAATCCAAGATGGCTTTAAACCTTCAAGACAAAAAAGCAATTGTTGCTGAAGTCAACGAAGCTGCCAGTGGTGCACTTTCTGCAGTTGTAGCTGATTCTCGTGGCGTTCAAGTTGGCGCGATGACTTCTCTACGTAAACAAGCTCGTGAAGCTGGCGTTTACATGAGAGTTGTTCGTAACACTCTTGCTCGTCGTGCGGTTGAAGGTACTGAGTACGAGTGTCTAACTGATACTTTCACTGGTCCTACTCTAATCGCATTCTCTAATGAGCACCCAGGTGCTGCAGCGCGTCTTTTCAAAGACTTCGCTAAAGAGAACAAAGATTTCGAGATCAAAGCTGCTGCATTTGAAGGCGCTTTAACTGACGCTGAAGTACTAGCAACACTACCAACTTACGACGAAGCAATTGCACGCCTAATGATGTGCATGAAAGAAGCTTCGGCTGGCAAGCTGGCGCGTACTATCGCAGCTATCCGCGATCAAAAACAAGAAGCAGCGGCATAAGCCTTGCTTTTTACTGGTTGCTTAATAAACTTATTGTTGACTTAAAAGAGAATTGTTATGTCTATTACTAACGAGCAAATCCTAGACGCAGTTGCAGAAATGTCTGTAATGCAAGTTGTTGAACTAATCGAAGCAATGGAAGAGAAATTCGGTGTTTCTGCTGCTGCTGCTGTTGTAGCTGGCGGCGCTGCTGCAGGCGAAGCTGCTGCTGAGCAAACTGAATTCGACGTAATCCTAGAAGCTGCTGGCGGTAACAAAGTTGCTGTAATCAAAGCAGTACGTGGCGCAACTGGCCTAGGTCTTAAAGAAGCTAAAGCTCTAGTAGACGGCGCTCCAGCACCTCTTAAAGAAGGTGTTGAGAAAGCAGAAGCTGAAGCTCTTAAAGCTCAGCTAGAAGAAGCTGGTGCAACTGTTGCTGTTAAGTAATTATTGCATAGTTTCTTAGCCTAACGGCTAATTGGCTGGTGGTTTTTTAACCACCGGCCTTTTTGCGCTGTAGGGTATAGGCGAATTTTCCCGCTGTTTAAGCGCCTGATATCCATGCAAAAAACATTTCATTCTTACGAAATGAAATGTCACTACAGTAAACAGCTATATTAGTCACTGTCCCTTACCCCCTTAAGTAACTAGGAGCGGGCGGACAGTTTGGGTCACTTATCAGCGAGCTGAGGAACCCCATGGTTTACTCTTATACCGAGAAAAAGCGCATCCGTAAGGACTTTGGTACTCGTCCACAAGTTTTGGACATTCCATACCTGCTATCGATCCAGCTCGATTCGTTCGACAAATTTATCGAACAGGATCCTGAAGGTCAATACGGTCTTGAAGCCGCTTTCCGTTCTGTATTCCCGATTCAGAGCTACAACGGCAATTCTGAGCTGCAATACGTTAGCTACCGTCTTGGTGAGCCAGTTTTTGACGTTAAAGAATGTCAAATCCGCGGTGTAACTTACTCAAAGCCACTACGTGTAAAACTACGCCTAGTTATCTTTGATAAAGACGCGCCAGCAGGTACTGTAAAAGACATTAAAGAACAAGAAGTCTACATGGGTGAAATTCCACTCATGACAGACAATGGTACCTTCGTAATCAACGGTACCGAGAGGGTTATCGTATCCCAGCTGCACCGAAGCCCAGGCGTGTTCTTCGACAGCGATAAGGGTAAGACCCACTCTTCAGGTAAAGTTTTATACAACGCACGTGTTATTCCTTACCGTGGTTCATGGCTTGATTTCGAGTTTGATCCTAAGGATAACTTGTACGTTCGTATCGACCGCCGTCGTAAGCTACCAGCATCGATCATCCTTCGTGCACTAGGTAAGTCGACAGAAGAAATCCTAGATATCTTCTTCGAGAAAGTGAACTTCGAAGTGAAAGACCAAACTCTATTGATGGAGTTGGTTCCTGATCGTCTACGTGGTGAAACTGCGTCATTCGACATCGAAGCAAATGGTAAAGTTTACGTTGAGCAGGGTCGTCGCGTAACAGCTCGTCATATCCGCCAACTAGAAAAAGATGGCGTTGATCACATCGAAGTACCAGTTGAGTACATCGTTGGTAAAGTTGCATCTAAAGATTACATCAATGAAGCAACTGGCGAGATCATTGTTAACGCTAACCAGGAAATCAGCCTGGAAGCATTAGCGAACCTATCTCAGGCTGGCCACAAAGCGCTAGAAGTTCTATTCACGAACGATCTAGACCACGGTCCATTCATGTCAGAAACACTACGTATCGACAGCACGGTTGATCGTATTTCTGCATTGGTAGAAATCTACCGCATGATGCGCCCTGGTGAGCCGCCAACAAAAGAAGCTGCAGAAGCTCTATTCGAAAGCCTATTCTTCTCTGAAGAGCGTTACGATCTATCGACTGTTGGTCGTATGAAGTTCAACAGCTCTATCGGCCGTGAAGATGCTCAAGAGCAAGGCACACTTGATGAAACTGATATCATCGAAGTGATGAAGAAGCTGATCGCGATCCGTAACGGTAAGGGCGAAGTGGACGATATCGACCACCTAGGCAACCGTCGTATCCGTTCTGTAGGCGAAATGGCTGAGAACCAGTTCCGTGTAGGTCTAGTACGTGTTGAGCGTGCAGTTAAAGAGCGTCTAAGCCTAGGCGATCTTGACGCAATCATGCCTCAAGACTTGATCAACGCGAAGCCAATTTCTGCGGCAGTTAAAGAATTCTTTGGCTCTTCACAGCTTTCACAGTTCATGGACCAAAACAACCCGCTATCAGAAGTAACGCACAAGCGTCGTATTTCTGCATTGGGTCCTGGCGGTCTAACTCGTGAACGTGCTGGCTTCGAAGTACGTGACGTACACGTAACTCACTACGGTCGTCTATGTCCTATCGAAACGCCTGAAGGTCCAAACATCGGTCTGATCAACTCTCTATCTGCGTTTGCGCGTTGTAACGAGTACGGTTTCCTAGAGACACCATACCGTCGCGTTGTAGATGGCGTAGTAACAGACGAAGTAGATTACCTATCTGCAATCGAAGAAGGCCAATTCGTTATCGCACAGGCGAACGCTAAGCTAAACGAAGATGGTACTTTTGCAGATGAGCTGATCACAGCTCGTCAGAAAGGTGAATCTGGTCTACACCCTCGTGAGCACGCTCAGTACATGGACGTTGCGACAAACCAGGTTGTATCTATCGCTGCATCGCTTATCCCGTTCCTAGAACACGATGATGCGAACCGTGCATTGATGGGTGCGAACATGCAACGTCAGGCAGTTCCAACACTGAAAGCTGACAAACCGCTTGTTGGTACTGGTATTGAACGTAACGTAGCCGTTGACTCAGGTGTAACTGCAGTTGCTAAACGTGGTGGTGTAATCCAGTCAGTAGATGCTTCTCGTATCGTTGTTAAAGTTAACGAAGAAGAGCTAGTACCAGGTGAAGCTGGTATCGACATCTACAACCTGACTAAATACACACGTTCTAACCAGAATACATGTATTAACCAGCGCCCATGTGTGATGCCAGGTGAGCCTGTATCACGCGGTGACGTTCTTGCTGATGGTCCTTCAACAGACCTTGGTGAACTAGCGCTTGGTCAAAACATGCGTATCGCGTTCATGCCTTGGAACGGTTACAACTTCGAAGACTCGATCTTAGTATCTGAGCGCGTAGTTCAAGAAGACCGTTTCACGACTATCCACATCCAAGAACTGACTTGTGTGGCGCGTGATACTAAGCTTGGTTCTGAAGAGATCACAGCGGATATTCCAAACGTAGGTGAGTCTGCTCTGTCTAAACTAGACGAGTCAGGTATCGTTTACATCGGTGCTGAAGTTAAGGGTGGCGACATCCTAGTTGGTAAAGTTACACCTAAAGGTGAAACTCAGCTAACGCCTGAAGAGAAGCTACTACGTGCAATCTTCGGTGAAAAAGCATCTGACGTTAAAGATACTTCACTACGTGTACCTAACTCTGTATCAGGTACGATCATCGACGTTCAAGTCTTTACTCGCGATGGCGTAGAGAAAGACAAGCGTGCGCTTGAAATCGAACAGATGCAGCTTAAAGAAGCGAAGAAAGACCTAACTGAAGAATTCCAGATTCTTGAGGGCGGCCTTCTAAACCGTGTTAAAGCTGTATTGATTGAAGGCGGTTACTCTGAAGCGAAACTAGACACAACTGATCGTAAGAAGTGGCTAGAACTAACGCTAGAAGATGACGCACTACAAACTCAGCTTGAGCAACTTGCTGAGCAGTGGGATGAGCTAAAAGCCGACTTCGATAAGAAGTTCGAAACTAAGCGTCGTAAGATCACTCAAGGTGATGATTTAGCACCTGGTGTACTGAAGATCGTTAAGGTTTACCTAGCGGTTAAACGTCGCATTCAGCCTGGTGATAAGATGGCGGGTCGTCACGGTAACAAGGGTGTAATCTCTAAGATCAACCCTGTTGAAGACATGCCATACGATGAGAAAGGTCAGCCTGTAGACATCGTACTTAACCCACTGGGTGTACCTTCGCGTATGAACATCGGTCAGATCCTAGAAGTACACTTAGGTCTGGCAGCGAAAGGTATCGGTGACAAGATCAACCAGATGGTTAAAGAGCAGCAAGAACTAGCGAAATTCCGCGAGTTCCTACAAAAAGTTTACGATCTAGGCGACACTCGCCAGAAAGTAGACATTGCTTCTCTATCTGATGATGAAGTACGTACTCTGATCAAGAACTTGCGTGGCGGTCTACCAATCGCGACTCCTGTATTTGATGGCGCTCCAGAAGAGTCAATCAAAGCACTTCTTGAGCTAGCAGATCTACCAACATCAGGTCAGTTAACACTGTTTGATGGTCGCACAGGTGATGCGTTTGAGCGTCCTGTAACTGTTGGTTACATGTACATGCTGAAACTGAACCACCTTGTTGATGACAAGATGCACGCTCGTTCAACTGGTTCGTACAGCCTAGTAACTCAGCAGCCACTAGGTGGTAAAGCTCAGTTCGGTGGTCAGCGTTTCGGTGAGATGGAAGTATGGGCACTAGAAGCATACGGTGCTGCTTACACGCTACAAGAAATGCTAACGGTTAAGTCGGATGACGTTAACGGCCGTACTAAGATGTACAAGAACATCGTAGACGGTAACCACAGCATGGAACCTGGCATGCCAGAATCGTTCAACGTACTGTTGAAAGAGATCCGCTCGCTAGGTATCAACATCGAGCTAGAAGACGAAGAGTAATCCTTTTCTCTCTTGATGAAAGTCGAGAGAATCAAAGCGATTATTTGGAAGAAGGTGCTCACTTTAGCGAGTGAGCTCCTTTTAACTCCTTACAGGAGCTGATTGTGAAAGACTTATTAAACTTTCTAAAAGCACAGCATAAGACCGAAGAATTTGATGCAATCAAAATCGGTCTATCTTCACCAGACATGATCCGTTCATGGTCTTTCGGTGAAGTTAAAAAACCTGAAACGATCAACTATCGTACGTTCAAACCTGAACGCGATGGTCTGTTCTGTGCGCGTATCTTTGGTCCAGTTAAAGACTACGAATGTCTTTGTGGTAAGTACAAGCGCCTGAAGCACCGTGGTGTTATCTGTGAGAAGTGTGGTGTAGAAGTTACACAAACTAAAGTTCGTCGTGACCGTATGGGCCACATTGAACTGGCTTCACCAGTAGCTCACATCTGGTTCCTAAAATCGCTACCGTCTCGTATCGGTCTACTAATGGATATCCCTCTACGTGATATCGAACGCGTTCTGTACTTCGAAATGTACGTAGTAACAGAGCCTGGTATGACTGATCTAGAAAAAGGTCAGATGCTTACTGAAGAAGAGTATCTAGATCGTCTAGAAGAGTGGGGCGACGAGTTCACTGCTAAGATGGGTGCGGAAGCTATCAAGGACCTACTAGGTTCTATGGATATGCACGCTGAAGCAGAACAAATGCGTGAAGAGTTAGAGACAACAAACTCTGAAACTAAGCGTAAGAAAGTAACTAAGCGTCTTAAGCTGGTAGAAGCGTTCATCGCATCGGGTAACAACCCTGAGTGGATGATCCTAACTGTACTTCCAGTACTTCCGCCAGATCTACGTCCTCTAGTACCTCTAGATGGCGGTCGCTTTGCGACTTCTGATCTTAACGATCTATACCGTCGTGTGATCAACCGTAACAACCGTTTGAAGCGTCTTCTAGAGCTAGCTGCTCCGGACATCATCGTACGTAACGAAAAACGTATGCTGCAAGAGTCTGTTGATGCGCTACTAGATAACGGTCGTCGTGGTCGTGCGATCACAGGTTCTAACAAGCGTCCTCTGAAATCTCTTGCTGATATGATCAAGGGTAAACAAGGTCGTTTCCGTCAGAACCTTCTAGGTAAACGTGTAGACTACTCTGGCCGTTCTGTAATCACAGTAGGCCCATACCTTCGTCTACACCAGTGTGGTCTTCCTAAGAAGATGGCACTTGAGCTATTCAAACCATTCATCTACAGCAAGCTAGAGACTCGTGGTCTTGCGACTACAATCAAAGCTGCTAAGAAAATGGTAGAGCGTGAAGAAGCGGTCGTTTGGGATATCCTAGACGAAGTAATCCGTGAACACCCAGTACTATTGAACCGTGCACCGACACTTCACCGTCTAGGTATCCAGGCGTTCGAACCAGTACTGATCGAAGGTAAAGCGATTCAGCTACACCCACTTGTTTGTGCGGCGTACAACGCGGACTTCGATGGTGACCAAATGGCGGTTCACGTACCTCTAACTCTAGAGGCACAACTTGAAGCTCGTACTCTGATGATGTCGACAAACAACATTCTGTCGCCAGCGTCAGGTGATCCGATCATCGTACCTTCTCAGGACGTTGTATTGGGTCTGTACTACATGACTCGTGAAAAGATCAACGTGAAAGGTGAAGGCATGTACCTTTCTGGCCCAGAAGAGGCTGAGAAAGCATACCGCACTAAACAAGCTGAGCTTCACGCACGCGTTAAAGTACGTATTACAGAAACTGTTGTAGACGAAGACGGCAACAGCACTACAGAAACCAAGATGGTAGACACCACTGTTGGTCGTGCAATGCTATGGCAAATCGTGCCAGCTGGTCTACCGTACAGCATCGTTAACCAAAAGCTAGGTAAGAAGCAAATCTCTAACCTACTTAACGAGGCGTACCGTAAACTAGGTCTGAAAGACACAGTAATCTTCGCTGACCAAATCATGTACACAGGTTTCGCATACGCGGCACTTTCTGGTGTATCTGTTGGTATCGACGATATGGTTGTACCAGCAGCTAAGTACACTGAAATCGCAGAAGCGGAAGAAGAAGTACGTGAAATCCAGGAACAGTACCAATCAGGTCTTGTTACTGCGGGCGAACGCTACAACAAAGTTATCGATATCTGGGCATCGACCAACGACCGTGTTGCGAAAGCAATGATGGAAAACCTTTCATCTGAAACGGTAGTTAACCGTGACGGTGAAGAGGAACAGCAAGAGTCATTCAACAGCATCTATATGATGGCGGACTCGGGCGCTCGTGGTTCTGCAGCACAGATTCGTCAGCTTGCGGGTATGCGTGGTCTGATGGCGCGTCCAGATGGTTCAATCATCGAAACGCCGATCACAGCGAACTTTAAAGAAGGTCTAAACGTACTTCAGTACTTTATCTCAACGCACGGTGCTCGTAAGGGTCTTGCGGATACGGCACTGAAAACAGCGAACTCGGGTTACCTAACTCGTCGTCTAGTAGACGTTGCTCAAGACGTTGTTGTAACTGAACATGACTGTGGCACTCACGAAGGTGTCGACATGATGCCTCACATCGAGGGTGGTGATGTTAAAGTTGCACTTTCTGAGCTTGCTCTTGGTCGTGTTGTTGCTGAAGACGTACTAAAACCTGGCACTGAAGACGTTCTTATTCCACGTAACACCCTGATCGATGAGAAGTGGTGTCAAATCATGGAAGAGAACTCAGTAGACAGCATGAAAGTGCGCTCTGTAGTAACGTGTGATTCTGACTTCGGTTGTTGTGCACAATGTTACGGTCGTGACCTAGCACGTGGTCACCTAGTGAACCAAGGTGAAGCAGTGGGTGTTATTGCTGCTCAGTCTATCGGTGAGCCAGGTACACAGCTAACGATGCGTACGTTCCACATCGGTGGTGCGGCATCGACAGCAGCGGCAGAGAACAGTGTTCAAGTTAAGAACAACGGTTCTATCAAGCTACACAACGCTAAATCTGTATTGGCTGATGACGGTAAGATCGTTATCACTTCTCGTGCGACAGAGTTAACTATCGTTGATGAGTTTGGTCGTACTAAAGAGAAGCACAAACTGCCTTACGGTACGCTACTAAGCAAAGGCGATGGTGATACAGTTCAAGCTGGCGAAACAGTTGCAAACTGGGAAGCGCACACACTACCTATCATTACTGAGGTAGCAGGTCGCATCCAGTTCGTAGATATGATCGACGGCGTAACAGTATCTCGTCAAACGGATGACCTAACTGGTCTATCTTCAAGCGAAGTAACTGACCCAGCAGCTCGCCCTTCAGCAGGTAAAGATATGCGTCCAGCTATCAAACTTGTTGACGAGCAAGGTAACGATGTAATGATCCCTGGTACTGATATGCCAGCTCACTACTTCCTACCTGGTAAAGCGATTGTGAACATCGAAGATGGCGCAGCAGTAGGTGTTGGTGCAACACTAGCACGTATTCCTCAGAAGTCTGGCGGTAACAAAGATATCACCGGTGGTCTTCCACGAGTTGCTGACCTATTTGAAGCACGTAAGCCGAAAGAGCCTGCAATCCTTGCTGAGCACACAGGTACTGTGAGCTTTGGTAAAGAGACGAAAGGTAAACGTCGCCTAGTGATCACACGTGAAAGCGGTGAAGCTTACGAAGAGATGATTCCTAAGCATCGTCAGTTGAACGTATTCGAAGGTGAAAAAGTTGAACGTGGTGATGTGATCGCAGATGGTCCAGAGTCTCCACATGACATCCTACGTCTACGTGGCGTACACGCGGTAACGCAGTACATTGCTAACGAAGTACAGGAAGTTTACCGTCTACAAGGCGTTAAGATTAACGATAAGCACATTGAAACTATCGTTCGTCAGATGCTACGTAAGTGTACTATTACTCACTCTGGTGACTCTGAGTTCCTACCTGGTGAGCAGATTGAATACTCACAAGTTAAGATTGCTAACCGTAACCTAGAAGCTGAAGGCAAAGAGCCTGCACGTTTCGAACGTGAACTACTAGGTATTACTAAAGCATCTCTAGCGACTGAGTCGTTCATCTCTGCGGCATCGTTCCAGGAGACAACTCGCGTACTAACGGAAGCTGCGGTTTCTGGTAAGCGTGATGACCTACGTGGTCTGAAAGAGAACGTAATTGTTGGTCGTCTGATCCCAGCTGGTACTGGTTTCGCATACCACCAAGAGCGTCAAGCTAAACGTTCTGAAGCGCAAGATGGTCCTTCTGCTGAGCAAGCAACGGATAACCTAGCGGCACTTCTAAACGCTGGTTTCTCTTCTGAAGAGTAAGTCATATAACGAGTAATCGTTAAAAGCTTAAGAAAAAGGCACCTTCGGGTGCCTTTTTAGTTTTCAGCCCTAAACCACCTACTTCAGTAGGTGGTTATCATCCGTTTCGGCTTTGCCTGTAAAACTACTCATGCTA
>NZ_JAWORT010000046.1:0-11437 GCF_033337975.1 Vibrio sp. Vb2880
TTCAGGTAAAGGCAGAGGGTCTGGATATCCCTGTCATTCATGACCTTCAATGCCTGTTGTCTGACTACTGAGAAGGGCTGATTGTCATCAATATTCTCGTCAACAAACAGGTGAAGTAGCTCTGCCGCTTTCGTGACATTGTCCGCAGCTGACTGCCAGGACAGGAACACTGCTTGTTGTGCAAAGGCGTTGGCGGCTTCCTGTTGTTTTCGGATATGGTAAACAAACCCATCCGTCAGGCGCTCCAGTGCAAGTTGCATGCGCTCTGTCAGATGACACAGTAACCACAGGTGCTGCTGTGAGCGTTTGAAGCGCCGCACTTTACTGCCGTAGTAATCAATAAGGCCGCTGAAGTGTTGTCGATTTTTTAGCGACAGATTGAGCCTGTCCACAACGTCATTTATTTGCGTGTGCCATGGTGCTAACCGGTGGTAAATGGCGAGCTCTTTTTTAAGCTCAGGCACGGTCAGACTTTTGGCACCACCCCTGAGATGGCTCAGACTCAGCCCGTCGTCTTTAGTAGTGATTATGTTGTCCAGAAAGACGTTAAGTTCATTACTGGTAAGTTGATTCAGTTGGAGCGTCAGGTCTTTTCTGACCTGTTGCATTGTGCGGCTTATCAGTCTTTGAAGCACGGAGTACTTAGGAATGGCAATGTTATGGCTGGCAAGGTATTCAATGGCCGCATCAAAGAGGTGTCGAGGCTCCAGCCAGGCATGACCAATGTAAACCAGGTGGTGGCACAGAGCATTGAGGTGCTGTTTTTCATTCCACTTATTGTAATTTAGTAGACGCAGTATCCTTGAGTAAATACGGTCACGCTGCATTTTACTGACACTGAAAGGCCTGATCCCTTTACCTCTTTGAATTTGGGAGGCAATAAACTGCATGTCGATACTGATATCACGGAAACTCGGAGCAATGATCACTGGCTTAGATTTAAAATAGCCCAGAAGCGCCACGAAATAACAACGATGTTTAGTAAGCCTGATAGTACGGCATTCGGCCTGTTCTACATCGTTTAGCGAAAAATACAAACGTTGTTCCTCAATAGAAAACTGAGGTGCTGAATACAAGTCTCGTTGTTCTGCCTGAGTCAGAATCGAGAGTTCATTACTAATTGCCATGATGAATAAACGCCAATATGATTGATGGTGTTTATATAAGATGGCAGAATATTGGAAGGTAACCCACCGCCACAGACCATATAATATAATACCTGTAGCGTTCTATGTTACTTTAGAGGGGAAAATCCCTAGAACCCCAAGAAGTTACGTTCCTTGAGTGCCTTAGCTAGCAACGATTCTGTAGTCGCTTGAAGTACGTTTAAAGATTTTAGATGTCCTATTAGTCTACCCATCGTCTTATCACTAACTTCCTGATCAAAGCTATCAAACTTAGCCTCCCACTCCTCTTGGGTGTGCTTAGACTTTGCCTCTCTTTCGTATAAATCACAAAAGATGAGCAACTGAATAATCGATTGCTCCACACATTGAGCACGATACATCGCTAAACCGTAATATGCGTAAACTTCTTTACAATGTTCTGATTTGTCCATAATAATTTTTTTTCGTTTGGGTCATATTTTCTCCACCTAACAAGGTGGCTAGCTCAAGATCTACATTTATAGGTCCCAATTGCACAACATCTCTACAAAGATGTATTCATTTAGCAACTAATTGACGTAAATTATTCTTCAACTGTCTAACTGTATCTGATTGAGACACTTCCCATTCTTTAGAAAGATACTGAATTACGGTATCAACATCTGAGGGGAACAGTATTTTTCCCGAAACTTTCGCAAAAGGTCCATCTGTTTCTAGAAGAATTTTATCTTTAGGTAACCAAGATATAAGTCGCTTTCCACGTGCTGAGAAAAGCATTGCTGGTCCAACTGAAAAATAACAACCTATATCGACAGCTTCTAATAACTGTTTTTTTGTCCCCAAAAACCAGTGGAGAACAGGGATGCCTGCTTTCGGGTGTTTTTTCAGACACATTAAGGTTTCGTCTACTGCATTCAGGCTATGTATTGTTAGAACTTTATCATTGAATGACTCACATTTTTTCAGAATGTGATTAAAAACCAATAATTGGTCATCAAAATGCTCTCTCCAGCCTTTTGATCCATCTAGTCCAATCTCACCTATATATTTAGTTTTCTCTATAAGTCGATCGAAAATTGGTAGTTCATTTTTCCTTAAATGAGCTAGCTGAGGGTGCAATCCCAAAGCGGTTTTGCAATGCTTAAGCCCTTTTGTGAGATTAACAGTGCCTTCGAAGGCTGAAGGCACTGTTGTTACAGATAATACGTAATAGTTTGAGCGTTCAATGTCATCCAATACCTTCTGATGTTCGGGGTATAGATCAACATGGCAATGCATATCCATCATGATGTTTTGTTAGCCTGTATAAACACTTCAACTTCCATCAAACCACGCTTAAGCGTTGATTCCAAGGCATTACGTATAGACTTATCTAGTGGGATTGGACCAGATTTACGTAGCCAAGATTTGTAATTATTGGTTTGCTTCAACCGGATAATGGCTGTTTGAACTGCTTGCAGGTCGTCTCTTGTATCCTTCTCTTTAATTAGCGTTTTCAATCGCTTTGTTTTATATGGTGCGTCATCATCAAAGCCAGCATGATGAACAGATGCTCTTCTAATTAGACAGGGCAAGCAGTGCCCACATTGTATGTGTTCTCTGTGCCAGTGGCTGCATGAAACGCTTAGCGGTACGGCTTTTTTAATAGCGTTTTGGTCAACGCACTCAGCCAACATCTCCCCCTTTGTTTTAAACTGATAAGGGTTTACGAATTTGACGTCAAAACCTATGCGTGTCAGCAATTCTTCCAACCTCTGCAAGAAGTTGGGGTGTGTGGTTCTCGTACTGTGACTACCTATTCGCCTTCTAGTTAGTGGTGGATTGATTGAGATATAGCCATTCTCAGGAACGATAATGGTTTTAATACTGGCATCACAGTTAGCACTTCTCAGTGCGGAAATGCCCAATACGGCCATCGCCAAGAAGTTAAAGCTTCTCCCACGCATACTTATGTCCGTTCTGCCTTCATATGTTTTAATTATATGAGGAGAAATTGAATAGGAGAGCTCAGCAAATGGAGAAGACAACAAAGTCTTAATTTCTTCCTGTTTTGCACCATCTCCACGATAGGCGTGACTTACTAAGAGAGGCTTATATTCTGACTCTCCATTAAGGATATCAATAGCACCCACTGCACTATCAAGACCGCCAGAAAATAGGCAAACAGCATTTTTTCCTAGAAGAGTTTTGGCTTTATATTTAGCCTGCTTACTTATCTTAGGTTTAGGCAGTTCCATTGATGTCTGCTCAAAAGTGAACATCCATTGATCGCCAGTAAGAAAGTTCAAAATTGAACTCAACTCAGCGCTTTCTGCATTCCATATATTCGGTTCACTTACAGGGATGTGAAGGTGCATTTGCCTTGACCAAGCATTCTCAGCCTTCTCTCTTAACTCAAAAGTATCTGCTGCGGTAACAGCGGAAGCAATTGTAATTAAATCGATTGCCTTAGGCTCAACAGCAACTCCCAAGTCTCTTACTGTTTGCAGTAGTCCTCTGGAAGCTAAGCTGTGTTTTTTTTGATCATATTCGTGAGTGTGGAATAGTTGTACAGGGTGGCATGACTCTGAATATTCAGGTAGTTGGTTTGGATTATCATTGAAGTAAAACTTAGTCATCGAAACTCTCCCATTCTTCAACGGTCATTGCGATGGTATCAGCTTGAATCTTGGTAATGTTATTTCTGGTGATATTGCTAGGGTTGCCATTAGTGACCTTGTCTAGCTGCTCCTGAGCTATTACCTTGATAAGCTCCCTTAGCTCAACTTCCATGCTATGGTGCTTGCTAGCAGGTTCTACGTGGAACCAAGCCCTGCCCATGCCTTCAACCACATCTTGGAAAATCAAGTCAGTTAAATAGCAGCCGATGGCTTGTTGGATTACTTCTTCAGTAAAACTATTTGGATCGAAATCTTCTGTATCTGGTAGCGCTTCTTCCAGCGCGTAATCTAAGGCAATTCTCACAGAGTCTGAGTCAGCATTATCAGGAGCCAAATGTGAAGCAATTCTATCAATAGCTTGGTCAGTGGATAGGCCTTTCAAGTCATTTAAGGAAAGGCTTTGGTTGTTGACAGTAACAGTGTCTCCACGCATTACTCCAAGTAAACCAGTACCAGCCGTTATCCCACTAGCCAACCTTCGGCTTGTGGTTTTTCCACCACCAGAGCCTTTTTTAGAATAACTCTTTAGTGCTCGCCTTAGATCAGAGCTTGAACCTCCGGCCTTGGCATAATTCCCGAATTCTCTTCTAGCTCCTGCAAAACGGTTTGCAGGATTGGCAGTACCAGATGGTTTGCCGATTTCCTGCTGAACTTTTTCATTGTCGATTTCCTTGTCACCTTGATTTTCCCCGTCCGGGCCACCAGTATCTTGAGCTGGCTCAATTGTTACAGGCGGACTTTGTTCAGCCCATGACGGAATGAGTGGGCTCTGGTTATTAGGGCCAGTTGATGATGCTGAAGTACCCATTAATACCTACTTTTCTAATTCCTTGATAATTACATTCAACCACCTTTGCTTTGGCAGTCCCTTCACGTAAGTTAGTAGCGCCTTTTTACATTTAGGCTCTTCAACTGCTAGTAGTCTCGCGCCATATATGCCTGGGGGAGCTTTTGACCAATCACTTACAGTCCTGAAGTTTTCAATTAGTCCATCCATCACAGCTAAATAGTCTTCTCTTGGGGTCGCTGCTATGGCATTTTGGTTTGTATGGCTTAGTCTTTCCGTTTGTTTCATTAAATCCTTCACAAGCTTTTGAGCAGCGCCGGACATAACTGCATTCACTAGGCCCATGGGGATACTCTCTCTACTTAAGTATGCCGCTGGGGTCAGGTTCACATTTGCAAACATCGGTGGTAGCTTCGACCACTTGTCAAGAAAGGCTAAATCTAGCTTCCACTCTTCTGGTAAATCCATATCATCGAATTCAGCTTCTGGATCTTCCAATTGAGCCAGAATCTTTGGAGAACCACTCTCTGTATCAATCAACTGATACAGTTTGTTTGTTGCTTGAGTCCCCAAACAACGCTCAAATATCACCAATTTGGTAATGGTTTTCTCATCCAGCTGCATACCACGACGGAGTGCTGTTTTTCTTCTCATTTTCACCTGATTTAAGAGGCGTTTAACAATTCGAGGGTTCCCATTTATATTGGAGGACTCTGCGAGCAATGGAGCAAGTTGTTCGGCCACGATGAACTTACTTCTGAGTTCGTCCTTACCCTGAACATCTTGAACTTTATCAACGTCCAAAAGCTCATCGACTGATATGGGTGACTGCTTCCAAGATAGCTGAAGAGACTGCTCTAGGCTTTCCCTAAGCCCCTCAAGCTGGTCACTCGTAACGCCATGATCTTGAGCTGTCAACATCATCAGGTAAGCTCTGATTTCTAGAGTACCAGGTCTTGGAACGTGTACTGGGATTTGAATTAATTTATCTAGGTAGTCTGTTTGGTGGCGCTGCGAAGCTCCCTTGTGATATTCCGGCACAGCTAAGCGGATCATATCTTCGTCTGCCGCAATCACGAATGCTGTATTTGGTAAAAACAAAAATAGTCGTATCGCTTCCAGCGTCGAAATTGCATTAAATGGCGAGCAACGGTCCAAGTTATCGACATAGACTATGAGTGGTTTATCAAATTCACTCAACAAGTCTGAGTACGCATTGCGGAACTCTTTAATTTCTTTTGGGGGTGAAAAAGCCTTTTTAGGCTTTAAAATTTCTTTGTTATCTTTAGCTATCTGCTTCGCACCATCTACTGCATCCTTGGCATCACCAAAGTCTAGTTCGCGATCCTCTCCACCACTGAATAGCCCCATCAACTTCTGAAAACCACCCATGGTGGGAACGCCAGCTAAAGCTGCACCACCATCCATCAATAATCCCAAAGATCTAATGATGTCAACACGTCCTGCAAACTCTTTAGCCTTCTTGCTCAAGCTGGCGTTGTCTTTCGCTTGGTTTACCAAGGTAGATGCAATTGTCTCTAATAGAGCCGCTTTAGCATCGTCATAGCCTTGATACATCCATGCATCGAAATGGACTTGAATGTAGTCTTGCTTCTCTTCAGATATTGATTTTTTGGTTAGCTCTAAGATTGTTGATTTTCCTGCCCCCCAATCCCCAAAAACGCCAACAGATATTGGCATCAATTCCTTTTCGGTGATTAGATCCTTAATCGATTCGGCAGTTTCACTAAAATTTAAAAAGTCTAGTGAGGACTCTTTATCAGACCACATTTAAACCCCATTTTGTCTACAAAATAGCTGTTTTCAACACGCACTATTTTCTGACTTTTAAGTCAAGCCCCAAAACTAGAGCGTTGGAACCATCTTTATTTGTTAAGACTTCTATTTTATTTGCCCGTACACTGACTTCTTCAGGTAACTCATCTTTAGAACAATGGATTACAAACTGAGTTTTGGTATTCTTGTAGCGGCTAATTAGCCCTTCATCTATGTACTTTTCAACATCTAATGGCGTTGAAAAAATATCCATATTCCTTTGAAGCTCTTCGGTTTCCTTAGTGTTCATATCTTCCTCATTTCTGCCAAAGCTATAACAGTCTATATCAAACTAAATATTCTGTTATTAGGAAAAATAGGTCAAATGATGACAAAAGAAGTGTGTCCCAAATCAGAGTCTGGCAAACTTCGGGGCATTTTCGATTTAGGAATGGCAGCGTATCGATTGCGATCGCGGCTATTTTAGCATGAGACTTTATTACTCTCTCACAGTAGAGTTAAAATAAAGCTAATCTGGTAAATAAAACGTCGGAACTGATTGCCAGGACTTTAAGTGACTATAAGACAGGAATCGAACTACCTGCCAGTTGCATTTGATACTTATTATCCCTGCTGGCAAGCGAGGTGACGAGCTGGTAGCTATTGCAATAGCTCAGAACAAGTGCTAGCCACTGGACGATAAACCTAACTTTGAAAGACTCTCTTCTCCTGTCAACACTGGGTGATAATGAAAGTGCGGTTTTAGACTTTCAGCAAACTGACTGACAACTTTTGGAAAGCCACTGTCTCCAGCTTGACTCTCGTAAGTTGAAATAAACGTAAAATCTAGTATCTCCATAGAAGGCAACGTCAACCATGCGTGAATATTGGCCATATTGGTAGGTGAACAGTCTAAAATTGATGACTTGATATCATCCTCAGTTAACTCAAAATATTTATTTCCATCAAATGTAATAGATCCAATAGTGAATATTGGTGGCGCTCCGTAAAAATGTTCTACCGCTTTCATTAGTTGAGAATGAATATTTAGACACTGTCCTACGAGATCGGTGTCTTTTAGTGGGTTATATAGATAATTTAGAAAATCCAAGCAATTTTGAAGGTTTTCATCACTACAAAATTTCGCATCTAAAGCCTTAAAGCGTGTATCAGACAATTTAAGGTACCTTGAGCGCTCAATCGCCAATTCGAACTCTTCCAAATATCTCAACTTCTGCTCCTAAGCATAAACGCCCTATTAAGGTTTGAGCAACGCAATACTGATGCCGCCGCATACCACCTTCATCACCTAAACCAACGCATAGTCAAAATGCCACACGTGCCGAATCACTCTTGAACAATTTGTTATGTTCATAGCTACTCTAAATCAACACTAAGGTTACTATCATTTTGGCCAACGGTTGTAGATCCAATACAGACATCTTGAAACACCACCAGCAATTCCTCCAAGTAGGATCAATGCCAGACCTTTAAACCCGGAAGATAGAGCATAGCCTAACTGTATTGATGTACTTCCCCAGCCGTTGGATAAGCCAGTTGATATAGCTAGTCCGAAGAGAATGATCAAGATAAAGCTAGTAATACTAATTTTCCACATTTTCATTACCAGAGAGAAAGCGAATGCAATGTAGATTAAGACCCTCAGCAATTCGATGAAGCCATAGTTAGCCATCCCAGCAAGAACATAGTTAATCGATTCGGTTAAGCTTAAAACCGCACTAAACAGAGCAAATATGGCCGCCCCCATGAAGATTACTTGTGGTAAATTGCTAACTGAAAGGTATACAAACAATCGGTTAAACAGCTGAGTAAAGAGTTTCGTCAATTTGTGTAATGAAGTGCGTACAGGGAATCCTATTTTGATCATTACTTATTTTCCATTGCTCTTAGCGCCTCACCCAGTAGCTCTTCTGTACTTAGATTTTTGTTATTAGCTAGGCTCTTATCAACTGTTCTCAGTGCCTTATATTCTGTACTTGTACTTTCGCCATCGATGTCTTCTTGTCGACGTCCATATGCAATGTAAATGTTATGAAAGACTCGATTGCGCTCCTCTCCAGTACAATCTAAATTTGCCAATTGCTTTTCAGCACCTTCAAACATGATGTCTAAGCTATCATCTGTTTTGGCTTTACAGAAATGCCGATAGGCTGTATCAATGCTTGTCTCTGTAGAAACGACAAATTTTTTCGTATTCATTTTAATAATTTTCTCATTCACTTAGCTAGAGTAATACTAAATCTATCCATGTAAGATAATATTTCAATTTCATTTTTATAAACTTCGGTAAGTTTACGTTTAGCTTTATTATACGCCCCTAACTTTCCATACTTCTCCACGGACACAACTGTAGTCTTTGTCGATAATGATCCGTCATCACCATATACATACCACTTGGCCAAATAATGGAGTTTTTTTCTTCGAGGGTCTGATTTGATAGGTGCGTTCTTTTCTATTAGTTTCGGCTCTAGACTATGGGGTAATCGGGTAAACAGTTCAGGCTCATTCAAGACTCTTTTCCAAAGCTTTTTCCCCCACAACTTTATGCCGATTTCGTTCCTTAACCTAATAGCTTTCTTTAGACCTTTCTTCTCTCCAATACGGATATAACCAACCGATCTATGAAGAATTTTATCTTCGGGTGTATGGATGTGAATCTTAAATGCAGTCTCAGCTTTTGAGATAAACCTAAGACCAGTGTTTGTCTCGAAATTGGATTTCATGTTCTAAGCTAATTATCCGTATAATTAATTGATATTTAATCTTCGTATTTACTGAGTTTGGTCTCCAAACTAGTGATCAATTCCGGTAGTTTAGATACATACTCTTTAAGCATAGTTATTTGATGTTTAGCTAGGCTTCGCGCTTGTTCAAGCTCCCTAGTTGTCACTAACTTTGAAGCATCTCCTCCAATATTTTTCCAAAGTCCTGCATCAAGTCTCTGGTTTTTATACTGTAGATCACCACCTTGAGTGCGAAAGCCGGTATCGGTTTCTTTGATTGCGATACGCTCTTTGATTTCCCCAGCTCCAACGGTGTAAATTTTAAAGGGAGCTTCGACCTCGGGTTTTCTTCTCGAAGACATGGGAATTCCTGCAATCTTACGACAGGTCTTGCAAATAGGTTTTCCGCTTAGTTTTGCATTTTCTATACTTTTGTGGGGGTCATTACTAAACCAAAGGTGTTTACCACATAGTGAGACCCATTGGCTTTCTTTGTTCTTACTCACATCGTGGTTAATATCAATAATACAAGGCATGTATATTCCTCAAACCTATCATGGCATTACTCACTATCAGAAAGTGTGAAGGGACTTCTTTGAAGTATCGCGTTTAAGGGGTAATTCAATCATCAAATTTACTCGGATAATTTAGCACATCACACACGTGCTGTCGATTAATTTCTATCCAATCACGATTTACTGCACCCCAATCTATTATCTTAAACTCACCACCTTTAGTGTGTTCAATTTTAATCTCCAATTCATGAATAGCTTTGATAGTATCCTGTGCCGTTCTACGAGGCATATTCGTTGCTTCCACTATTGCTGGGACAGTGTTAAAACCTCTATCAATTAGATATGCAACTAACAAACGTCTCAGAAATGAGGTTTGAGTTTTACTCGGCTTATTATCGTTCATGCTATCCTTCTTCGTTAAACAAGTTTTTTTTGAACAGTATTCATCATCTTCGGTAGGTAGTAATTCCCATTACACTGTAATATCTTACGTCATGACCTAGTTAACAAATGGTTTTCATTTAACCTAGCCTAGGCTTAGTAAACCATCTATACAACTAGACCACGACACAAGTGACAACGTCACGCAAAACTCAACCAAATTACTTTATGTTCCCGAACATATGCTTTAAGCAATGTGAAGTTCCAATATGCTGGTACAGTCTGTGTGAACGTAGTTTGTTTAATAGATTCGGACTCTTTAAATGCTTTATGCAGTCTTCGACTTCTCCCCGAGTAAAGAAACTACTTGGCATATTAAAATTAGTCGGGTGTACTGCCAAGCACCTCTCATTATTTGAGTCGGTATAAGTCATTTCAAACTCTAATTCCGGGTATATTTTCTGTAGCATGTTGATCTCATATACATAGCCCATATACTCATGATCAATGAACCTTTCGTGAATGTTTACGTTAGAAAGAGGGGAGGTATTTCTAAAAACTTCCTGGTTGTGGTGATAGAGGAACCGCGCAGTTATGGTCCTATGTTTTCCCTCTTCAATGAAGTAAGCATCCTCAACTTTTGTAAAAGAAATACCTGGTTTTACATGATGATCTAAATAGTAATTTGGATTTTCTTTGAGTTCCATTAGGGCTCGCTCAATACGTTTTAAGTGACGCCCACCTAAACAGTCCCCCCACTTCATCGCATCATAGCCTTGGCTATGACCAACAACGCGCTCTAAAGGAATACTGCCAAATCTCTTCTCAATATGTGGAAATAGATAAATTCCTCTACCCGTCAGATAATCGTCGAGAGGGAGTAATTCCGTATTGGTGAAATAAGCCGGATTTAGTCCATTTAGCTCCAGTATATTTGTTTTGATTGCCATACTCAGTTCCTCGTTAGTTTTTAAAGGTTTTAGCCACCGATTCGCTGGTGGGCTAATGAGCATATCAAGCAAAATGTCATCTCTACTACCTGAAGTCCCGCTTTTTGGAAGTCCAGTGATCGTATAGATAGAGTCGATTTATTCACATACAACCCCATCACCATCTCTATCGTTCATATAAGAGTATGCAGGATGTGATCTTCTTACTGGTGCAATACCATTTCTGATAGCTTCCTTGCAAGTAATCCTACCGTTATTATCTTCGTCATACATAAGTAACGGGGCGGACTTTGAAACGTTTCTCGTGGTTTTTATACTTTCCTCAGCAGG
This sequence comes from Vibrio sp. Vb2880, assembly GCF_033337975.1. Classification (NCBI taxonomy): domain Bacteria; kingdom Pseudomonadati; phylum Pseudomonadota; class Gammaproteobacteria; order Vibrionales; family Vibrionaceae; genus Vibrio; species Vibrio sp. Vb2880. The sequence goes on from NZ_JAWORT010000046.1 coordinate 11,250, forward strand.
TTCATGTACGATCATTTCAGTGCTTGTGCAGTTTCTTAGTACCGAATCTAACGTTTCCACTTCTCTGCGGTCTACACTTAGAGCGTATTTCAACTTTACCTCGACCACTCTGGGGTTCTAGGGATTTTCCCCTCTAAAAAGACATAATCCTCTGTAGACCACACCAATAAATGGCTGCGGAGGTGGGT
>NZ_JAWORT010000047.1:0-10161 GCF_033337975.1 Vibrio sp. Vb2880
CAATCAATTGGGAAATTCAGCAAGAAAAATTGGTGAGGCTTCATTGAATTTAGAGCTGAAAGCATTGCTTATGGCGTACGAAAATCCCACCTAACAAACTGTTCAAGAGGGATTCGCAACGCGTGGCATTTTTACTATGCGTTGGTCTTAGCGATTAAGGTGGTTTGCAGAGGCATCGGTATTGCGTTGCTCACCCCTTAACAGGGCGTTATATGAATTTGACAAGGAGGTTAAATGTTAACCGAAAATAGAATTGTAGATTTAGTATGTGACCAACTGGAATTGGATGGTTTTACTGTCTCCCAGAAACTAGATACTACTCAGACAGGGATAGATATTGTTGCTGTATCGGAAACCGGTAAGAAGTATTTTGTCGAAGCAAAAGGCGCTACTTCTTCAAAGGAGTCGACTAAGCGATATGGACAAGAGTTCAATAAGTCTCAGGTTAAGACGCACATTGGCATGGCGTTAGTTGCTGCGTTTAAGGTAAGGGAAGATAATCCGGACCATGAATCAATCATAGCTTTACCTAATAACCTTTCTCACAAAGAATTAATTGAAAGTATGGCAACTCCTATAAGACTCTCGGGCATCAAAGTTTGGTTAGTTGATGAAGAGCGAGTCGAAAAACTCATATAACAAACTGTTCAAGAGTGATTCGGCACGCGTGGCATTTTTACTATGCGTTGGTTTTAGTGATTAAGGTGGTATGCGAGAGCATCGTATTGCGTGCCTCACACCTTAACAAGGCGTTATACGCTTTATGGGAAATGATACAAAAAGGACGTTATGAAGTTATCTGAGTTACAAAGTCATATAAAAGAATTCGATTATGCGCCAGAGCAATCTGAACACTATTTTTTAAAACTAATCGAAGAAGTTGGCGAATTATCGGAATCTATTCGCAAAGGCAAAAGTGGGCAACCAACGCTAGATGAGCTCAAAGGTTCAGTTGCAGAAGAGTTATATGACGTTTTGTATTATGTTTGTGCTCTAGCCAATATTCACGGTGTAAACCTTGAGAAAACGCATGAACTAAAAGAAGTTTTGAATAAAGTTAAGTACAACCGATAGGACGCGTATAACAAATTGTTCAAGAGGGATTCATCACGCGTGGCATTTTTACTATGCGTTGGTTTTAGTGATTAAGGCGGTATGCGGTAGCATCGGTGTTGCGTGCTTCACCCCTTAACAAGGCGTTATAGCGCACGATAAAATTGAATATGGATGGTCATGGATAATATCGAAAAAGAGCTCTATCAAGCAGCAATAGAACTAGTAAATATGCGATATCCTTCTGGTTGGGGTGGAGCTGCGGCTGTTAGAACAGAGTCAGGAAAAATATTAACAAGCATTGCTCCTGATACTAAAAACGATGCTCTTTCACTATGCATGGAGGTGGGAGCGTATTTAGAGGCTCACAAACTCAATGAGCGAGTGACCCACTCATTATGCCTGTGTCGTGAGAGCGAGAACGATGAATTTCTAATTTTGTCACCATGCGGAGTTTGCCAAGAGCGCCTCGTCCATTGGGGTGGGGATGTCAAAGCAGCAATTACGACTTCAGGGAATGCATTGGTTTTCAAGACTATACGAGAATTAATGCCTCATCATTGGTCACTTGTAAACGGCAAAGCGCTATAACAAACTGTTTAAGAGTGATTCGCAACGCGTGGCATTTTTACTATGCGTTGGTTTTAGTGTTTAAGGTGGTATGCAGTGGCTTCGGTATTGCGTTGCTCACACCTTAACAGGGCGTTATAAAGCTCGAAGAAAAAGGAAATTTCGTGGAAATTCGAACAGGTAAACTTGAAGATGTTGCTGGTATCACCGACATCTTTAATTTTTATATTGAGCACACTAATGCACGCTTTGAGGAAGTTCCATTTACTCTGGAAAATCGTCAGAAATGGTTTTCTCAGTTTTCTAGTACTACCAAATATCAACTATATGTAGCCAAAGAAAACGGCGTGTTGCTAGGTTTTGCATGTTCCCAACAGTACAGAGCAATTTCAGCTTTTGACGACACCGTAGAAGTGACCGTTTATCTGGCACAAGAAGCTAAAGGGAAAGGTTTAGGTTCTAAACTATATACTCAGTTGTTCTCATCAATTCGTGCTTATGGTGTTCATCGTGTATTGTCGGGTGTTGCATTACCAAACGACGCATCAGTGGCATTACACAAACGGTTTGGTTTCAGAGAAGTCGGAGTTTTCAATGAGTATGCAAAGAAAAATGGACAGTACATTAGCTCGGTGTGGTTAGAAAAGGCGTTTAACGTAGAGTCCGCTTTATAACAAACAATTTAAGAGTGATTCGGCACGCGTAGCACTTTTACTATGCGTTAGTTTTAGTGATTAAGGCGGTATGCGGCGGCATCGGTATTGCGTGCCTCACACCTTAATTGGGCGTTAGTTGCAAAGGGCAAAATATGACGATTGAGCAGCTTGATAAAGTAGATGTTATTGCACATGACAATGAAAAAGTAATTTTGGTTATATCCGATCATTTAGAGTGGGATGATCAAAATGAAAAGCTATTACTGCTGCAAGACAAATTAAATCTGTATTTATCATTTATTGAATCTGGAGAAATATTTGAACAATACCCAATAGCAAAGGGCAAGCTTTTTGAAATTAGGATTGTTTCAAAGTATCAGCCAAACCGCGAAGCTGAAAAATTCGTTTCATTGGTTTCAGAAGTAGTAAGTGATGCAGGTTTTAGTCTTACGCACGAGTTGGGGACTTACAACTAACAAGGCGTTCAAGGCGGATTCACAACGCTTGGCGATTTCAATTCAAGTCAGGTTAAGTGTCTAAGATGCAATGGTTTAGGTTTGGCGACTGGCGTTGTTCACCACTTAACGCGGCGTTAGCACTCAGAATCATTCAACAAGGAGGTTTTATGTTTCCATTAGAGGTATTTGTTACTTATACATTAGCTTGTTTACTTTTGGTGATCTCGCCGGGTCCGGATAACTTGCTCGCTATAGGTAGAGGTTTAAGCCAAGGTCGACTGGCGGCAGTAATGTCAGGCATGTCTTCTGGTGTTGGTATTTTATTTCATGTAGTCGCAGCAACATTCGGGCTAACCCTTTTAATTCAAACCTCTGAAGTGGCGTTTTATGTTGTAAAACTGGTTGGTGCTGCTTACCTAATATGGTTAGGTGTGAAAGTACTCCGTACGAGAAACCTGTTCTCACTGGAACCAGCGAAAAAACAGTCTCTGAAACTTATCTTTTCTACTGGGTTTCTATTAGCAGCACTTAATCCGAAGCCAGGTATGTTTGTTCTTGCTTTTGTACCTCAATTTGTAAACCCAAGTTTAGGCTCAGTGACAACTCAAATGATTGGCTACGGTGTGTGGTTTGCAGCATTAACAGCAATTGGCTTTAGCTTAATGGGTGTGTTTTCTTCTCAATTGTCTGAGTGGTTTAGAAACAAGCCTAAACTAGTGTCAGGGTTAAATATTGGTGCAGGTATCACATTCGTGTCTTCTGGGTTAGCAATAGCGTTTATGAAGCAGCGATAATCTAAGTGCTAACAAACTGTTTAAGAGTGATTCGCAACGCGTGGCATTTTTACTATGCGTTGGTTTTAGTGTTTAAGGTGGTATACGGCGGCTTTGGTATTGCGTTGCTCACACCTTAACAGGGCGTTAGTTGCACGAGGAGGTTTCGTGGAAGAATTATCAGGTGGAAGAGAATCAGCAATATATCGAGATGGTGAAGTTGTCTATCGTCCTCTTCAGCCGTGGAGTCCTACAATTCACTTTATTTTGAAACACCTCGAGCGAGAAAATGTAGCTGAATCTCCAAGATTTCTTGGTGTTAGCCAAGAACAGGAAGTCCTAAGTTTTGTTGTTGGTAATACTTATAACTACCCTCTAGTCGATGCAATTGCGACTGTGGATGCACTCACATCAGCAGGTAAGCTATTGCGTAAAATACATGACTCAACTGTGCCACTTTTGGAACAAGTAGATGTCAATGCGCACAAGTGGATGCTAGAGCCAAAAGAGCCTTTTGAAGTCATCTGCCATGGTGACTTTACCCCTTATAATGTTGCTCTATCCGAGAACACAGTTGTAGGTGTATTTGACTTTGATACTGCGCACCCTGCGCCAAGAATATGGGATTTAGCATATTCAGTTTATTGTTGGTCGCCTTTCAAAACTGACAGCAATGATAAGTTAGGCACAATCTCTGAGCAGGTAACTAGAGCTAAGTTGTTCTGTGATAGTTACGGTGCAACTACGTTAGAAAGAAATCAACTAGCGGACGCAATGATTGAGCGATTACGGGCTTTAGTTTTGTTCATGCGGAGAGAAGCTGAAAATGGTAATGAAACCTTTGCTGAAAACATAGAGCAAGGTCATCTTCAAGCTTATCTAAATGACATAAAATATATCACTGAAAATAAACAAAAAATTCAGTGCGCATTGTGCAACTAACAAAGCATTTAAGAGTGATTCGCAACGCTTGGCAGTTTCGCTTCGCTCAAGTATAGCCAAGCGCCGCTCACACCTTAATGCGGCGTTATGCTTTTTCTCAAACTTGCAAGTATGGGTACTTTACGTATTCAACAAATATGACTATGTATCTGCCCTGATATCTTTACTAGAAATGAGGCTTTTATTCTTCAATAGACTCTAATTTTTCTGAAAACCATCGCTGCCCAACAAAAATTGCGTTCTGTCTTATCTAACTTATCAGTGGTTTGATAGAGTTATGATTCGATGTGTAAGGAGGGTTTTAGATGGGAACTATAATAGGCTTGGTCATTTTAGCTGCGATAGATTGGTACCTTGTTCGTAAGACAGGATTTCATATACATCAACTAGTTTCCAAAAAGTATGCTGAGCATTCGCGTAGTAAAGAACATCGTAAATAAGGCCTCTTTAGGGCAGGCTAACTGTATGTTGGCATTTTACCGTGCCTATTGATAGAACAAGCATAACAAACTGTTCAAGAGGGATTCGCAACGCGTGGCATTTTTTACTATGCGTTGGTTTTAGTGTTTAAGGTGGTATGCGGCGGCATTTGTATTGCGTTGCTCACCCCTTAACAGGGCGTTAGGCATTTAAGAGGAAGTATGGAGTTTAATTATATGTCCCTTGCTAGCGGGGTACTAATTTTTGTTGCTGGCATTGTTGTGAAACTAATTTTGGATCTGAACCTTGCTCCAAGGTTGGTTAAGTGGCTGAGTTATATCAATCTGGCCAGTAGGACTATTTTTAGAAGTATGCCTCCTTCTCTTTCGGGAGATTGGGAAGTGTATTGGGAATCAAGTAGTGAAGACTTCTCTGATTCCTCCGATCGAAAGAAAAATGCGAAAATCTATCAATTTGGTAATTATATGTTTTGCGAGTATGAAGCAAAGGAGCGTGTTTACTGCTTTTTTGGCAAAAGCAAAAATACATATTTGACAGGTAACTATTGGGATAAGAAGGATCCGCTTGGTTATCATGGTGCCTTTCAGCTAAAAATAATTAACTCAGAGCAAATGATTGGGCGTTGGGCGGGTCATTCAAATAAAGGTATTGCAATAAACACAGATACTTATATTTGGAAAAAAATGCCATGCGTAAAAAATGCCTAACAAACTGTTTAAGAGTGATTCGCAACGCGTGGCACTTTTACTATGCGTTGCGTTTAGTGTTTAAGGTGGTATGCAGAAGCTTCGGTATTGCGTTGCTCACACCTTAACAGGGCGTTAGGCGAAATGGAAAATTTAAACTTAAGGAGAGACGAATGAGTTGGAAATTTAACGATGTAAGAGCTTTGTTGGTAAATAAAGGTTTGCATCTTACAAAGTCCAATAATTGCACATATGGGAAAGTATTAAGTAGTCCGCAAGTTTCTATAACATCAGATTCATTAGAGCGAAATGTGGTTGCCTACTATATCTATGGTTCTCATGAAAGTGCCACAATGCTTGAATTAACCTTAGGTAAGAGTAACCCTGAATTTTTAGCAGAAGCTGAAGTTAACTTTGAAAAACTAGTTAAAAAGCTTTTTAGTTCAGCTTGTCACACTCAACTACCTGACTCTTGGAAATGCGAACCTAATACAGAATTTGAACAATCAGGGTATATCGTAAAATGTGTGCAAGATGATGTCTCTGCACCTCATACATTCAAAGTACTTATTGCGGCTAAAAATGAACTTTCACAAGGCTTGGCGGTTCGAGAACATTTTTTATACTTACAATAATTTATCGGATTACTTGGCTATTCGCCTAACAAACGCTTCAAGACGGATTCGCAACGCGTGGCATTTTTACCATGCGTCGGTTTTAGTGATTATGGTGGTTTGCAGAAACATCGTATTGCGTTGCTCACCACTTAAGCGGGCGTTAGCCGTCATGGAGCTTGCTATACTCAAAGTGATAGAATAGTATCACTTAAGTATTCCTTTGGAGCAGCTCTCATGAAAGTAGAACTAGTTACATCACTCAAACGCCAAGCAACAAAGATCCTTGCCGATCTCCACGACACTAAAGAACCAGTGTTAATTACCGAACATGGTAAGCCATCTGCATATCTTGTTGATGTTGATGATTACGAGTTTATGCAAAATCGTTTAGCTATTCTTGAGGGGATTGCACGAGGTGAACGTGCATTAGCTGACGGTAAAGTGGTGAGTCACGATGAAGCCAAGGACAAAATGTCAAAATGGCTGAAATAATCTGGACTGAGCCAGCGCTATCCGACCTCAATGATATCGCTGAATACATCGCACTTGAAAATATCGTAGCTGCAAAACAATTGGTTCAAGCGATCTTTTCTAAAGTCGAGCGCTTAGAGACTTTCCCTGAATCGGGTCGCATTCCGCCTGAACTAGAACATCTAAGTTATCGTGAAGTTGTAGTTAATCCGTGCCGTATTTTCTATAAACAAGACGGCGACAAAGTATTTATTCTGTTTGTTATGCGTGCTGAGAGGGACTTGCGTAAGTTCCTATTGAGCAAGCAATAACCTTTGGGAATGAGCGGCTAACAAACTGTTCAAGAGGGATTCGCAACGCGTGGCATTTTCACTATGCGTTGGTTTTAGTGTTTCAGGTGGTATGCGGCGGCATCGGTATTACGTTGCTCACCCCTTAACAGGGCGTTAGTTGCCAACGAGGAAAAATGTACCTGAAGCAGAATGTTTAGGGCTAATGTCGATGTGTTTTTGGCTAGGTTTTCGTATTTCTAGTTATTTGGATTTGTGAAAATCGTGTTTTGGTTCCTTGTGCGGTTTGGGTTTGCTGCTGCAGACGCTGATTAGCTTGTTGAAAGTCTGCTCTGCTGTATTGTCGTTCCAAAAGGTTTGTTTGGTGTTCAAAGTCCGTTTTCTACGGCGTTGTAAATTCCAAGTGGTTTCAGTGACAGACGCTTTGAAACTGCGCCTGACTTGAGTTTTCAGAACACATAACCTTAGTGTTGGCAAAGCGGTAATTGACTTCAAATGAAAGCGTTAGGCTTGGTAACTAACAAAGCATTCAAGAGGGACAGTCAACGCGTGGCGAGTTTGGTTTAAATCTTGGCATCTGTGTTTACGGTGTTAAATTGAAGTTGTGTGGTAGCGCGTTGCTGCCCCTTAATGCGGCGTTAGTGCGCATGATGGTCAAGTGACTAAAGGTGTTTCAATGAAAAAGGTAAAATGGATATTCCTTGCGACTTTACTCGTATCAACTGCTTCATTCGCTTCGAGTAAAGCTGAACAAGAGGCAGCTTTAAACGAGATCCTTAAAGGTTTACATATTGACGTCGAGGAAACTGTCGCAACTAAATATGCATCCAAATATGTTGGACTAATTAATGTGCAACTTGGAGAGTTAACAAGGTACAAAGGCTTGGATTGCCGAGCTCAGATTACACTGTCTTCTACTGGTAATGTAGAAAACGTGACTTTAAGTAACCAAAATGTGCTTTGTCGAAAAGTCTTCAATGCTGTGTGGGATATCGGCTCTTTTCCTTTACCAAACGACGCAAAAGAAGCAGATAAACTAAGAAAGTTGAGCTTAAATATTAATCCGTGAGTTGCGCACTAACAAAATGTTCAAGAGGGATTCGCAACGCGTGGCATTTTCACTATGCGTTGAATTTAGTGATTAAGGTGGTTGCAGCAACATCGGTATTGCGTCGCTCACCCCTTAACATGGCGTTAAATTTCAGGAGACAATATGAGTAACAATCGTAAGATTGATGAAGACTTGGAAATGGCATTGTCATACCAAGAAAAATTCAAAACGGTGGATTTTATTTTTTCTACGAGTCAAAGAACACTCGAAGAATCATTGGAAGACAGTATTGTTGTTTTAGATACAAATGTCTTACTTATTCCTTACAAGCTTAAGAAACAGAATCTAAGTGAAATCGAGAAAGTGTATGCAAGGCTGTCTCAGCAAAAGCGATTGCTACTCCCTGAGCACGTAGCTCGTGAGTTTGCGGTAAACAAGCAGTCTAAACTTGCTGATTTACATTATGCTATTACCCAAAAAAGGATTCAGATCCCTAAATCGTTAGATTCAGCAATCTTAAATGATCTTGATGAATTTAAAGCAATTGAAGATAAGTTGACAGGATTAAATGAAACAATCGAATCTTATAATAAGTCGGTAAAAGATCTGGCAGAAAAAGTTAAAGATTGGTCGTGGAACGATCCGGTTTTAAATATGTATAGTCAATTCTTTACAGCTGAAGCTATTAAAAATCATAAAAAATCTAATGAACAGGTTGGTGAGGAACTTTCGAGACGTCAAAAGCATAGTATTGCACCTGGGTACAAAGATAAATCTAAAAAGGATAATGCAGCGGGGGATCTAAACGTATGGCTAACCATCTTAGAACTAGGCTCTGTTCTTAAAAAAGACATAATATTTGTTAGTGAAGATCGCAAGCCCGATTGGTGGAATCAATCAGGTGGTTCTGAGTTTTCACCTAAATTTGAATTGATTAATGAGTATCGGAATATTTCTGATGGTAAAACCATACACCTCTTATCATTTTCAGAATTTCTTTTAGCGTTCCAGGCTGCAGCTGATACAGTTGAGGACGTAAAGAAAGTGGAAGCAGAAGCTCACGCTATGAAGCTCGACTTTAGCAAACAACAAATAGCTAAACATCGTAATATCCCTCGTATACGTAGGCAATATATCAGCTATTTGGAACAACAAGGCATCGACTCCAATGAGTGTGAAGCATGCGGCTTTAGGTTTGAGGGGGACAAAAATATGTTAGAAATACATCATGTGCTTCCTCTGTCTAAAGGAGGAAGTGATAGTACGGATAATATGGTTCTGTTGTGCCCTAATTGCCATCGTACGGCGCATTCAAATTTGCGGGAGTAAGTCCCTCAAAAATTGAAATTTAACAATCTGTTTAAGAGTGATTCGCAACGCTTGGCATTGTTGCTATGCGTTGTGTTTGGTGTTTAAGGTGGTATGCGGTGGCTTCGGTATAGCGTTGCTCACACCTTAACAGGGCGTTATACGATTAAGGAGAGAAATGAAGCCTGATTTACACGGAGGTAGAATTGTTTTGAGGTCAATTCAAACGAATGATTCTGATGATTTGTTTGAAATTTATGGTGATATTCAAACAATGGAATTTGCCTCAGACCCAGTTTTTACATCGAAAGATATGATAGTTCAGATGCTAGAAAGCGTCGTCCGGCTAGAGAAATCAGGTGAATCGTTGGAATGGGCGATTATGGATCAAGCGACAAACAAAGTTATTGGAACCTGCGGCTTACATAGTTTTAGTGATAACAGTGATTCCTGTGAGGTCGGATGCTTACTAAATTCATCGTACTGGCGACAAGGGTATATGTCGGAAGCTCTTAGTTTATTATTTTCTCATGCTAAATCTTTGGGCATTGAAAGACTGTATGCAGATATTGATGAGGGTAACTTTCGGTCTCAAGCTTTGTTTAATAAGCTAGGTTTCAAAGCTAAAAACGGTCAGTTTCAGCGCTTGCTGTGAGGCATCGTATAACAAACTGTTCAAGAGGGATTCACAACGCGTGGCATTTTCACTATGCGTTGAATTTAGTGCTTAAGGTGGTATGCGGCGGCTCCGGTATCGCGTTGCTCACCCCTTAACAGGGCGTTAGAACTTACTACTGAAAAATCATAGAGCGAGAAATGAAAGAGTTACTTTTATTATCAGCTTT
>NZ_JAWORT010000048.1:0-8672 GCF_033337975.1 Vibrio sp. Vb2880
GAAGTGAAACGAAATAGCGCCGATGGTAGTGTGGGGCTTCCCCATGTGAGAGTAGGACATCGCCAGGCTTTAAATTTTGGATGCTTGCTTATTAAAGCGAGTGATACCACTGCGGAGTGGTAGTTCAGTTGGTTAGAATACCGGCCTGTCACGCCGGGGGTCGCGGGTTCGAGTCCCGTCCACTCCGCCACTTATTTGAGCGTCGTCTCAATAAACACGAATTACAGGGGTGTAGCTCCAATTGGCAGAGCAGCGGATTCCAAATCCGCGTGTTGGGAGTTCGAATCTCTCCACCCCTGCCATACTCTAAAGCCTCAGCAGTAATGCTGGGGCTTTTTTGCATCTGAAGAAAAGAGAATCTGACTAGTTGGAGAGTTGTCGATTCCTCTGATACCAAAGTATCGGGGGATTGAAAGTTCATATCTCCGGGATATTGGTCCACTTCACCTATCCCCCATGTTCATAAGCTCTGGCTTAGGTCAGGGGCTTTTTTATTCCTAACGTATAGTTTCGACGTCAGGTGTATGTTTATCCAACGAATATGGCATACCTTTGCTTCAGATAGTTTTATTTTCTAGTAATGTAATTATTAAATGTTGATGTATCGCTTTGCTCTTTCTGTTTTACCTTCGAATTTTCATAACGCTTTTTCTTCGTTATCGAGCACATCTGATTCACAATCTATTGAAAGGTCAGTGGTTACATTGGCTTGGATGATTACTGACTTGGTTCCTGTTATCATCATGCATTGATGCTAATAATTAGGAAGTAAGTTTATGCCACATTTTCGATTCCGTGCTGTAGAGCCACAAGCTGTTCAGGCATTATCAAAACCCCTTACGGATGAACTTCAGCCTCTAATGGACTGTCCGCGTGAGGATTTTACTTTTGAGTATATCTACACTACGTTTTTCAATGAGGGTGAGGTGAGTGCTGCATATCCTTTTGTCGAAGTGCTTTGGTTCGACCGTGGCCAGGAAGTGCAAGATGAAGTTGCCAAGCTTATTACGCAACAAGTGCGCGGTATCGCTGGTGCCGATATTGATGTTGCAGTTATCTTTTCCGCCTTATCTCCTAAAGCTTATTACGATAATGGCGAACACTACTAAAGGTTAAAGGCTATGAGGCTGAGTTTCATTGTAACTTTGGGTTTATGTTTCTCAGCTTCAGTATGTTCTACTCCTTGGGAGTCTGCGGTTAATCCTACCCGAAACTCTTCCTCCTCTATTGGTAGTTATGCTAACGGTTGTTTAGATGGTGCATTACCCTTGCCTCTCGATGGCGTTGGTTATCAAGTCTTACGTAGTAAAACGAAGCGCTACTATGGGCACCCTAAAACGATAGAGTTTATTGAAAATCTGGCGCTTAAAGCTCACCAAAATCTCAACACCACTCTGCTGATTGGTGATTTGTCTTTACCTAGAGGTGGAAGGTTCTCCTCTGGTCATTCTAGTCATCAAACCGGGTTAGATATCGATATTTGGTTAAGACTTGCTGACCAACCGCTTTCTTATAACGAATTACAACTTCCTAAGCCCATGAGTGTGGTGGATTTAAAAGGTTATTCCATACTTAATCATCGCTGGGAAGTACGGCACTTTAAGCTAATTCGGTACGCTTCAAAAAGTAAGGATGTTGCACGAATTTTTGTACATCCTGTTATTAAGGAGCAACTTTGCTTGCAAGAAAACGGCAAAGATCGTTCTTGGTTACGTAAAGTACGTCCATGGTGGGGGCATCATTACCACTTTCACGTCAGGTTATCTTGTCCTGATTCGAGCGACTATTGTGTTGATCAAGCACCACCTCCAGTAGGTGATGGTTGCGGTGCTGAGCTTGCAAGTTGGGCCCCGAAAGCAAAACCTACTGATACCCCTCAACGGGTAAAAACAACCTCTAAGCCCAAACGAAAAAAAGTCGTTCCACCTCAATGCTTGCCGCTTATCAATCCTAATTAGTGTTACTCTTCAGGTTTATCTGTACTTGGTGATCTCTTTTATGAAACTGGAGAAACATCATACTTTTGTCTACATTGAATAGTACCAATACAAAAACTAACCCAATCAGTTTTGGGGACATATTATAGAAATCTAAATTAAACAAAGAGTTGTAGTATGGGTAAGTTGTAACTTCTCTGTTTAGAAAAAGATCTTTCGTCACGATACTCTGGTTTCTTAGCAATATGTCTGTCAGTTGGCTAAAAAGCGATAACAACGCAGACAAGTGTGTAAGGCAGGGATATACCCTTTTCCTGTTAGAAGAGTAAATCAAGGACAAAACCATGACTATGATTTGTGCAAAAGAATTTGCAGAGTGGTTAAGACACAGATTTAGCAGTGATACTAAAGGAGTCTCTTTGACTCGAGAGGATGTGAATCACCTGACTGGGCGTCAACGCCTTGATCCGGGTTTTGTTAATGATGTGCATTATGAGCTGATGCAATATGGAATGGCTTTCGTTACTGATACGAGCCGAGAAAACTTTTATTTAATACCTGTTTCTCAAGCGGAAAATTGGCGTGAGAGACTAGAGTATCATTTTGAAAAAGAGCTGTTCTGCAATATTATCCCTATTGAAAAATCAGGTTGAGAAAAGGTTCAACTTTGATGCCAAAGTTGAACCTAATTGCTCTTATGCTAACCCTTGAATAATCACGAATTTTTCAAGCAACTGCTCTTCAGTTTCGACATGGTTCGGATCAGTGATTATGCATTTTGTAATTGGACACACTGACTGACAGGTCGGCTTTTCGTAATGCCCCTTACACTCTGTACATAGCGCTGGATCAATTTCGAAAATGCTCTCTCCCATACTGATTGCCCCATTGGGGCATTCGGGATCACACATGTCGCAGTTAATGCATTTATCAGTAATGAGCAAGGCCATGGTTACTTACCAGTCGGGTTACGGGTGTCCTGCCCTGAGTTTAGATTACGCATTAATAGGCCATATTCTAAATCTAGCTCTGCTGGTACTGGAATGAATACAAAGTGACCGTTTCCTTTCGCGTCTTCAATAGACTCTGATTTGCGGTTTTCCATTGCCTCTAGCGTGAAAACAATATTGCCTTTTGGCGTCATTAGTTCAAGGCTATCACCGACAAGAAACTTATTTTTTACTTCTACTTCAGCCATGTCACCACGACGTTTGCCAGTGAATTCACCAACAAACTGTTGAGCATCAGAGACTGAGTAACCGTAATCGTAGTTTTGGTAAGTATCGTGTGTATGACGGCGTAGGAAGCCTTCAGTGTAGCCACGGTGAGCTAGGCTTTCTAGTGTACCCATTAGGCTTTCATCGAATGGTCGACCTGCTACAGCATCATCAATTGCTTTACGATAAACTTGAGCGGTACGTGCGCAGTAGTAGAACGATTTAGTACGACCTTCAATTTTCAATGAGTGAACACCCATCTTAGTTAAGCGTTCAACGTGCTGAACCGCTCGTAGGTCTTTAGAGTTCATGATGTAAGTACCATGCTCATCTTCGTAAGCCGCCATTTTTTCTTCTGGACGGTGCGCTTCAGAAAGCAGAACGACTTCATCTGTTGGTTTGCCGCGACCAATTGTGGTTTCAGGGCGCTCGTCTTGTACTTCGACAGGCAGTGCTTCAGTCGGGTCGAATTTCTCTACGATATCACCAGCGTCGTTTTCTTTACCCTCTTCAACTTTGTATTCCCAGCGGCATGCGTTAGTGCAAGTGCCTTGGTTAGGGTCACGTTTGTTGATATAGCCAGAAAGTAGGCAACGACCTGAGTAAGCCATGCATAATGCACCGTGAACGAATACTTCAAGCTCAGTTTCAGGGCAATGCTCACGAATTTCTTCGATTTCTTCTAGAGACAGCTCGCGAGAAACGATCACACGTTCCACGCCATTCGCTGCCCAGAACTTAACGGTCGCCCAGTTTACAGCGTTCGCTTGTACAGAAAGGTGAATTGGCATTTCTGGGAAAGCTTCACGAACCATCATAATTAGGCCTGGATCTGACATGATCAATGCGTCAGGACCCATCTCTACGATTGGCTTAAGATCACGGATGAACGTTTTTAGCTTCGAGTTGTGTGGTTGAATGTTACATACCACATAAAGCTTTTTGCCTAGGGCGTGGGCTTCATCGATACCGATTTTTAGGTTCTCGTGGTTAAACTCGTTGTTACGTACGCGAAGGCTGTAGCGAGGTTGGCCAGCGTAAACTGCATCTGCCCCGTAGGCGAATGCGTAACGCATGTTTTTCAGGCTGCCCGCTGGAGATAGTAGCTCAGGCACGAATGCTTTCTCAGTTGTCATTGCTCAATTCTCTTTTATCTGATCACAAGTCAGGCCAATTCCACCTAATGGAAATGGGGCGCAAATTTTACGTCAAAATGTGAACTGTGACTAGGGTAATTGTGCTTCAGATAGAAAAACGCCCTCAAAAAAAGTGAGGGCGTTATGGTTAACCTTTATACAAAATTAAGCGTTAGGATTCGGTAAGCCGCCTAGCGCATCGTATAGGTTGGGAAGGAAAGCACTGAACTCTCCACACATTAGAGAGAAGTCTGCATCAAATCGAGCTGCTTGATCTTCACGTGGAATATCATCGTTTTGATCTTTCAATTCATCAGAGAATTTTAGACGTTTGATGCCTGCATCTTCCGTCATAATGAACTCAATACGATCTTGCCAATTAAGCGCAAGTTTCGTCACGACTTTATCCGCAGCGATGTGGTTGCGGATTTCATCAGTGGTTAGCTCTTGCTTCTTACAGCGAATCACACCACCTTCTTCAAGTACGGATTTTAGCTCAGCTTCGTCCATCATGCTGATACCTTGAGGTGTGTCACCGCTTTTCACCCACTCGGTTAGCGTAGTTTCAATCGCCACTTCTGGAATAGCAGGAACAACAGGTAGACTACCCATGGTTTTACGAAGCAATGCTAATACATCTTCTGCTTTTTTATAGCTGCTTGCATCAACAAGGATAAAACCTTCTTTTGGCATGATGAGCACGTGAGTGTGGCTGCTGCGGCTGAATGCGCGCGGCAGTAAATCCATTACGATGTCATCTTTCAGGTTGTCTTTCTCTTTCTTCTTCAGAGGACGACCTTCTTGCGCTTCCATTGCTTCTACTTTTGCATTCAATGATTCTTTGATCACAGAGGCAGGTAGCATTTTCTCTTCTTTCTTGGCGCAAATCAGAATGCGGTTTTCTGACACGTGAGTCATCATATCGCCATGTCTACCCATTGCACTGACCCAGCCAAATTTCTGTTTGTCTTGACTGCCACACGGGGTGAATTGGAATTCAGACAGCTGAGTTTCTAGTTGTTCGGCGTTAAAAGTAACCTCGCGGTTAACGCGGTATACCAGACAGTTTTTAAACCACATAAATCTTCTCTAGGCTTGATGACAAGGGACTAATCATAGGGAATTTTTGTGCTGATGTCTTAATAGAAATGAAAAATATCCGAATGAACCTCAAAAGAAAGTTATATGAAAATTTGTTTTCAAAGGTCACAAAAGTGTCATAATTGGTAGTGATAATGCTTATGCATAGAGAGGCGCTTTGTCTCTTAAATTCATTAGCTCAACGAACATAAGGTTACTCAATTATGTCTAGAAGGATTCTGGTTGTTGAAGACGAAGCTCCTATTCGCGAAATGCTGTGCTTCGTACTTGAGCAGAAAGGTTACCAAGCGGTAGAAGCGGAAGATTACGATACTGCAGTAACCAAACTGGCTGAACCCTTCCCTGATTTAGTTTTACTGGATTGGATGTTACCAGGCGGTAGTGGCATTAACTTCATCAAACATATGAAGCGAGAGGAATTAACGCGCAACATTCCAGTTGTGATGCTTACCGCTCGTGGTGAAGAAGAAGATAAAGTGCGCGGTTTAGAAGTCGGTGCGGATGACTACATTACCAAGCCATTCTCTCCTAAAGAGTTGGTTGCACGCTTAAAAGCGGTGATTCGTCGCGTTACCCCGACTGCACTAGAAGATGTAATTGATGTACAGGGATTAAAGCTTGACCCTGTATCGCACCGTGTTACGGCTAATGATGCGCCATTAGACATGGGCCCAACAGAATTTAAGATGCTTCATTTTTTCATGACGCATCAAGAACGCGTATACAGCCGTGAGCAGCTATTAAACAATGTTTGGGGCACCAACGTGTATGTCGAAGACCGTACAGTCGATGTCCATATTCGCCGTCTGCGTAAAGCGTTGGAAGCAGCAGGGCATGATAAGCTGATCCAAACTGTTCGTGGTGCTGGATACCGCTTCTCGACGAAGGCATAAATTAACACGCAGCTTATCGGTACCATTTCTGGAGTTATGAGTGGTTGAAAGATTAACGTGGAAAAAGCTGGCCTGGGAGCTGGCTTTTTTTTACACCCCATGGGTGATAGTAGGTTGGATATTCGGTTATATGCCGTGGTTGCTTTTGGCTGCTACGGCATTGCAGCTTGTGTGGCATTTGCATAACCAAGTACGTTTATCTTCTTGGTTATGGGATGAAAAACGCCTCACGCCACCATCTGGTAGTGGTAACTGGGAATCTTTGTTCAATGGGTTGTATCGCTTACAACAGCGCCAACGCCGTAAACGAAAAGAGCTTACTAATCTTATTCGTCGATTCCGAAATGGTGCAGAATCGCTACCCGATGCCGTAGTGGTATTCCGTGCTGAAGGTAATATTGTTTGGTGCAACAAGCTGGCTCAGCACTTACTGGGCTTCCATTGGCCAGAAGATTCAGGTCAACCGATCTCCAATCTCATTCGTACACCTGATTTTATCAAGTACCTCAACAAGAAAGACTTCTCAGAGCCATTAGAAATGCGTTCACCACTCAACGTCGAACGCATGCTAGAACTACGTATCGTACCGTATACCGAAGGTGAACATTTGATGGTGGTGCGTGATGTGAGCCAATTAAAACAACTTGAGGGAATGCGTCGCAACTTCTTTGCCAACGTATCTCATGAACTGCGTACACCAATGACGGTGCTACAAGGTTATCTTGAGATGACAGAAGATCCTGATATGGTTGTGGGTCCTATGTGGAGCAAAGCTCATGGTGTCATGACGGAGCAGCTTAACCGCATGAACAGTTTGGTGAACCAACTACTGACACTATCTAAAATTGAAGCGGCACCTATGCATGAGCTTGAGGAAGTCGTGAATGTGCCCGCGATGCTTGAAGTGTTAGAAAAAGAGGCGGTTAGCCTTAGTGGGGACAACCAACATAAATTGAAATTTGATGTTGATGCTAGCCTACGCGTGCTGGGCGATGATGACCAGTTACGTAGTGCTATCTCTAACCTCGTTTATAATGCCGTCAAATACACATCGCCTGGTGCGAATATTAATGTTCGTTGGTTCCAGACCTCTCAAGGCGCATGCTTAGAGGTGGAAGATAGTGGTGATGGTATTGAACCTCAGCACCTCCATCGACTTACTGAGCGTTTTTATCGAGTGGATAAAGCAAGATCACGTGATACTGGTGGAAGTGGTTTAGGGCTAGCCATTGTAAAACACGCGCTGAGTCACCATGACTCTCATTTAGAAATTCACAGTGAAGTAGGTGTGGGCAGTAAGTTTTCTTTCGTATTGCCTGAGCGTTTGGTGGTGAAATAATGGCTTTACGATTGGCAAAAACATTCAGTTTATTCGCGCTTGTTTGTTCTTTTATGGCTGCCGCTCAAGATAAACCATTGCCGACTTATCATAAAACGACGGGGATTGTCGGGAACTTGCTCTCTGTTGGCTCCGATACACTTGCGGGTATGACAACGCTTTGGGTTGAAGAGTTTAAATCCATTTACCCGAATATTAATGCGCAAGTCCAAGCGTCTGGCTCTTCTACTGCCCCTCCAGCATTGACCGAACAAACAGCTCAGTTTGGTCCCATGAGCCGCCCTATGCGTTTAAGAGAGGTTGAAGCGTTTGAACGTGAACATGGCTACAAGCCAACGGCGCTTAGGGTAGCCATCGATGCAATCGGTATTTTTGTTCATCAAGATAATCCAATTCAAGGTCTTAACTTTAGTCAATTAGATGCTTTGTTTTCTGCCACGCTACGCTGTGGTGAAAGTCAATTTGTAACAAACTGGCAGCAACTCGGTCTTGAATCACAGTGGGCAAAGCGAAACGTACAGTTGTTTGGTCGTAACTCCGTTTCTGGAACTTATGGTTACTTCAAAAGTAATGCCTTGTGTGGCGGCGATTTCAAGACCCGAGTTAACGAGCAGCCAGGCTCCGCGTCAGTTGTGCAAGCTGTAGCGTCAACCATCAGTGGAATTGGTTATTCCGGTGTCGGTTATCGAGTGGCAGGCGTGCGCTTAGTCCCTGTGGCTAAAATGGGAAATGACTACGTGACTCCAACGCGAGAACATATTGTTAGTGGTAAGTACCCACTATCACGTTACTTATATGTTTACGTGAATAAGCACCCTGATTACCCATTAACACCAATTGAAGCTGAGTTTATTCGCTTTATCTTTTCTGCTCAGGGACAAGCGTTGGTTGAGAAAGATGGTTATGTGCCCATTACGGCAGACTTTGCAGAAGAAGAGTTAAAAAAAGTCGGCCTGTAAGCCGACTTTTTATTTTTCAGCCCTAAACCACCTACTTCAGTAGGTGGTTATCATCCGTTTCGGCTTTGCCTGTAAAACTACTCATGCTAA
>NZ_JAWORT010000049.1:0-8526 GCF_033337975.1 Vibrio sp. Vb2880
CCACAATTGGAAATAGTGCGTTTTCTTTAAACAACCTCACCAGCGTAACCATCCCAAATTCGGTGACCACAATTGGAGAGTATGCGTTTGGAGAGAATCAGCTCACC
The DNA here is from genome assembly GCF_033337975.1 of Vibrio sp. Vb2880. NCBI lineage: Bacteria > Pseudomonadati > Pseudomonadota > Gammaproteobacteria > Vibrionales > Vibrionaceae > Vibrio > Vibrio sp. Vb2880. The sequence goes on from NZ_JAWORT010000049.1 coordinate 108, forward strand.
AGAGTGACAATCCCTGACTCGGTGACCTCCCTTGGTGACAGTGTGTTCGCTGATAATATGCTCACCAGCGTAATTCTCCCTGATACATTGACCTCGATAGGGAAGCGGGCGTTTGCTAATAACAGGCTCACTGATGTGGTTATACCAGATTCGGTGACCACCATTGAAACTAGGGCGTTTAAAGGCAATCAGCTCACCAGTGTGGTTATACCAGATTTGGTGACCACCATTGGAAATGATGCGTTTAAAGGCAATCAGCTCACCAGTGTGGTTATACCAGACTCTGTGACCACCATTGGAAATGGGGCGTTTATGAACAACCAGCTCGCCAGAGTGGTTATACCAGATTCGGTGACCACCATTCAAAATACTGCGTTTATGAACAACAAGCTCACCAGTGTGGTTATACCAGACTCTGTGACCACCATTGGAAGTCGTGCGTTTTATAACAACCAGCTCACCAGCGTGACTCTCCCAGCTACGGTGTCTTCTCATTGGGCAGCGCCGTTTGATATTGGTGTAAAAATTAATGGAAATTAACAGTTTAAATTTTAACATAAGGCAGTACCCAACGTTTCTGGATATTAGGTGTTTTCATCAGATGTATGGGTATTTAACGCAATGGTGTTTAACAATCTGTACCTAAACATAACCTTCGAACTAGTGCGATTTAACTAATCGTCAAGTACTTGCAAACTCACTTTGCCATACCTTAATTTATTCATGTTTTGCTAATGTTCGATTGTAAGAAGCGACGACTGCTTGTGCTTTGGGGTGCTAAAAGTTATCCGTAAAATGCTAAATTAGTAAAATCACTGACTCAGAATTGTCCAATTTCTTCTATCTAAAGTACTGCTGTAAGGGGAGCCTGATTGCGTTTTGCAATACTAAGAGTTATCCGAAAGCGAAAGCGCTACTGAAGCCCTAAATTAATTTATGTCCAGAAGGAGCCTGAGTCGATCACGACAAACTTTTTATTAGCAAATCTTTTGGCTCCGAGTTTCATCTTCTGTTCGCACTGCGAGCAGTTTTCTCTGGTTGCAGTTTGTTGACAAGAACAATTAAAGCAATCGGCCTCCTAAAACCGTTCCCTCCTTTTTTTTCCAAGATACTAACTCCTGTCATTTGATGAGATAAGGAGAAAGTTGATGACACATAACCGAATCATGTCCTTGAAAGAGGTCTCTGAAGCCTTAGGACGAACTCCCAAAACTATTTGGCGATGGTGGGCAAAAGAGAAAACATTTCCGAAACCCATTCTGATTAATGGACGCTGCCTTGGGTGGCGAGAGTCTGAGCTAGATAACTGGATGGAGAATCAAGGGGGGAAAAGTGACAGCAGCAAGTGATAAAAGTCAGCCGAGCGAGCATCAACTCGATTTTCCAGACAAGAAAAAAGAAGGGCTTAAGAAGCTTATTCTGAATACAGATGACAACCTAAGGGTACTGTTAGAGCACAAAGGGTATATCCCTTACTTAAATGCGATGAACACTGAGATAGAAGTGATCCATAACGGTAAGGTTATGGAATATGAGGTGTTAATGAGTAAGCTGATAAGCGAATGTGCAAGATTCGATGTACCAAAAGCAGCAATTGGTGATCATCTACATGTTTTGGCAAAAGAGCGTTCATATCACCCTATTGTTTTGTATCTGGCTGACTCTAAATGGGATGGCGTCGAACGAGTGAAAAAAGTTATTGGGTGCATCCGTTCTAAGAGACCTGAAGTTACGGAGCTAATTATGCGGAGGTGGCTTGTTGGTTGTATTGCGGCGTTGTACGAGCCTCGGTTTAGCAGTAAGTTAGTGCCAGTGCTTCAGAGTAAGCAGTCTTTTAGAAAAACTGCTTTCTTATCAAGAATAGGTGACATCGTACAAGGGGCATTTCTTGTAGGTCGGGCTTTAGATCCTCGTTGTAAAGATAGCGTGTTACCTATTATTAAGTCATGGATTGTTGAACTCGGTGAACTGGAGTCTTCAACAAAGCACAGTCAAGGTCAGCTGAAAGCATTTATATCCCAAGAGGCAGACACGATCAGGTTGCCCTATGCGCGTACCGACCTCAAAAAACCGAGGCAAACGCTTTTGATAGCGACGGTAAACGGCCAAGATTTCTTGAAGGACAGAACGGGTAATACTCGGTTTGGTGTGATTGAACTAAATGAACCTATTGATATGACTACTGTGAATCGGATTCTCGGGTGGCAATACAACGGAACTGGCAGCCTTCGCCAAGAAGAGCCCGAGTCATTGCGGCAGTTTTGGTTGGAGGTCAAGCACATGTATGAAGCTGGTGAGCCTTGGGTACTGTCAATGGACGAGCAGGCTCTGGTTGATACGGTATCAGATAAATATTTGGATAAAGGGCGTTGGTATAAAATGCTTCAGGAGCGAATATCAATGGAGGCTGATGATAATCGAAGCCAGACTGAATGGCTTGCACCTGGCCAAATTAGCCAGATCTTAGGCATACCATGTAACTATGTTGCTCATGTCGGCAGAGCTCTACAGCGATTAGCTGATGAGGGGAAAATTGAAACTCGTTACAAAGATGGCTACAGGCTGTATTTGTTTCCAAGCATCTATCGTCCACATTTCTGAGATTGTATGTTCATAACTTTACTTCACTCACTTAAAGTGGAGTAAGTGAAGTAAATTGAGAAAAACCAAGTTTATGTCGTTCGCACTGCGAACATCTGATCAATTCAATCAATCGACCTCTTAAAACCGTTACGCCTCTTTTTATCAAAGATACTGGTTCAGTCATCAAATGAGAAAAGGAGGACGCTCATGGCAAGAGAGCGAATTATGTCCCTTAAAGAAGTTTCAGATTCACTAGGTCGGAGTCCGAGGACGATCTGGCGTTGGTGGGCCAAAGACAAATGTTTTCCCAAACCAATTCAAATCAACGGACGTTGTTTGGGATGGCGTGAGCGAGACTTTGTTGATTGGTTAGTAGAGCAAGAACAGACTTTTAAAGATTAAATTTATGTACGCGAGGCTATAGGCCTCGCTTTTTTTCTCACTGCGAACGTGAATTCCACTTGTTGGGATAGGCAGTTTGGTTCTGCATCAGTTAAATATTGGACCAATGTATAGGGGTACTATTTACGAGGAACCTTAATCAAGAGCGACGAGAGATACGCTTGAAGAGTTTGCCAAACTTAGATGGTGGTAACGTCAGAGTTGTTAAGAATAAGAAAAGCATAGCGACAAATCTGTAGGTATCAGTGTAGTAGCTATTGTTTGTTTCAATGAAAAACAGCCAGTTATCAATAAATTCTTTATTAAACAATACATTATAATGCTGCCCACCAAAGTTGCCTAAAATAAATAAGTATCCCAAGAAGGCAATAATATGATTTTTTTTAGAATAGAAACCTGAAAAATAATGGCAAATCAATACCCCGAGAACACTCAGTAAAATATATTCCAATAAAGGCATTATTCCTTTTCCTTAAAGTACGGCTCTATCCATTGTTTTAGTGCAGTAGGGCCAGAGCGCTCACCTTGGTTTATGAGCCAACCTACAAATGAAGGCTCTTACTACGTTTGCAGATTTAATGGGAAAGTTGAGCTTGTTGACCTTAAACTGGTTCATAGTGTAGATGGAAGAAGCGGTAAATTGATGATCTTTGGCTTAAACCAAGAGCCAGTGCCTTTAGATGAAGCGGGAGCTGGCGATTGGTTATGGTCTTTCTCTTATCACCAAACAAATACACTTGACTGAAGCATATAATTAGAATGAAGTGACTTAATGTACAGTAAATGTTGAGTCACTTTTCCCCAGCTACCAATCTGAATTATCTCTATGGCGTTTTCTGTAACCCTATTCCTCAACTTACCCTCTAAATCCCGCTCGAACTCACATCCGATAACATCAAAGTAGATGTTGTCTGATAGCCCATCGTCAAAGCTTATATGCTCACTATCTTCACTATCTCTTGAGGCGTCTAGAATTAAAATGATGCTTTCGATTATTGAAATACAAGTCATGCTGAGTATTGATAGTGGGCTGAGGGCTTTTTTATCTTCCATGTTCCGTCCTCACATTGCCTTTCAAATTATAGATAAGGCTTCCGAACTTTGTGAAGCGCTTTAATCAATAACGACGAGAGAAGTGATTAAAGAGCTTGCTAAACTTAGATGGTGGTAATGTAGCAGTAGTGGACACTAGGAAAACAAAACTCATAAACCTCAGAGAGCCTGATACAGTTTCGGAGTTAGAATTAATGAAGAATAACCAATTGTCGACAATGGTTTTTTCAAACAAAATGCTGTAGTGCTGATGGCCAAATGCACATGCCGCAGCAACATATAAAATAAATCTTATATTAGTATTTTTTTTTCTGTAACGCTCTGACAAAAAGTGACTTGTTCCTAGTCCAATTAGACTAATGAATGCGTATTGCACTACTGACATTATTGGCCCTCTTCAAGGTAGGGGGAGATCGCACCTTCCACAGTATTATAATTACCAAACGTTTCGTTGAGTAATGCACCACTAGACATTGTTCTCCACCCTTTCGAAAAATCTTTAGATGAGTAGTAAAAAAGTTTAAATTGGCGAGCATTCGGCACGTTCGCATGTGGGACGGCCTTTAAAGTGCTTTTTAATCCATATAAGCTTGTTGCGATATCTACGGCAGCGTATGCGGCATCACCATCTCTCGGTGCCATTCCCATCTGTTCTGCTGCTAAGTGATACCCTTTTCGTATAAAGCTATTATTGTCACCATAATCACCGGTATATCGCCCTTTCCAGTTCTGAACGATATTACCAGTTATATTGTATGAGTTTTCATAAATGTTGTTTCCCCCGTGAGTAATCATTGGAGTACCAACGCCACTGCACCAAGATGCGCCAGCTATAGAAAAAACAGAGCTTGTAACACAGATACCATATCCAGCAGATAATTGTCCTACTCCAGCTATAAGACCAATACCATATTTGCCCAGTTCAAGAGCTTGATCAATCAAGCTTTGTCGTTCTTGCTTTACCAGACGAACAATTTTGCTTCCTACTAGAATCCCATCTCTGTAATCATTCAATAGGCATTGACCAAGAAAACGATATTCTTCCCGAAATTGATGTTGGACGGCTGGGTCTTGCAAGTGACTCATGCTGTACATGTTAGCTTGACGAAGCAAGCCTCTAACTGCAACTCTTACTTCGTCTTCTTCTATGTGCGTAGGAATATTGCTCATTGGGTTACTTTTTCCTTAAGTTCGGAAAGTGGCTGTATCCAAGATGCAAAAGCAGCAGTGTTTGCTCCAACATGACGCCAGTTAATATCCCTGTATGAAATAGCGATAGTTTCTGTCATCTCGCTTTCGTTGAAGTCGACGACATGTGGCATATGAGATGAAACTGACCTAATTAGGGCACCACTCAACGTTATCTCATAAAAAAGCTCATCCCCACCTTTATGATTTGGCCTATAAAAAGTCAGGCGGCATTTTAACTCTTCCCCATCGGAGCACGCTTGAGCCAATACTGGTGAAGATTTATCAATTTTCTTAACAATTTGAATTGGAGCATGGATCGAGCGGCTGTCGTGTGCAATCGAATGAGAGAAAGATAGGACGGTAATCTCATCCTCATGACCTAGCTGATAGCTGTTTCCCATAGAATAGAAAGTATTGCAGCCTGTTGATAGACAACCACTCATGATGCTCTCTATAGATAGGTAAGCTTTTGTACTCATTGGTTTTTCCTGAATATTAAACGTGCAAAAAATGTTAGCAAACTAAACTAAGTGGGTCACCTTGCATATCGATGTTCTTATTAGTTGAAATGTCCGTGAAGACGATCTAAAAGCAGGTATTATCAAATTCGTGAAGGTCAGCCGCATTCTTTAGTTAGGCTCTATAGAAGGCCTTAGTATTAATCTAATTACTGCTTAGAAGAGCATCTCATTACTTTTTATTCATTGCTCTTGGCTTTGTTCACATTAAGATTTTCTGATTCGCTTATAGTGATACTGTAAGTGAATGTTCGCAGTGCGAACAAAACAACGTAAAGGGGGATGCATGGTGCAGATGGACGAATTTATTTGGAAGCGCTACATGGAAGACATAGAAGGTATGTTTAGAGATGCTGTCACGAGTTTGGACTTGCAGCATCGCGCCGTCATGGCTAAAGCAATTACGGCCATGTTAATTCAAGAGCCACCATTTAAGCTTACAGATGAAAACATAATCAATTACTTGAAATCTCCTGATGACATCAAACGTCAGATATTCGTTCAGTATGGTTACTTTGATCCACGCCTCGAATCGTCTTTGCAAGAAGCTGTTCTATGTATCGATAATATCAAAGAACCACTGCTCAACAGCATAAAGAACGCACGTTAAAGCCCTCCTGTCACTAGCTGTGAAATAGGTAGTGACAGGAGGTATACTACGAGCGCATCACCTTATTTTTTCTATATTCTCGTTATTTCTTTTAAGCGGGGTCACTTGGTGACAGCCAAGTGACAGATTGGTAGTCTCATCACGTAAATAAAAAAGTAGCTGTCGCTATAAAGACTCTTCATAAATCATAAATGTTCAACAGGAGAAAGAAACGTAACCAGCATTGTGATGTCACAATGCTCTTCTCGTAGATGCTCACGCTTCTTCAAGTAGATCATGTACGACATTCGTAACTATCGATACACAAACCATCACTCTTGCCCTAATCGTCTCTGAGGCATTCATCTTACTAACCATAAGTTTGAATTGGGCTTATCACTAACCATCAGGTTCACGTGGTTTGATTACGTTTTCTCCATCATTTTTTCAAGTAGATAGAGCCATATGAGCTATATGGCTCTTATTTGTTTAGGAGTAAGAGTCATGAGCAAACCAAATTTACGACACGGCCTAGTTTTGTTAATGAAGCGCAACATTGATGGGAGTTATGCCTCTCAAGCTGCACGTAAAAACATCCTCATCCAAATCGAAAAACAATTAAAGAGAGGAGGGTACAGGCACTTAACTCCACATACACTTAAGTTAAAGCACGTAAAATTTTTGGTTGAGCATTGGCAAAGTCAACGATTAAGCATTGGAACTATAAAAAACTGAATGGCACATATTCGTTGGGTATTCGAAAAGACTGGACGTGAGCATTTGTTACCCAAGTCCAATGAAGAGTTGGGGATAGGAAAGAGAGTTTTCAGTGACAATAGTACCAACAAGGCGAAAGAGCTTGATGAAGTAAAGTTTAACGCAATCTCAGACCCATATATAAAAATAGCGTTAGAGCTACAATCTGCATTCGGTCTGAGGCGGGAAGAAGCTTTGAAGTTTAACCCCAGTATAGCTATTAAAGTAGATAGAATTCATTTAATGGGTTCTTGGACTAAAGGTGGCAAGGCGCGAGAGGTACCAATCAGAAACGAATATCAAAAGCAGGTATTAGAACGAGCTATAGCTATTGCCCCAAGAGGCTCTCTGACTCCCGCAGGCAAAAAGTACATTCAACAGCTAAAGCACTACGAAAATACTTGTAGGAAGGTTGGGTTATGCAAGAACCATGGTCTACGCCATCAATATGCTCAACAGCGATACATAGAACTGACAGGAATGAATGCACCTAAAGCGGGTGGTTTAACTAGCAGAGAACTGAGTAGAGAGCAAAAAAGTGCAGATAAAGAAGCTCGCCTTATTATTAGTAGAGAGTTAGGGCATGAGCGAGAAGAGATTACAGTTATCTATCTTGGCCGGTAAGCACATTATCAAGTTTTGTATTTTTAGGTTAAAATATAACCACAAGAACACTAGGGCGGGTTTCAATATGTTAGTACAACTTTTGGATGTAACGGGTATGACTTTAGCTCAACTTTTATTTTTAGCTCTAGTTACCGTTGGTACAATCGGTTTGCCTTTGTTAGCTATTTGGTATGATCGCAAACACGGAATTGAGTAAAATAGGCAGATAATAAAAAGCGCCCCCTTTCATATAAGGGGGCGCTTTTTATTATCTTATCGAATTTTCTGTTCTGCTCGTGATGGAAAAATGTTGGCAAGCTCAGCAAAGCGTCCAAAATTGTGAGCTAAGCAACTTCCTAACTACACCCACAACTACACCCAAAATCACTAGGTACAAAAAAAGCGTAGCAGGTACTAACCTGCTACGCCTTCTAGAATATGGTGGCCCCTCGCAGACTTGAACTGCGGACCAATCGATTATGAGTCGACTGCTCTAACCACTGAGCTAAGGGGCCTTAATAGGACAACGATTATAGGGGAAGCGTTGCAAGGTGTCTAGATACCAACTAGGGCAATTGCGCTTAGTTTTTATCCACTTAGAACAGTAGATAATAAAAAAGGTGACCTAAAGTCACCTTTTTTGATTTTCAGCCCTAAACCACCTACTTCAGTAGGTGGTTATCATCCGTTTCGGCTTTGCCTGTAAAACTACTCATGCTAA
>NZ_JAWORT010000050.1:0-8142 GCF_033337975.1 Vibrio sp. Vb2880
GTCTACGTTTCGCGATCCGTGAAGGTGGCCGTACAGTAGGTGCTGGTGTTGTTGCTAAGATCTTCGACTAATTCATAACGAATTAAACGAAATCTTGCACTGTTCTTCTTTTTGAAGAAAGCGCATCGAAAAGGGAAGCTTAGGCTTCCCTTTTTCATTTCTAGATTACATTTAGTTATAAGTGTTGAAATAAAAGACGTCACTTTTTCGATTTAAAAACAGAGTTTTACCGGCTTTGTTTCTTAACGCTTTTACTCACCCCTCTTAACCCTTTGATCTTTTCCTGCAGCGGTAAAATCGTTATAACCAAATATTCTGAGCGGACACCATAATGCGACTGGTAACAAGAACTATTCTTGTTTATATTGTTTGTCACAGATTAGTTTTATAGGTTTTTTGAGTATGTACGTTTGTCTTTGCCATGGTGTCTCCGACAAAAAAATTAGGAAGTTGGCGATAGATGAAGGCGTAACAGATATTAAAGGAATCAAAAAGTGCACGGCATTGGGCAGCCAATGTGGTAAGTGCATCAGACAGGCCAAGGAAATTTTAGCGGAAACTAGTTACACGGAATTTAAACAAGCCAGCTAATTGCTGTAAGTATGCAGTAATTATTTGCCTTACATTTTGACACCTTCTCATTTGCTTCTACATTTAAATGAAGCCAAAGAGGAGGGTTTTGTCATGAAAGGCGATCCAATCATCATTCAACATCTCAATAAAGTGCTCGGTAACGAGCTCGTCGCTATTAATCAATATTTTCTTCACGCCCGAATGTATAAAGACTGGGGCTTAAAGCACCTAGCAGACAAGGAATATCACGAATCTATCGATGAGATGAAGCATGCCGATCATCTAATTGAGCGTATTTTGTTCCTTGAAGGCCTACCGAACCTACAAGATTTAGGTAAGTTGATGATTGGTGAAGATACCAAGGAAATGCTCGAGTGTGATTTAAAGCTTGAAATGGCGGCTATTCCAGATTTAAAAGATGCGATTGCCTACGCTGAAGACATTCGAGATTATGTGTCTCGAGATCTCTTCCAAGATATTCTTGAAGATGAAGAAGAACATGTTGATTGGCTAGAGACGCAACTTGGCTTGATTGAAATGTCTGGTATTGAGAATTATCTCCAAGCGCAATACGTGGACGAAGAGTAACGATACTTTCTGAGTTTGCATACTCCAATAATAGTAAGAAGAAAGAGCACCTGACTCGAAAATCAGGTGCTTAACCCCGTTATCTGGTCTAATCTCTTTTATTATCGGCTTTTTAAGGATATTGCTCGCAATCTTGCCTATGAAGTTTGATTTCTATCCGATAGAATTTATGCCCCCTTACCTAAAAATAAAAAAGAGAAACGTCCATGTCTGAAGACAACCACCAAGCAGCCACTCCAGAAGAAGAACATCGCCAAAAAGCATTGGATTACCATGCTTATCCAACTCCAGGAAAGATTGCTGTCGAACTTACAAAGCCTGCGGAAACGGCGGGTGATCTTGCCCTTGCTTACAGCCCTGGTGTTGCAGAGCCAGTGCGTGAAATCGCACAAAACCCGGATAACGTGTACAAGTACACTGCAAAAGGGAACATGGTTGCTGTTATTTCTAACGGTACCGCTATTCTAGGTCTAGGTAACCTAGGTCCACTTGCATCTAAGCCAGTGATGGAAGGTAAAGCGTTACTGTTTAAGCGTTTCGCAGGTCTTGACTCTATTGATATTGAAGTTAAGCACCGCACGATCGATGAGTTTGTTGATACTGTTGCGAGCATTGCAGACACTTTTGGCGGTATCAACCTTGAAGATATTAAAGCACCAGACTGTTTTGAGATTGAAAAGCGTCTGATTGAGCGTTGTGATGTACCAGTATTCCACGATGATCAACATGGTACTGCTATTGTAACGGCAGCGGGTATGCTGAATGCAATCGAACTTCAAGGTAAGAAACTTGAAGATTCAACAATTGTTTGTCTTGGCGCTGGCGCTGCCGCTGTAGCGTGTATGGAGCTTCTGATCAAATGCGGTGCAATGCGCGAAAAAATCTACATGCTAGATCGCAAAGGTGTGATTCACACTCGTCGTGATGACCTTAATGAATATAAGCAGTTATTTGCGAACAATACAGATAAGCGCACACTAGAAGACGTAATTGAAGGTGCAGATCTGTTCCTAGGTGTATCTGGTCCAAACCTGTTGCCAGCGGAAGCGTTGAAGTTGATGGCTGATAAGCCAATCGTATTCGCATGTTCTAACCCGGATCCTGAAATCAAGCCGGAACTTGCTCACGCAGTTCGTGATGACTTGATCATGGGTACTGGCCGTAGTGATTATCCTAACCAAGTTAACAACGTATTGTGTTTCCCATTCATTTTCCGTGGTGCTCTTGATGTGCGTGCAAGTGAAATCAATGATGAAATGAAACTTGCAGCCGTTGAGGCGATTCGCGAGCTAGCAAAAGAGCCTGTACCTGAAGCTGTATTGAAGGCTGCCGGTGTTGATAAGCTAGAGTTTGGTGCGGACTATATTATTCCAAAACCAATGGATTCACGTTTGCTACCACGTGTTGCAAAAGCGGTTGCTCAGGCGGCGGTTAATTCAGGTGTAGCTCGTATCGAGATGCCTGAAAACTACATGGCAGAGTAATATATCTTTCAGATGTGATACACAAAAAATGGGACGCTATTGCGTCCCATTTTTTATGTCATCCATTTGGCTCGAGGCAAGAGTTATTACCTGAAACCTTTTATCAGGCTTTTTTATTCTTCGTCGAATGACTCAAATTCGATGCCCATTTCCGTCATCAGCGCTTTTACTTCTGTTGGAATATCATCAGGACGGTCTTTACGAAGGTCTTCATCTGTCGGAAGTGGCTGACCTGTGTACGCGTGCAAAAATGCCTCGCATAGCAATTCGCTATTGGTTGCATGGCGTAAGTTATTGATCTGACGGCGAGTACGCTCATCAGTTAGCACCTTTAAAACTTTTAGCGGGATAGAGACGGTAATTTTTTTTACTTGTTCGCTTTTTTTGCCGTGCTCTGCATATGGGCTAATGTATTCGCCATTCCAGTCAGCCATTGCACACCTTCATTTATGTAATCGGTTAAAAATAATTTAGGTGCTGATTTTAGCTGCATTTACCGCCATAAGCAAAGACATATAGACGTCTAGAAGTGTTGACGTCTCATTTTTTGACGAGTAAAGTGAACATAACAGCAAAGGAAGCGTGTTGATCACTTTATGTTACTCATTAGATATAGCGCATTCCTATTTAGAAGTCATTACCCGTGAAAGGATACACCCATGAGCACTCGCAAACCTGCGACCATTGCAGTACGCACTGGTATTGAATCAGACAGCCAATATCATGCTGTCGTTCCACCTATTTATCTTTCTACTAACTATGGTTTTCCTGCTTTTGGTGAAGTGCCCAAGTATGATTACACACGATCTGGTAATCCAAACCGCGGACTGTTGGAAAGTGCGCTATCTGAACTTGAGTCTGGAAAAGGAGCGGTTGTTACTAATTGCGGTACGTCGGCATTAAATTTATGGGTTTCCGCTTTTCTCGGCCCAGATGATCTCATTATTGCTCCTCACGATTGTTATGGTGGTACCTATCGTCTTTTTAATACCCGAGCTAACAAAGGCGATTTTAAGGTTCAGTTTGTCGATCAATCAGACGAACAGGCTTTAGATGCTGCATTGGCACAAAAACCAAAACTCATTTTGCTAGAAACTCCGTCAAACCCTCTGGTTCGCGTAGTGGATATTGCAGCTACTTGTGAAAAAGCGAAACAAGTCGGCGCGTTAGTTGCGGTGGACAATACCTTTTTGACACCCGTGTACCAAAAACCTTTAGAGCTAGGTGCGGATTTTGTTATCCACTCCACAACAAAGTACATCAACGGTCATTCGGACGTAATTGGTGGGGTAATCATCACCAACACAGAAGCGCATGCAGAAGAGCTTGCATGGTGGGGCAATTGTATTGGTGCAACGGGCACACCTTTCGATAGTTACATGACACTGCGAGGTATTCGTACGCTTGGTGCTCGTATGAGAGTACATGAAGAGAGCTCACAGCAGGTACTAGCTTACCTACAGAAACAAGCGTTAGTTAAAACTATCTATCATCCAAGCCTGCCGGAACATCCAGGTCACGACATTGCTAAAAAGCAGCAAACGGGCTTTGGCTCTATGTTGAGTTTTGAGTTTGCTGGTTCGTTTGAGCAGTTAAAGGTGTTTGTGAAAGAGCTCCAACTGTTTTCATTAGCAGAGTCATTAGGTGGTGTAGAAAGTTTGATTTGCCACCCAGCATCCATGACGCACCGTGCAATGGGTGAGGAGGCGCTGGCGGAGGCTGGGGTCTCTCATCAACTATTGCGTTTGTCTGTCGGTTTGGAAGATGCACAAGACCTCATCACAGATTTAGAACAAGCGTTCGCTAAAGCTACCCAGTAATAGGAGACGATAACAATGACTGTACAACGTCAGCTGCATAAGTTTGGTGGCAGTAGCTTAGCAAACCCAGAATGCTACTTACGCGTTGTGGGTATTCTCAAGGAGTATTCGACAGAAAATGATCTTGTGGTCGTATCTGCTGCAGGAAAAACCACTAACCGCTTGATTGAGTTTTTGGAAGGGTTAAATAAAGATGGCCGAATTGCGCATGAAGCGCTTCAAAGCTTGAGACAGTTCCAAACTGAGCTAATAGAAAGCTTGTTGGAGAGTGAAGCAAAAGAAGAGCTGTTAGCTTTATTACATGATGAGTTCAGTACTCTCTCGGAGCTGACTGCACCACTCACTAATGCGCAAAAAGCCGCGGTACTGGGACACGGAGAAGTATGGTCTGCTCGCCTATTGGCCGCGTTATTATCTCAACGTTCTATCCCTGCGGTTGCACAAGATGCACGAGCGTTTTTACGTGCAGAAGCGGGAACTCAACCAGAGGTTGATCGCGCTCGTTCATACCCTTTAATTAAAGAGATCCTCGCGCAGCATAACCATAAACGTGTGGTAATTACTGGCTTTATGGCTCAGAACGAGGCAGGAGAAACCATTCTACTTGGTCGTAACGGCTCTGACTATTCTGCAACGGTCATAGGCGCGCTTGCTGAAGTCAATACTGTCACGATTTGGAGTGATGTTGCTGGTGTTTATAGTGCCGATCCACGTTTGGTGTCTGACGCTTGTTTATTACCGTTACTTCGATTGGATGAAGCCAGTGAACTTGCTCGCTTAGCTGCCCCAGTGCTACACAGTCGTACGCTTCAGCCTGTGGCGCAAAGTACCATGGACCTTAATCTCAAGTGTAGCTATCTGCCAGAGTCGGGTTCTACTCGTATTGAGCGTGTATTGGCATCTGGTCGTGGCGCTAAAATTATTACTTCACTGGATGATGTTTTATTGGTGCAGTTGTCTTTCATGCATGGGCACGACTTCGAAAAAACACAGAGTGATGTATTACAAGCGTTGCAGCGCGTGCAATTAGAGCCACTGGCATTTGAAGCTCAATCCGATCAGCACACGCTACGCTTGGCTTACACCGCAGAAATCGCCGGTGGTGCATTGAAACACTTGCAAGAGCTTGCGGTAGAGGCAGAAATTAAGCTAAAAGAAGGTTACTCGCTCTTAGCTGCGGTAGGTGCAGGCGTTACGAAAAACGCCAATCATTGCTTTGGCTTTTATCAGAAGCTAAAGCACTCTCCGGTAGAATTTATCTCTGAAACAGACTCAGGGCTGAGCCTAGTCGCTGTTTTGCGCCGTACTGATACCGAGGCGTTGGTTCAAACGATTCATAGCCAGTTGTTCCAAGCGCAAAAACGCGTGGCAGTGGCTTTATGTGGCAAGGGTAATATTGGTTCTAGTTGGTTAAATTTATTTGCGACGCAAAAAAGTGAGCTCGAAAAACGTCATGGTATGAGCTTTGATCTTGTCGCGGTTGTGGATAGCCAAACCTATTGGTTCGATGAGCAAGGTATTGAGGCGGCGAGTGTTGCTGAACGATTTGATGATGAAAGCATAGCCAACAATGGGGATTGGCTGGCACGTTTGGGAGCGCTTAAAAGCTATGATGAAGCCGTCGTGCTTGATGTTACCGCGAGTAAAGAGTTAGCTCAGCGCTACGTAGAAATCGCACAGCAAGGCATTCATTTGATTTCCGCTAACAAAGTGGCCGGTTCCGCAGATAGTCAGTACTACCATCAGGTTCAAGATGCATTCGCTAAAATTGGTCGTCATTGGCTATACAACGCAACGGTTGGTGCTGGGTTACCGATAAACCATACCGTGCGAGATCTTCGTGAAAGTGGGGATGAAATCGTCGCTCTATCGGGTATTTTCTCGGGGACGCTATCATGGCTGTTCCAACAGTTTGATGGTTTTGTGCCATTTAATGATTTAGTCGATCTTGCTTGGCAGCAAGGGTTAACCGAACCTGACCCTCGTTCTGATTTAGATGGCTCCGATGTAATGCGTAAGTTAGTCATCTTGGCTCGAGAGTCGGGCCTAGATATAGAACCAGACAGCGTTAAAGTTGAGTCTTTGGTGCCAGAAGAATTAAGAGAACTGAGCTTAGATGATTTCTTCGATAATGGAGCGTTGTTGAGTGAAATACTTCAAGAGCGTCTGACAAAAGCACAGAGAAACGATCAAGTGCTTCGCTATGTGGCGCGTTTAGAAAAAAATGGTAAAGCAACGGTGGGAGTCGAAGCGTTATCTCGTGAGCACGCGCTCGCCAACTTATTGCCATGCGATAACATTTTTGCCATAGAGAGCAAGTGGTACAAAGATAACCCTCTGGTCATTCGAGGACCAGGCGCAGGCAGAGAAGTGACAGCCGGCGCTATTCAATCCGACCTCAACCGATTGGCTGGTTTATTTTAAAGTTGCGATTGACCTAAAAACCCTGGAATTAATCCAGGGTTTTTTATTCCCCTATCAGTGCCATACTGAAGTCATAACCCGTGCAAAATGGCGAGATGATGCTCAAGTAGAAACTTGAACTATCTTCATTATTAACTTGAGAAAAATTCATAATTACAAGGTTGACATTAAATCGTATTCAATACATTCTGTAGACATATAGACGTCTAAACGTCGATTTTAAGGATTTGTTTTCGTGGCGGAGTGCCGCAGGGAGAGTAAGATGGGATATACGCACGCAGGCCATATCGACGCCTTGAACCAGAATATTGCTGAGTTATCAGATAACATCAATGTATCGTTTGAGTTTTTTCCGCCAAGCAGCGCTAAGATGGAAGAAACACTTTGGAATTCAGTGCACCGTCTTAAAACGCTTCAACCTAAATTTGTTTCTGTGACTTACGGTGCGAACTCCGGCGAGCGTGACAGAACACACTCCATCATTAAAGAAATTAAAGCAACAACCGGATTGGTTGCCGCTCCCCATCTCACTTGTATTGATGCGACTCGTGAAGAGTTGATTAATATTGCCGATGATTATTGGAACAATGGTATTGAAAATATCGTCGCTCTGCGTGGTGATATTCCTCCAGGTGGCGGTGCGCCTGATATGTATGCCTCGGATTTGGTTGAGCTGCTGAAATCACGCCACGATTTCGATATCTCCGTTGCTGCATTCCCTGAGGTTCACCCTGAAGCTAAAAGCGCTCAGTCTGACTTATTGAACCTAAAACGTAAGGTAGATGCAGGTGCAAACCGTGCTATTACTCAGTTCTTTTTTGACGTTGAGTCTTACCTGCGATTCCGTGACCGTTGTGTCGCAGCAGGAATTGACGTAGAAATTGTGCCAGGAATTTTGCCTGTATCGAACTTTAAGCAAGCGTCTCGCTTTGCGGCACAGAACAATGTGAAAGTACCAGGATGGATGAGCAAACAATTCGATGGCTTGGATGATGATCCGGTGACTCGCCAGCTTGTAGGAGCTAGCCAAGCTATTGATATGGTGCGTGTACTGAGTCGTGAAGGGGTTAAGGACTTTCACTTCTACACACTAAACCGTGCAGAGATGACTTACGCGTTATGTCATACGTTGGGTGTTCGTCCTCGCGCAGTAGTCGGTGCGTAAATCTGGTTTCATGACCCGTCCTGATATGGGTTGACACTTTTTAACTAAAACGCTCGATGTACTTCATCGGGCGTTTTGTATTTTAAAG
>NZ_JAWORT010000051.1:0-6408 GCF_033337975.1 Vibrio sp. Vb2880
CAGCAGATGTCCGCGATTTATCAGCGAACATTATGACGTTGTTGAATGAGGAAGAACGTGAAAAGTCGGAAAACTGGTTGGCTCTTTCATTAACGCTTATCGGTTGTGTCCCGACATTTGGTAGTGCAGTCAAAGGGACATGTAAAGTAGCGCTAAAAGGCGGAAAAGGAACATCAAAAGATACTTTGCTGGCTGTTTTAAGAGGCATGGGTAAAGGCGATCCAGAAAGATTCTTGCGTACGTTAGATTGGATGGATTACGCGAAACAAACCAGCCAGATTGTTAGTGATGTTCTAAAACCTTGTATTGAAGTGGCAACTGAGTTGGCGTCTTACGCAAACAGAATGGGTGCAGATGAGCTCGGTACGTATTTCTTGAAGCTAGCGGATGAAGTGAAAATCATCGATAAGATGGTGCCGGACAAGCTTAAAGAAGCGATGGGCGAGTTTGATGACCTTTTTGCTCGAATTTTAGGTAAGAGTGAGAAAAAGGAAATGAAACCTGGCCGTTGTGAAATATGTAATAAAGAGATTGGAAAACTGAAAACACAATGTATTGGTCATAAATTTATAAAGGCATAGATTATGGGAAAATGGGATAAGCTGACTAAATCAAACCTAGAAAGACATGCAGGTCGATCTCCCAAGGGGTTTTCAGAATTTAGTAGTAACTGGGCTCCAATATGCGAAATGTTTGGTAATAAAGTTCAAAAACACCCTTGGATTACAAATTCAAAGAATAAAGATTTACCTGTGAGGATATTGACCCCTCATCACATAATATCAATATCGTCACTAGACTTTATCAACAAAACGTATAGGAAGATACTTCGTGAATCATGCTATAACGTTAACCACCCCAAGAATCTTTTATTAATACCCAGTAAAGATACACTTGCGTGTGAACTTAGGGTCCCACATCACACAACTAACCACGCCTCTTGGTCAACGGTTGATAACCTAATCCCTTCCAAGAATATCGACAAGATCATTAGTGAAAATTCGAGCAAAGAAATATCTAAAGGTTATCATTTCATGGTATGTGGAAAAGTAAGGAAGGAAATAAAAAATGTAAGAATTACAAATGCCAAGAAATTGTAGATAGAATAGATAATTTGTCAAAAACAATTAATTTTGATATCACTATTGGAAAATTAAAAGTATCTCCAAATGGAGACAATTTCCTTCCACAAGGGGATGGCTGTGGTTCTGTAAACTGTAATAGAAATCATAATTTTTATAAAGATCCCCTTCACACAAGAATGTCAGGTATGATTTCTGGAAGATTAAAAACTTCATACGAAATATATAAGTAAAATAGGATAACTTATGATTGAGCAACGTAAGAAATTTTTTGAAGTAACTGAAAACTATGCCACTAGTGAATTTCATTTTTTAGAAACAGATATTAGGACATTCGAAGTGGCATATGATGTTCTTACATCCTATGCTAATGAGTTGCTTATTCTTTCTACTGAAAAAATATTAGAAGAAAATTTGAAAAAAGTATATCGGTATGCCGATGGTTTTTTATTAGATACTACAATTGCTAATAAAATATCGTCAATGGATTGTTATAATGTATCATTAATACCGACTATATTAACTGATGGTGAGTTTGAAATTAAATCTTATTATTATCTTAAAGTATTCTCTGTAAAATAATGTATTAACTTGAGTGAGTCTGAAACTATAAGTCCGGTGATGTTATCTCCTATAATAAGATATCTATACTATCTAGTGAAATTAGTGTAAAAGATAGAATATTTTTTATTGATGATGAATACTCTATCTTAATGGATGAACAGCTAATGTCTACCTTTGAAGAGAGTGACATAGTATTCCAGGAAGTTAATATTACATAGTCATTTCTGCTATGCTCAACTTCGAGGTTAATTCAATGATCGCGTCGATTTCTATTGATTCTGCCAATGAAGGGCAATCTGAATTAGTAAAAGAACCTGTTACTTCATATGAATAGTTTCCTTCTTCCTGGCAATAAAAAAATTCGTTTGCATCAAGAGTTATCTGATCGTCAAGACCGAATTCAATTGTGAATATAGCATTGATATATATATAGTTATCTGCTTCCTTTACATTGCTATCGACAATGTTGAATAGATCTGCGATATAACCATGAATCATGTCCGATGAGTAGTACTCAGAAACATCATTGCTAGTCGAGGTTAACTTTAAATAAGGTGATACAGTATGATCATTGACTACCAAGTCTAGGAATTTACCATCAAAAGAGTAGCTACTAACAGAACTTTTTGGTAATTTTGCTGAATAGGTAAATTTTAAACACTTAACTTCGATAATATGAGCTTCCTTAAACAATATACGATTAATCAGTGGTATTATAGTTACATGTAAGTCGTAGATAAATAGAAAATTTCGCCCAAACATATTATTTATGAAAAAACAATATAAGATCTTATCTAAGAAAAGTTTAATTGACTTCCCATTCCAGCAAAGCCCTAAACCAATAGTTCCAGTAGAGCCCGATTTGCTTTTGGAAATGACCTTTTCTCCAAAGCTATTTATCATCAGCGATATTGCGTCAAAAGTGGAGAAACTGGTCGTACACGGAGTAGAGTGGTTAGACGCTCGCGTGGATTGTTCTCCAAGCCAGCCATCTGATGATGAAATTAAAGTTTACGAAGATTATCGTATGCCTTACATCCATCAAACTTATAAATTGACGGACAAAGAAAAACAATACGGGAAGTTAAACTGGCTAGACATTGAATCAACAGAGTTTAATTTCTCTAAACTAGAAAATATTCCCTTAGAAGAACGATTAATATTTAAGCTAGAAGAAGATTTTGGCTTAGTTTTCATTCACCAAAGTGTGATTGACCTTCTTGAAAAAGACGTCAAAGACGTTTGGATAAGAGGTGTATAATAAGCGCCGAAAGGCGCTTTTTTTCATTTGGCACCATATTTAAATAGTAGTTCAAGCGAATGCAACGCCCTCAGATGTTTGTTTTACGAAGGTCGGCAAGCCAGTCGTTCCTATCCCTTATGGCAATAATGCTAAATCAGCAGACCTTGCTGGTGGGACTACGACAGTCTCTATGGATGGCGGTAACAGTGTCGCTATCAAGGGCAGTACGTTCTCAAAAAGTACTGGTGATGCTGGCTGCGATAAAAAAGGCGTCGCATCCGGCACCATAGAAGCCGAAGCAAAATTCTTTTCAGCCTCACCAACGGTTGAATTTGAAGGCACGGGCGTATGTCGCCTGTTCGCTCAAATGACATGAACAAAGCCAACACTTTCTAAAGATGCTTAGAATAGGAAAATACATGAAATACGATAACCAATATTATTTACTGTGTGAGTTTGGCCATGAAGGTTTTCATATGCTTGGGCAGACTAAAGATTCTGATAAAGGATTAAGACACTTAATGGCAAAACGTTCCCTAAAACGTGAAGTGACAGGCTTGGGAAAGGTTAGGGTATTTGAAGAGCTTCTCCCCTTGTGATTACCACGAAATTGCAGAACAAATGGTATCGGATAAATTTAGACAGGTTTTATTGTCGTTTGAGCTTCAGCAGGGGGGCGATTTTTATCCAACAGAAGAGACTAACGGCGACAAAGTCTGGTCGGACTATTTCATGATGCATATTTGGAATAACTATAGAACTATACATCAAGGTCGTTCAGTCATTGATGGGACTTATGTGAATAATAGATTTTTCCTAGAAGCATTGTCGTTAGATGAAACGCTGTTAGACAAGGTGCCTTTAGAAGAACGGCTCGTTTTTCGACTTCAAGAAAAACCACAATTTCGATTCCATGAAACAGTGGTTGATGCTCTAAAAGCGGCAAATCTTACCGGGGTTGGTTTCATAAGAGTTGACCAGTGGGGACCTGCTGCAATGTTTAGTGATGATGACTTTGGAGATTTATAGTTTTTCGCTGCTCTAAACAATGGATTATCTGACAAAGTAGGTGTACTTCTGTAGCAAAAAGCGATATTGGTTCTCCTCATCTTCGAGAGAAACAAAACGCAGATAGGTAAATAAATGAACTATTATAGATTGATGAAAAGTGGGTTGTATTTATCTGAAGCTCTAGTTAATGCATTAATTAGCTGTAAACCAGTAACGGTGATGCATAGACACTTAAGCTTGTGATCTGTTTTCCAAATAAGTCAAATACAATAAGCGCCGAAAGGCGCTTTTTCTTGAGCATAAAACTTAAACTTATATAATTTTTTGAATATTTTGTAAGAGAAGACGTAAGTTGAACGCTTAACCTTCTTATTATTAATTGTTTAAGAAGTAAGAAGTAAGAAGTAAGAAGTAAGAAGTGTGATGTGATGAAAATTGTTGAAGAATATTATGTGCTATCAAATGATTACTCAAAGGTAAACTTTGTAGTGAACATGGAACATGGAACATGGAAGATGGACGTGGATTTAACTTGTCAATGGATAAAGCGATATCTACAACCATGCATGTTAACTTTGAATGTATTAGCTTAAAGAGTTTCAGCGCTATAGAGGCTCCATTTGATGTTTCTGTCAACACTGAGATGTTATTTGACTTGAGTTTTCTAGCAGTGTTATCAGAATTAACGCTATACAAAAACTCACTTGTTCCTGCTAAGATTAAAGATAAAGAGTTTGTTTATCTTCATTGTTATAATATTATCGATATAGAGGATGAAGTTAAGGGGTTTAACTTTGAGCTATTATCAGAAATACCGATCGAGGAAAGGTTGGTATTCAAGCCCTCTTATGGAGCTATCGTTGTTTTTTTTCATAAATCAATTATGGAAAAAATAAATTCTGTTAAGAGTTTTTCATATGTAAAGTATCAAAAGGCTTCCGATTGGCCAGTTGAATGGGAAATGTCATAAATTATGCAGAGCTTCAAGTTCATTACCTAAACGGCTTTCATTGGGCTATGTCCAGTTTTGGTAAAGACTATGCTCTGAGCTCAAAAGTTGGATGTGGAGGTGGTCAAATTGAAAGCGAGAAAAAAGTAGAGAAGCATGTCCCCATAGGCTTAATATTACTGGAACTAGACACACTATTCGGAATAAACTAGGTGAGGTAATGGAACCTAGAAAGTTAGAGTTAGGCTCATGAGTGATTATTTTTTCGTAAAAGAAAACCAAATTACACCGTTTTATGCAGTTCCTGATGAATATGAAGGAGCGGTATACAGCACAATATTTACCTTTCCATGTAGACCCGTGCCTGTTTTTGCAAAATATAAGCCATACGAAAAGTATATAATACCAGATATTATAATGGAGCCTGATTTTTCCATATCTATAAATATATATAATAGTTTGAAGGTTGAACAGTTGTATGGTTCTAACTGGATACATATCAAATTAATTGATAAAGGTGAACATGATTTCATGATGTTGCAGTTAGCAAATGAACTAGATGTCATCTGTCATGAACAGAGTGAATTCAAAAGGTTCAAACGCGGAAATATCTCAGGTATGAAAAAAATCGTTATTGATCCTCATAAGATTTCAACGATTCCGCTTCAAAAAAGACTGGTTTTTAGAGATTCAGCTTGGGGGTTACACACATTTTTTCACAAAAGTATAGTAAAAAAAATTGAATCAAAAGCTCCAAATGGTGTTGAATTTATACCAATAGAACACTTTAATGAAACGTGGGTCGGTTGATATGTATATCAAGTTTAATAAAGATAATATTAGTGAATTATTACCAGAAAAAAGACCAGGTATGGTTTTTTCGAATCCTGACTTGTATATTATTTTCGATAATAATGTCCGGTTTGTAATTTGGGAAGAGGTTTTAGAAAATCTAAATAAATTTTGGTTAGAAGGAAAAGATACTTGGGATAGTTATTTTGATTTTGGTAGTCACCCTGACGATTATGATAGACAGTTCGATGATTATAAAACAATTGAACTTTTACAATTTCCAACCCTGACAGATTTAGAAGTAGAAGAAAAATATGCTTTTGTTTTTAACGAGAATAATGAATTATGTATTAGTGAGAACTTCGTTAAAGACTTGAAGTCAGCTGGATGCGTTGACGTGTGGTATGATAGCACAGCTCCATATGGTCGTTACTAGACGACCAGCCTTGAAATGGATCTGATGGTGATTTTTCATTTAATACTACGATTGAAACACCGATGATGCCTGTTGAACTATAGAGCAAGAGTAAAAGACGTACGTCAGAGGTTGTAAATGAGTGATTATTACTTTGCTAGACAAATTGTTGAAACACCACTTTATGATTTTCCGGATGAATTCTCTGATTCAGTTCCATCCAACGCATTTACATATCCTAATCAACCAATTCCGCTTGTGAAAAAGTTCGCAGCAGTAAATTACCACCTTCTAAAGAAGGTGGCTTTGTGTGAGCCCCCTAAAAGGGGGCCTTTGTTTAGTCCAGCGCCAA
>NZ_JAWORT010000052.1:0-6385 GCF_033337975.1 Vibrio sp. Vb2880
CTTCAATGCGAGCTTGCCGAATATTTAACATATATAAATCCTTTTAACTTACCGTCCTCTCGCGGCTACATAACGCCCAATTAAGGTGTGAAGCACGCTACTACAGCACTAGATTTGAACACCGTAAACACTAAATTAGACCCAAACCAAAAATGCCAAGCGTGCTGAATCACTCTTAAATTGTTTGTTATGTTTTAGTAGCCTCGATCTCATTGCCAGCAATAGTACACAAAACCAAACCACTGTCTTTTTCACTAGAGCTAATAATGAGCTTCCCAAATGAATCCCAGACTGAGCTTTTACCACAAGTTTTCCAGCCACCTGTTTCTGAGATATGGTTGCTTAGAAGTACTGGAACTCGTTGCTCTAAAGCAATTTCGGATAGGATTTTAGAATCAGGGGTAAAACCATTACCAGAAATTAGAGCACTTACAACATAAGCATCTGCACCAAGCTTTTTAGCCCGCAGAGAATGTTCCGACGTTATAAAGTCGGCACAAATAGCCAATGCTATTTAATACCCATTCACAGTAAAGAAGTAATCCGTCGCCCCAAAAGAACAATAATTATCTTCGCCTTCATGCAGATATTGCTTTGAATAAAATTGGACTGAGCCATCGGGAAAACAAACTACCGCACCTATTGTTGGCTTTGAGGAATTGTTAGCTTTTAGCGGACAACCTGCAATAACTATAATATCATTTTCAACTGACGCTTGAGAGAGTTCTTTAAAACTCGACGGCTCAGGCGAAAACGCTAGCTCAGCAACTAAATCTAACTCATAGCCCGTCAATGATAATTCCGGAAAAACGACAACATCAGCTTTGTAAGAAGACGATTCCTCGATCATTTTAATGTGATTTTCAATATTTCCACATAAGTCGCCTCTGACGATCGGGATTTGAGCCAAGCTTATAGTTACACCTGTTTCCAAGTTTCCTCCTTAAAACATAACGCCCTGTTAAGGTGTGAGCAACACAATACCGAAGATCCCGCATATCACCTTAAACACTAAACGCAACGCATAGCAAAAATGCCAAGCGTTGCGAATCACTCTTAAACAGATTGTTAGCTTACTTTGCTTCGAGCATCAATGTCTGAATTAGTTGTAGAGCCTGTGGACTACGTTGCTTGAAGTACTTAGGAGCTTGAACTGGAATCCAAACTTCGTTGAAATGGCGGCGGAAGTCTTCATACAGTTCAATAGGGTACAATTTTGCATCCACTTCACGACCATCAGGGTATTCATGCTTATAAGTTGGGAAAGTGTTCGGTTCAATACCCTTGGTATCGCGCAACCACTTACAGAACATGCGTCCTTCCGAAATGTCAGGAACTAAAGATTGCGGTAACGTGTACCCAGCTTGCTCCAGAGGTGCAATGAGGTTTAAAGTCAGCTCATTCAGCATTGAAAAATGAGTATAAGGAACTTTCGAGCGATTTTGCATGTAACGTTCCAAGTGTACTGGCAATACAGCATTTGCACTTCCTTGCTGCCACTCTGTAACCCACTGCGATACTTTTACCGCGAATTTTGCAGACAGCCACTGGGCAAGGTTAATTGCTAAATATGGATGTACCCAAGTACCCTGTAGTTTCGGGTCGCCACCTCGAACGATATGAATTAGCTGATCTTTTGGAACATTAGTTTGAGCCGATAATTCAGCAATAAATTCTTGAGTACCCTTCAAGGAATGGTAATCACCGAAACGCTTTCCGACTGACTGGCACAGTGCTGTTGCACTGATATACCCATCACCAAGGCGTTGTGGAATAATTTCTCCCTCTTCCACACGAGGGATCAGAGCCAACTGATTCATTTACGTCTCCGCATAAACTTTAGTATTAAATCAATTGCCTATTATCTTCTATTTTATTGACTCCGTCTATTAGTAAGCTAACGCCCAGTTAAGGGGTGAACAACGCAATACCGAAGCCGCTGCATACCGCCTTAAACACTAAAACCAACGCATAGTAAAAATGCCACGCGTTGTGAATCCCTCTTGAACTGTTTGTTAGGCTAATTTTACGCTCGCTATTCGCCAGTAGCCTACAAGAACGGCCAATACCACCCATTGCGTTAAATACCATAGATAATACGATGCTTGGCTATCAATTAAGTAAAAATAAATTATTAGTCCGAAACTCGTGAACACCGAAAAGACATATAGAAACCATAGCGCTACACAAATATTATTGTTGAACTCAGAAAGCTTCTCTCCCCGATCTATACCTGAGAGAAATATAAGCCCAAAACCAATAATGCTACCTACTCCAAGCTGGAAAAATGAAAGCGGAACCAAAACCCAAAGCGACATCTTTATCTCCCTGATTAGCCTAACGCCCTGTTAAGGTGTGAGCAACGCAATACCGATACTACCGCATACCACCTTAAACACTAAAAGCAACGCATAGTAAAAATGCCACGCGTTGCGAATCACTCTTAAACAGTTTGTTATAAATCAGTATTCCTCGAAAGCCTGAGAAACTCACGACCAATTTTATCTGAGTACTTTGCCGCTATTTGCAGCATTACAATTGTATCCAACGAGGGCTTATAGGTCAGTAATGTACTCGTTACCCCGAGTAAACTAATGGCTGTAGCATGAGCCGGATCTGTCATACCTGAATTGCTTTGCCCAACTACCAATATGTCTTCGCTACAATCAACAAGCGCTAAGCGGTTTCTCAAACCTTTCGAGCCTGCATGAATATTTTGGCTTGCCCATTTATAATAAGGGCGCATATGTTCAAGCCCCACGTCTTTCTCAATAGCACCGAATCCTACGCGACTATGTCCCGGAAACAAATATGCAGCCCACCCATAATGCCCGGCGTAGCTTCTACCATATTTTATGATGAGATCATCATAAACCTTTTTCAATTCATTCATTTCTATATCTGTTGGTCCCTTTGCTTGTAACCGGTCTTCGTATTTACGATGCTCTTTCATAGCGTCATAAGCATCCACAACATCATGAAAATAAAAGCGTTCCGCACACTCTTGACCGTGATTAAAAATGAATAAGGCAGTGGCATTCACTTCATGTAACGCTCTCCATCTTGAGTGTGCAGCATCAGGGAACCCATTCTTTAATAAGCATAAAATTTCGTTTGCTATGTGGCAGGCTCTAGCGTGATGACGAACTAATAGGTCAAATATCAAGTCCCCTTGTTCTGCTGCTTCTGGGCGATACTTTGAATTTAGAGTTGCTCCCGCTTCAGTACAGATTACGATATGCGTTTCAAGTAGATCAAAAGCCGATTGCCATTTTTCAACATTCATATCCGCAAACGAGCTAAAATCTGACCTGCGATGTGAAAGCATTTCAGGCATTGAGGAATGCAATGATTTACCGATCATTTCTACAAATTCTGGAGTTAAGTCAGCAACCAGCTTTTTGATATCTAGCTCTCGCGCTTTAGCTGGGTTATCAGCAACCAAATCCTCGAGGATTTTATTGAATTGTTCTTGAATAGTTCTCATAAATATTTCTGATTTATAACGCCTTGCTAAGGTGTGAGTAACGCAATACAAAAGCTACCGCACAGCGCCTTAATCACATAAGCCACCGCAAAGTAAAAATGCCACGCGTTACGAATCACTCTTAAGCAATTTGTTAGTACATGCGCTACTTCTATTTATGCGCTCCAAGATATTGAAAACTGGCATGATATGAAAGGCTTTGAACACTGAAGTGAGACGGGCAGCTACAAAACTTTACCCCGATTGAAAGACGAAAGTTGGCTAGAAGAAAAATGCACTGAACTCCCCTACTTTCACTCACTTCAAATTAGGAAAGGATTCGATCTTCGCGCTCCGACGGCAGCGCCAATAGCAACCAAGATTTACTCAGAAGCCTCCACAAAAATGAAGAAGCACCAAAGAAATAGGCTAAGAGTTAGAAACCGTAAACGGTGAAATCAAAGCGAACACTCCGCATATAGTGCCACCGGAAAGAACGTGAAAGGCACTAACTGAAAGGTGTACAGACGAGCGCCAAAACAGATACACACCAAAACTTATGACCTTTGATGCCAAACCCGTACTAACGCCGCGTTAAGGGGCGACAACGCTATGCCCCCCAAACTTAAGCATTGTGCCATAAACACATAAGCCAAACTTTAAACTAAAACCGCCAAGCGTTGGGAGTCCCTCTTGAACGCTTTGTTATGTTGCGAAGCTCGCTATTACGCACGTTAGAAACGCTGGTAAGCCAGAAACAAAAAGCTTGATGCAAAATATCGTGTTTGACGAAAAACGTTCGTCGTCAATTTCATCAGCCACCGAACCATCGACCATTGAACCTGTCACCCTTTCCGCGTTATCGCCACCAAAACCACCTTCAGGAGGATACATAAAAAATAATGCTGCTATTCCCCAAAGAATCATCACGGCAAAGAAAGCGTAGTCAGACCAAAAATTAAGACCAAAGAACCCAGTAGATTCCTCAAATGCGACCACAACGGCGGTTGCAATGAGATTGCTGACAACAAAAAACTTCAATAAATTAAGCACTTTATTCCTCGCAACCCTCTAGCAACATAACGCCGCATTAAGGTGTGAGCAACGCTTCCACGAAACCTAACCATACCACCGTAAACACAGAACCCAACAATGGAATGAAAAATGCCATGCGTTGGGAATCACTCTTAAATGCTTTGTTATGTGAACTATTAATGGTGCGGTTTTGTCTTACCAAAACTAATGCCTACCTTGGGCGCAACTAGTTACAAGATATAATGTAGTCCGTCGACGGTTTTTGCCTATTAAATGTACACGAACTCGCTTCAAGTTTCAGATATTTAGTCTCAGTAATTGAGTACGACATTTCCCAAGGGGATTTACTGAGAATTAGTATGGGACACTGAACTGTATATGCATTTGTTGAACTGCATTCAGGGATACTAATGGCTGATTCAATAATAACTGAGCGCCTGTAGCTGCCTCCGTCATTTCTAGCTTTGATAGTTCGCTCTCCAAGGCCATACATATTGTATCTCATGTCACTATATTGATTATTAATAATTAAGATTTCACTTGAAAATGTCGCAGTGGAGACAAAAGAAAGAGCTAAGGTTAGTAGTTTTGTCGCAATTCTCATATATGGATTCACATTCAATAAAAATGCTCAATAATAAGCAACAAGTTGATAATAAACAAGATTAATCGCAAAACTTCAGGTCACATAACGCCCTGTTAAGGTGTGAGCAACGCAATGCCGAAGCTACCGCATACCACCTTAAACACTAAACGCAACGCATAGCAAAAATGCCAAGCGTTGCGAATCACTCTTAAACAGTTTGTTATAAATCAGCGGTCGTTTCACCACTTGAACGTGTGGTTACATAAGTCGCATGTTACTTCAGCGTCACTATCACTTACCATCTTTACGGAAAACTCTCCCTTGATGCAGTGAACGTCACGATCTAACGATCTCATAAATGGATAGTCATTTTCCGAAATTTTAAACTCCCCTTTTTGATTGCACTCTTTATTAGGGCAATTCATTGGCATCGTATATTTTTCTCTAGCCATACTGAAATTCCTTTTATTATTACAGAAGATTTGAATGTATTTATAACGCCGCGTTAAGTAGTGAGCAACGCAACCACTGAACCTAACCTATTGTGCCGTAAACACTAATACCGATTCAAACTAAAACTGCCAAGCGTTGCGAATCTGTCTTAAACGCTTTGTTATACGTGTTTTACTGTCGACATCAGTGCCGCAATGAAAGTGTTGAGTAGAGACTGCCTAATTTTTAAATAGAACTGATGCCGATTTTTATTTGAAGCTGAGAATACAAGGTAGTTTACACGTTTAATCTTTTGTTGTTTTACATGCCCATGAGCAATCGAGTTTCTAAAATGCCTTAGAATACTACGAGCCGTCGAATTGTCACCTTTAGACAAAATAAGTACATTTTCAGCAAGTAATTCACGTGAAATGTAATTTTTAATGTGTAAATCTGATTCCGGCACCTTTTTCTTTACTTGCACCTTGAGATTGTTGGAACGCTTAAATGCAGTGAACCCCTTAGCCCGGATATCGAAGTTACCCTTTTGGTCGATTTCTTTAATATTCTGCTCCCAAGGAATCAATACATCCAAGTACAGAGTTGCCGCTACAGCTCTCTCAATCATAATATCCTCAATACTAGTGGACACGTATAACGCCCTGTTAAGGGGTGAGCAACGCAATACCGATGCCGCCGCATGCCACCTTAAACACTAAAACCAACGCATAGTAAAAATGCCACGCGTTGCGAATCCCTCTTGAACAGTTTGTTAGGTGGGATTGTCGCACGCCATAAGCAATGCTTTCAGCTCTAAATTCAATGAAGCCTCACCAATTTTTCTTGCTGAATTTCCCAATTGATTG
>NZ_JAWORT010000053.1:0-6384 GCF_033337975.1 Vibrio sp. Vb2880
CGGCCTGTCACGCCGGGGGTCGCGGGTTCGAGTCCCGTCCACTCCGCCACTTATATTAAGCCTCAGTCGAAAGACTGAGGCTTTTTTCGTTTCTACTGGCGGCGTTTCCCTGAAGTGTGTTTACACCTAATTAGACTACTCCCCATAATCCCTACTAAGTGAACTTTGCGTGATTACACACTAGGCTTTAATTAATATAGGCCGTTGATGCTGTGGAAAGACAATATGACCTACAAACAAACCTAAGTAATCTATGGTATTCAAAGGCGTTCAACGGCTTGAATCTTGATGAGAAAGAAAAAACGAACTGTGCGCATAATCCAGAAAAGCGTCATATATACCCCCAATCTCTCCTGGCTCAAAAATCAAACGACTTGAAAAGAATTGGAAGGTGAAAGATTGAAGGAGCTCTTCATTAGCGAGGTGATGATTTTCGACGCTGAACATTTGATGAGTCTCAGAAAAAATATATCGCCAAAAGGTAAGAAGCGCCAGAACAGAGAGGGGTAGCTTAGCTCGAGGCTGTAAGCTATGCGGAATACTCACAAACGTCAAAGCTCAAACCCATTAAGAGAGTCGCTCTAGATCTAAGTGGTTATGTGCTCACTAGCGGTACTAGAAAATAGTTAAGTATTCCAAATGGATTATATGAAAAAGCCAACTGCTAAAGCGGTTGGCTTAGTATAAAAATCTCGACGTACTTTAGAGCGAGAAATGATGTCTAAAGAATACGTTTTAAAACACCATCTGCCTTTAGGCGGGTAATTTTTCTGACCAGTCGCTGTACCCCTATAGGATAGTCTTCTACTTTCTCTAATTGCTTATAAGTACAGATAAGGTGAGTATGCTCAAGAATACGCGAAACTTCGTCTTCAAACGTCTCAGTGAGCTTCGCATAATTGTCTTGTATGAGTAGCCCATTTTCTAGGTCGAGTGACCAAGCACGTGGATTTAGGTTATTCCCAGTAAGTAGCATATAGCGTTTATCAACCCAAATACCCTTAAGGTGGAAGCTGTTATTGTCATGCTTCCATAGGTGAATTGACAATTTACGTGCTGCGATATTCGCTTCATTGGCTTTCGCAAAGCGACGCAAATTCACTTCGTAAAGATATGGAAGCCCGCCAATGGTTTTAAAGTCTTCCTCAGGTGCAATGTAAAAGTCGTTGGCGGTTTTATCACCCACAACAATAGTTACTTTCACACCACGCTTCATGGCTCGTTTCACTTCACGATGAAGTGCTTTAGGGAAGTTAAAGTAAGGCGTACAAATGAAAATTTCGTCTTGGGCTGCTGCCAGTAACTTTACAATCTGTTGATTGAGCAGATTACG
The DNA here is from genome assembly GCF_033337975.1 of Vibrio sp. Vb2880. Taxonomy (NCBI): domain Bacteria; kingdom Pseudomonadati; phylum Pseudomonadota; class Gammaproteobacteria; order Vibrionales; family Vibrionaceae; genus Vibrio; species Vibrio sp. Vb2880. The sequence goes on from NZ_JAWORT010000053.1 coordinate 1,334, forward strand.
GCGTTTGCCTAGCCCAACTAACGGAGTGACTTTTACGCTTTCTTCTGTTGCAGCTTGGTCTTCAAACTTATAGTTTGCTTGAGCAAGAGAAGCCCTCAGTTGGCGAATCGCCGACTTTATTTCTTTGGTTTCTGGCTTATCTTTTCCTGCAAGATCATTAACGGCAGGGTGAGCAATCATTTCTTCCTGAATGAATTGCACCATTGAATTCGCTAAAGATTCATGTCGAATCACATGGTAACGATCAAATCGATAACGTTCATGATAATGGAGATAAACGTTATTTAAGCTCGCCCCACTGTAGATAACAGTATCATCGACAATGAAGCCTTTTAAATGCAGTACCCCAAAAACTTCTCTGCCACGCACTGGTATGCCATAGACAGGGATTGGGTGTTGGTACTTACTGGCATATGCTTTGTAAAGCGCTGAATTACCCTCAGATGTCTCCGCACCAATCAGGCCACGCTGCGCTCGATGCCAGTCGACACAGATATTGATGTCCAACCCAGGATTGCGCTGTTTCGCTTCATAAAGCGCAGTGAGAATTTCACGTCCAGCTTCATCATCTTCCAGATATAGAGCGACTAGGTAAATTCGCGACGTTGCTTTGCTGATAGCATCTAAAAGACGGGTTCTGAATGATTCTGCTGAATACAGAACATCAAAGTCTTCCGGATTGACAGCGAGACTTGGCAACTGTTCGAATGGATTCCTACTTACTATCATATCGGTATGAGTACCTTAGTTTAGTGCAATATTGCGAACCTGCCATTTTATCAAAGATATGATTTACCTGGCTACAAAAGCACGCGTTTTGATGTCGTTGAAGAGATGAATTGCATTGGAATGAGATCTTTACCGCTATCTACATAACGTTGAAATGCCATTTTTAGCGGGTGTGGTAGCTCAGAGCAATCAATTGTTGTGAATCCATGCTTGGAATAATAGGATTCGAGATGTGTAAACGCGAAGCAATAATCGCCATCAGTGAAAACATTGCTTTTACAATGAGTTAGTAGTTCTTTTCCAATCCCTGTTCCCCTAACTTTCGGAATGACCAACATTCCTGTCAACAGACGAACTTTATCTACACTTTTTAAACGTAGTAACGCAATGATTTCACCTTTATGGCTTGCTGTAATGATCAATTCATCTTTTTTGGCTCGACCCGCAGGGTAATACGCTTTGTATAGTTTCTTAATGAGGGGGAGCTTGATGGGATTTAACACTTCTATGATTAATGAGTCTGGTATTGTCACTGCGGTTAAAAGATAACTAATGTAGAATGTCGACAGTTTAAGAGAATCTTATCTGGTGTTGCAAACCTACTATGCAAATTAAAACAAATGCGAGCCTAAAGGCTTACCATACTTTTGGAATTGAACAATCGTGTTCCTATTTAGCTATCGTTGAGTCGCTTGAAGATGTTATTGAGCTATTTCAAAACCCAAGATTCACCCATTTACCGAAACTTTTTTTAGGTAAAGGAAGTAATGTTCTTTTTACAGAACATTTTGAGGGATTAGTGATTGTTAATCGAATCATGGGTAAAGAAGTCACGGAAACGGATGAGCATTACCTATTACATATTGCCGGTGGTGAAGATTGGCCTGAATTGGTTTCCTGGTGTGTGAATCAGGGGATCGGTGGGATTGAGAACTTAGCTTTGATTCCAGGTTGTGCTGGCTCGGCTCCTATTCAGAACATTGGTGCGTATGGCCTAGAGCTAAAAGACATCTGTGATTATGTAGATGTTCTTGACCTAACTACGTTTGAAAACAAAAGAATGCACGCCCAAGACTGTGAGTTTGCCTATAGGGATTCCATATTTAAACATGCGTTGCACGGAAAGTGCTTTATCACCGCATTAGGGCTTAAGTTGGCGAAGCAATGGCAGCCGATTAACCAGTACGGTCCTTTACAAAGTATCCCAGAAGAACAACTCAGCCCTGCTTCTATCTTCGAACGAGTATGCCAAGTGCGAAAGGCAAAACTGCCAGATCCAACCAAGATAGGTAACGCAGGTAGTTTCTTTAAAAACCCAGTGATCACAGAAGATCACTATGATCGACTAACAAAAAAATACCCTAACGTAGTGGCCTACCCAGCTTCAGGAGGAATGAAAATTGCTGCTGGTTGGCTTATTGATCAGTGTGGATTAAAGGGGAAGTCTGTACATGGTGCGCAGGTCAACCCTATGCAAGCTTTGGTTTTGACCAACATAGATAATTGTAGTGCTGATGACATTGTCGCGCTTGCTTCTTTAGTGAAGCAGACGGTATGGGACAAATACCAAATCATACTTGAGCATGAAGTACGCTTTCTCAATCGTACCGGGGAGACCAATTTGACTCAGATCGAGGCATCTAGATGAGAAAAGATCACTCTACGAAACTTCATATTTTAAAGTTATTAAGTGATGGAGAGTTTCATTCAGGAGAAGCGTTGGGCGACGATCTTAATGTTTCTAGAGCGGCAATCGCTAAGCACATTAAAGGTCTTAGTGAATGGGGTATTGATATTTATCGAGTGCAAGGGCGCGGTTACCAGTTAGCCTCACCATTGCAGTTGTTAGACGAGACTCTCCTGACCACTAGCTCGGAGTCACTTGTTGAACTCGTCCCTGTGATTGACTCAACGAACCAATATTTGCTCGACAGAGTCGCGGATTCGGAAAAGGGCCGTGTTTGTATTGCTGAATATCAAGCACAAGGGCGTGGTCGCCGCGGTAGACAATGGGTCTCACCGTTTGGCTCTAACTTATATCTCTCTATGTATTGGCGACTGGATGCAGGAATGGCTGCGGCAATGGGCTTGAGCTTGGTGATTGGGATTGCCGCAGTGGAAGCTTTGGAAGAAGTAGGCATGCAAGGTGTTAAACTCAAGTGGCCGAATGACTTGTATTATCAAGATAAAAAACTGGCCGGAATCTTGGTTGAAATGTCGGGTCAGGCCGGTGGGGCTGCTCATCTAGTGATTGGGATGGGCCTGAATATTGGAATGCCTGACGACCAGCCTGAGATTGACCAGCCATGGACCACGTTGAACCAAGTAAATCAGAGTCTCAAGATCGATAGAAATGTTCTAGCAATGACACTTATCAAGCATTGGAATTCCGCACTTGTCGAATATGAAATGAAAGGACTTACTGGCTTTATCGAACGTTGGAATCGGTTAGACAATTTCCTTAATCGTCAGGTCAAACTGCTTATTGGTCCTAGAGAGGTATATGGCGTCGTTCGAGGCATCGATCATCAAGGTGGAATATTAATCGAAACCTCCCAAGGACTAGAGACTTATATTGGTGGTGAAATCTCGTTGCGTAAAAGTGACTAATCTTCGATTACTTTCGCAACGAGACTTTATCAACCAAGTGGTTAACGCCTTTGTGTAGAATCAAGTGGGCTCTCTCACGAGTTGGAAGAATATTCAATTCTAAATTGAGCCCATTAATATCATGCCAAATTTGCTTCGCTTTTTTCTTTGCGTCATCGACAGAGAGTTGTGTGTAGTGGCTAAAATAAGAGCCTGGTTTCGTAAAGGCCCCTTGGCGAAACTTTAAAAAGCGTTCTACATACCAATGTTCAATGGTCTCTGTTTCTGCATCGACATAAATTGAAAAATCTAAAAAGTCAGAGACGAAGACACGATGCGGGTCATGTGGATAGTCCATTCCACTTTGCAGAACGTTTAAACCTTCAATAATAAGAACATCCGGTCTATCCACTTTTCTTAGTTCATCAGTAATGTCATACGTGATGTGAGAGTAGATGGGTACTTCAAGATCGGGCTTTCCTGCCTTTACGTCAGACATGAACTCGACTAAGCGCTTGATATCATAGGATTCTGGGAAGCCTTTACGATGCATGATACCGCGTTCTTCTAGTACTTTTTTCGGATATAGGAAGCCATCTGTTGTAACCAAGGACACTTTGGGATGATTCTCCCAACGAGAAAGCAATGCCGTTAGAATACGAGCAGTCGTACTTTTGCCTACAGCAACACTGCCAGCGATACCAATTACGAAAGGGGGAGCATGTTCCTCTGTATTTAAGAATTGTTGTAATACGGAATTGCGGCTTTGACGAGCTTGGACATACAGATTCAAAAGACGAGACAAAGGAAGGTAGATCTCTACCGCTTCCTCCATGGTTAGGTTTTCATTAATGCCCTGAAGCGCAGTCAAGTCGTCTTCAGAAAGTGTCATCGGTACAGAGTTTCTTAACTCGGCCCAATTTGCACGGTCAAATGACAAAAATGGACTCATGGGTCTCTTTTATCCTTGGTTTAATAGAAGCAAGAACATACATCAAGCGAACTTCAAAGCAAACGACAAAGGTCGAAGTTTGCTTTAAAAAAGCTAAGTTTGTACGAATTTGCAGCAAACGAATCTAAAAAATCGAAATTTATGATTTTTTTTCAAATTACTATTGCAACCTAGAAAATCATTCAATAGAATGCGCACCACTTATGCCGACTTAGCTCAGTAGGTAGAGCAACTGACTTGTAATCAGTAGGTCACCAGTTCGATTCCGGTAGTCGGCACCATTCTTTCCTTTAGTAGTCTGAATGGCTTGAAAATTTGGAGGGGTTCCCGAGTGGCCAAAGGGAGCAGACTGTAAATCTGCCGGCACTGCCTTCGATGGTTCGAATCCGTCCCCCTCCACCATATTCTTTAGGAAATAGCTCTCAGAGTTACGTGTTGCGGGCATCGTATAATGGCTATTACCTCAGCCTTCCAAGCTGATGATGCGGGTTCGATTCCCGCTGCCCGCTCCACTCTAATTTGAGTGCTGATATAGCTCAGGTGGTAGAGCGCATCCTTGGTAAGGATGAGGTCGGCAGTTCGAGTCTGCCTATCAGCACCAGCTCTCAAGTTTATTTCCTTTTGATATTAGATTTACCAATTATCTTTTTTTGGTTGCGTGGTCAATTTGGGCCACCTAAATCCGTACCTAGAGGGACCACTCATGTCTAAAGAAAAATTTGAACGTACGAAACCGCACGTTAACGTTGGTACTATCGGCCACGTTGACCACGGTAAAACA
>NZ_JAWORT010000054.1:0-6232 GCF_033337975.1 Vibrio sp. Vb2880
GGTTGATGAAGTACTGCCTGAACAACCCATGCGTCAGTGGGTGTTGAGCTTCCCGTTTCAGCTGCGTTTCCTGTTTGCCAGCCGGCCCGAGATCATGGGGTGGGTGCTGGGCATCGTTTACCGCGTCATTGCCACGCACCTGGTCAAGAAAGCGGGCCATACCCACCAAGTGGCCAAGACGGGCGCGGTCACCCTGATCCAGCGTTTTGGATCGGCGCTCAATCTGAATGTTCACTTCCACATGCTGTTTCTCGACGGTGTGTATGTCGAGCAATCCCACGGCTCAGCGCGTTTCCGCTGGGTCAAGGCGCCGACCAGCCCAGAGCTCACCCAGCTGACGCACACCATCGCCCACCGGGTGGGTCGCTATCTGGAACGGCAAGGCCTGCTGGAACGGGATGTCGAAAACAGCTATCTGGCCTCGGATGCGGTGGATGACGACCCGATGACACCCCTGCTGGGGCACTCGATCACTTACCGTATCGCTGTCGGTTCACAGGCGGGGCGAAAGGTGTTCACTTTGCAAACTCTGCCGACCAGTGGTGATCCGTTCGGTGACGGGATTGGCAAGGTAGCCGGGTCCAGCCTGCACGCCGGCGTGGCGGCCAGGGCCGATGAACGCAAGAAGCTCGAACGGCTGTGCCGGTACATCAGCCGCCCGGCGGTATCCGAGAAGCGGCTGTCGTTAACACGAGGCGGCAACGTGCGCTACCAGCTCAAGACGCCGTACCGGGACGGCACCACGCACGTCATTTTCGAACCATTGGATTTCATTGCAAGGCTGGCCGCCCTGGTACCGAAGCCCAGAGTCAACCTAACCCGCTTCCACGGGGTGTTCGCACCCAACAGTCGGCACCGGGCGTTGGTCACGCCGGCAAAACGGGGCAGGGGCAACAAGGTCAGGGTGGCTGATGAACCGGCAACACCAGCACAACGGCGAGCGTCGATGACATGGGCGCAACGGCTCAAGCGTGTTTTCAATATCGACATCGAGACCTGCAGCGGCTGCGGCGGCGCCATGAAAGTCATCGCCTGCATTGAAGACCCTATAGTGATCAAGCAGATCCTTGATCACCTGAAGCACAAAGCCGAAACCAGCGGGACCAGGGCGTTACCCGAAAGCCGGGCGCCACCGGCTGAGCTGCTCCTGGGTCTGTTTGACTGACGAGCCTGAAGGCCAACGATACCAATCAAAATGCTGCGTTCACAGCGCCGCGGCAGGGATCCGCCGTGCTGGTTGTCGGAAAAGGAGCCGCTAGTGGGAAAGAGGAGGGTAAATTTTCAGCGTTGCTGGCTCCCCGTCAGCCGGATTGGGTTGCATCGCAGGGGTGTCGAAAGAGTCAACTGCGGTCCAAAGCTGTTGGACTTGGGTGAAAAGGGCGTTTATTCTTCCTATACGTATGATTCAAACTGCAGATGAGTTACATTTGAAAGAAAAGGTGAAAAAACCAATTGAGAAATTATTGCATGTGCTTAATGCCTCAAATAAAAAATTAATTATTCAATACCGATCATTATGAAACTATCATTAATTGTTGCCATGGATAAAAATTTTGGCATTGGTAAAGACAACGATTTGTTATGGAAATTGCCGGCTGATATGAAATTCTTTAAAGAAACTTCAACAGGTCATGTAGTAATAACCGGACGTAAAAATTATGAATCTATTCCTGAGAAATTTAGACCCTTGCCAAATCGTGAAAATGCCGTTTTAACTCACCAAATCGGCTATCAAGCACCAGGAGCTCATGTCTTTTTTTCACTTACTGAATGTTTAGAGTTCTATAAAAATGAAACCGAAAGAACTGTTTTCATCATTGGTGGGGGACAAATTTATGCAGAAGTTATGCAGCGAAACATCCTTCAAGAAATGTATATCACACAAGTAGATGGAGTGTTTGACGCAGATACTTTTTTTCCTAAATTTTCTGAATCTGAGTGGAATAGTGAAACTGTACTGAAACAGGGTATTGATGAAAAACACGCTTTTGCTTTTGAAATAAAAAAATATACACGTAAATAACTCTAAAACTTACTGTTTTTGTTGAAATGTTTTGTATGTAACGGTTTCAAAACTTCAACGACCTTACTAACTTTGCCTCCTTATGATTTTATGTATAGCTGAAAAACCTTCTGTGGCAAAAGATATTGCCGAAGTAATTGGTGCAAAACAACGCAACAACGGCTTTTATGAAGGAAATGGCTATTGGGTAACCTGGACTTTTGGCCATCTGTGTACATTGAATGAACCCCATGATTACAAAGAAAATTGGAAATACTGGAAATTGGAAGATCTGCCAATTGTACCTAAAAAATTTGGCATTAAACTAATTGATAACGATGGAGTAAAAAGGCAATTTGCTGTTATTGAAAAATTGGTAGCATCTTGTTCTGAAGTCATCAATTGCGGGGATGCCGGGCAGGAAGGGGAGTTGATACAAAGATGGGTATTGGCACCTGGTCAAGAAAGCGGGCCATACCCACCAAGTGGCCAAGACGGGCGCGGTCACCCTGATCCAGCGTTTTGGATCGGCGCTCAATCTGAATGTTCACTTCCACATGCTGTTTCTCGACGGTGTGTATGTCGAGCAATCCCACGGCTCAGCGCGTTTCCGCTGGGTCAAGGCGCCGACCAGCCCAGAGCTCACCCAGCTGACGCACACCATCGCCCACCGGGTGGGTCGCTATCTGGAACGGCAAGGCCTGCTGGAACGGGATGTCGAAAACAGCTATCTGGCCTCGGATGCGGTGGATGACGACCCGATGACACCCCTGCTGGGGCACTCGATCACTTACCGTATCGCTGTCGGTTCACAGGCGGGGCGAAAGGTGTTCACTTTGCAAACTCTGCCGACCAGTGGTGATCCGTTCGGTGACGGGATTGGCAAGGTAGCCGGGTCCAGCCTGCACGCCGGCGTGGCGGCCAGGGCCGATGAACGCAAGAAGCTCGAACGGCTGTGCCGGTACATCAGCCGCCCGGCGGTATCCGAGAAGCGGCTGTCGTTAACACGAGGCGGCAACGTGCGCTACCAGCTCAAGACGCCGTACCGGGACGGCACCACGCACGTCATTTTCGAACCATTGGATTTCATTGCAAGGCTGGCCGCCCTGGTACCGAAGCCCAGAGTCAACCTAACCCGCTTCCACGGGGTGTTCGCACCCAACAGTCGGCACCGGGCGTTGGTCACGCCGGCAAAACGGGGCAGGGGCAACAAGGTCAGGGTGGCTGATGAACCGGCAACACCAGCACAACGGCGAGCGTCGATGACATGGGCGCAACGGCTCAAGCGTGTTTTCAATATCGACATCGAGACCTGCAGCGGCTGCGGCGGCGCCATGAAAGTCATCGCCTGCATTGAAGACCCTATAGTGATCAAGCAGATCCTTGATCACCTGAAGCACAAAGCCGAAACCAGCGGGACCAGGGCGTTACCCGAAAGCCGGGCGCCACCGGCTGAGCTGCTCCTGGGTCTGTTTGACTGACGAGCCTGAAGGCCAACGATACCAATCAAAATGCTGCGTTCACAGCGCCGCGGCAGGGATCCGCCGTGCTGGTTGTCGGAAAAGGAGCCGCTAGTGGGAAAGAGGAGGGTAAATTTTCAGCGTTGCTGGCTCCCCGTCAGCCGGATTGGGTTGCATCGCAGGGGTGTCGAAAGAGTCAACTGCGGTCCAAAGCTGTTGGACTTGGGTGAAAAGGGCGTTTATTCTTCCTATACGTGCCGCGTTCCAGGCGGCGACTATGAGGGCTATGTCGATGCCCATGTGCGCCGGCTGGAGGCGCTACGCCGGGCCGGTATCGTCGAGCGGATCGACGCCGACCAATGGCGCATCCCCGATGATCTGGTCAGCCGTGCCGCCGCCCATGACGCCGGCCGAGACAGTCAGGCCAGCGTTCGCGTCCTTTCCCCGGTCGATCTGAACAAACAGATCGGATCGGACGGCGCGACCTGGCTGGACCGGCGGCTGATCCACGGCGAGACGGCCGACCTTGCGCCAACCGGCTTCGGGCAACAAGTCCGCGAAGCCATGGACCAGCGCCGCGAGCACCATATCGAACAGGGCGACGCCACCCGCAGCCGGGACAGCCGCGTCTTCTACCGGCGCAACCTTCTCGCCATCCTGCGGGAGCGCGAGGTAGCCGGCGTCGGATCGGATATGGCTTTGAGTAAGGGCCTGCCGTTCCGCGCCGCCACGGACGGCGAGAGCGTCAGCGGCAAGTTTACCGGAACCGTGCATCTATCGAGCGGCAAGTTCGCCGTGGTCGAGAAATCCCATGAGTTCACCCTTGTCCCGTGGCGGCCGATCATCGACCGCCAACTCGGCCGCGAGGTTATGGGCATCGTGCAGGGCGGGTCGGTGTCGTGGCAGTTAGGGCGGCAGAGGGGGCTGGAACGCTGAGTGCGCCCATGCCGCATTGCGAAGCAAAAGATAATCGGATAAAATGTAGCAATTCATATTCGTAAGCGTGGAGTAATCAGATGGGAAATTCCAAGTCAGCAGACAAGTAAGCCGCAACAACCAGTATTGTTGTTGCGGCGCTCTGTAAGGCTAGTCTCATCTGATTGCTGACGAGCAGACGTCGCCCGGTATTCCTTAATCGAGGGTTGATTCGTCATGACCACCACACGCCCCGCGTGGGCCTATACGCTGCCGGCAGCACTGCTGCTGATGGCTCCTTTCGACATCCTCGCTTCACTGGCGATGGATATTTATCTCCCTGTCGTTCCAGCGATGCCCGGCATCCTGAACACGACGCCCGCTATGATCCAACTCACGTTGAGCCTCTATATGGTGATGCTCGGCGTGGGCCAGGTGATTTTTGGTCCGCTCTCAGACAGAATCGGGCGACGGCCAATTCTACTTGCGGGCGCAACGGCTTTCGTCATTGCGTCTCTGGGAGCAGCTTGGTCTTCAACTGCACCGGCCTTTGTCGCTTTCCGTCTACTTCAAGCAGTGGGCGCGTCGGCCATGCTGGTGGCGACGTTCGCGACGGTTCGCGACGTTTATGCCAACCGTCCTGAGGGTGTCGTCATCTACGGCCTTTTCAGTTCGATGCTGGCGTTCGTGCCTGCGCTCGGCCCTATCGCCGGAGTATTGATCGGCGAGTTCTTGGGATGGCAGGCGATATTCATTACTTTGGCTATACTGGCGATGCTCGCACTCCTAAATGCGGGTTTCAGGTGGCACGAAACCCGCCCTCTGGATCAAGTCAAGACGCGCCGATCTGTCTTGCCGATCTTCGCGAGTCCGGCTTTTTGGGTTTACACTGTCGGCTTTAGCGCCGGTATGGGCACCTACTTCGTCTTCTTCTCGACGGCTCCCCGTGTGCTCATAGGCCAAGCGGAATATTCCGAGATCGGATTCAGCTTTGCCTTCGCCACTGTCGCGCTTGTAATGATCGTGACAACCCGTTTCGCGAAGTCCTTTGTCGCCAGATGGGGCATCGCAGGATGCGTGGCGCGTGGGATGGCGTTGCTTGTTTGCGGAGCGGTCCTGTTGGGGATCGGCGAACTTTACGGCTCGCCGTCATTCCTCACCTTCATCCTACCGATGTGGGTTGTCGCGGTCGGTATTGTCTTCACGGTGTCCGTTACCGCGAACGGCGCTTTGGCAGAGTTCGACGACATCGCGGGATCAGCGGTCGCGTTCTACTTCTGCGTTCAAAGCCTGATAGTCAGCATTGTCGGGACATTGGCGGTGGCACTTTTAAACGGTGACACAGCGTGGCCCGTGATCTGTTACGCCACGGCGATGGCGGTACTGGTTTCGTTGGGGCTGGTGCTCCTTCGGCTCCGTGGGGCTGCCACCGAGAAGTCGCCAGTCGTCTAACCGACGACTGGTAGCAGGCCCGCTCCGATGCGGCGCACTAACCATCGAAACCTCGTGAATGTCGGTATCCTGTCTGGCAGGATACCGCTCATTTCCCTTGTTCAGTTCATCGCCGTCGCCGAGCATCTGAATTTTCGGCATGCGGCCAAGGCACTTGGTATCAGCCAGTCGAGCGTCAGCGCGCGTGTGAAAGCGCTGGAGGATAACCTTGGTGTCCTGCTATTTGAGCGCCATGCGCGGGGCGTTCGGCTAACAGACGCAGGCAGGCACTTCATGGAGCGTGTCACGGCGGGTGTCGATCAACTCGATCACGCAGTGAAGACCGCGGAGTGACGGGCACTGGCTGGCAATGTCTAGCAACGGCAGGCATTTCGGCTGAGGGTAAAAGAACTTTCCGCTAAGC
>NZ_JAWORT010000055.1:0-5479 GCF_033337975.1 Vibrio sp. Vb2880
GAGTAGTTTTACAGGCAAAGCCGAAACGGATGATAACCACCTACTGAAGTAGGTGGTTTAGGGCTGAAAACAAAAAAGGCATCCAGTTAGGATGCCTTTTTCTATTTATTCAACGATTAAAGTGCAATACCGATGTTGCTCACACCTTCTTCACGTAGCTCTTCACGCAAATCTTTAATCAAGCTGATGTCACGTTCTACCGCTTCACGCAGCGGACGGAAGATAGCCCACTGGACGTCCCACTCTTCACATACGGCTTCGTTTTCTTTCTGGTTGTCGTTAGTGATTGGCTCTGCGCCTTGTGCTTGCTCTAGATCAGCAACGGTTTGTACCGACTGTTGACTCACTTTAAGCATTGAATCGAAAAGGTAGTCGCGGTCCAATAGACCATGCAGTAACGTAGACAAACCCTGACACGCGTCCATCGCTGGGTAAACGCCGTAAAAATCGAACTCATCCGCACTTGGGAACAACTCTTCTAACTTCTCCAATTGACGTTCGAAGTTAATTTTCGCGTTCTTAACTGTCAAAATTTCCCATACACTATCAAGAATCGCTCGGTAAGCACGCGGGTCAGCAAATTCTGTATTCTCACAAAACATCGCATAGTTTGGATACATGCGTTCACACAGACACGCCATAAAGGTAATTTGTTGCCAAGGTTCTAGTTTTTCTAAACGAACCTGAAGAGGATTCTTAAGCATAGTCACTCAATCATTGAAGAAAAAAAACAGCGAAAGTGTACTTGATTCATCACAGGGAAAAAAGTTAATGCCGCATTCAAATCAGATTTTCCTGCTCTCAGAGCATCGCGACACCTACAAAACGTTACTGGCAGAGAAAAATCTGCCCGATCTTTGCCTCACCGACCAACCAGAAGCCGCTCAGATCGTACTAGCGGATCCACCCTTACTATCACAAAGCTTAGACGAGTTTTCACAGCTTGAATGGGTACAATCCACGTTTGCTGGTGTCAACGCCTTAACATCCCCTAGCCTTCGTCAGGACTATACTCTAACTAACGTTCGAGGCATCTTTGGTCCACTGATTGCTGAATATGTTTTGGGTTACAGTATTGCCCATTACCGCCACTTTGCCCGATACCACCAGCAGCAACAAAACAAACAATGGCAGCCTCACCTGTACACGTCATTAAAAAGTAAAACCATGGTAATTCTTGGTACCGGTAGCATTGGGGGCTATCTGGGCAACGCCGCTAAAGCAATGGGGATAAAAACTATCGGTATTAACCGCACAGGTATCCCTACTCCAGGCGGCGAGTTTCATCAGACCTTTCATATCAATGAACTAAGTAAGGCATTTGAGCAAGCCGACATCGTTGTGAATACTCTACCAAGTACACCTGAGACGCGACAGTTACTTAATCGTCAAACGCTCAGCCAACTAAATCAGGCGTTATTGTTTAACGTAGGTCGTGGCGACGTATTGGATGAGGCAGGGTTGCTCTTCGCTCTGAAAAACCGTTGGGTAGAACACGCCTTCTTAGATGTGTTTGAGCAAGAACCGTTGTCGGTAGAGCATCCATTTTGGAAACTACCGCAAGTCACCATCACTCCACACATTGCTGCGCTGAGTTTTCCCGAGCAAGTCATCGAGATTTTTGCTGACAACTATCTACGCTGGCGCGATGGGTTTTCATTAAATTATCAAGTGGATTTCGAAAAGGGTTACTAAGAATGTCGTTAGACGAGCTATTGCAGCAAGTGAGGGCCTGCCAGATCTGCGCGGATAACTTACCTTTGGGTGCAAACCCTGTCGTGCAAGCAGCAAAAGGGGCACGCATCCTAATCATCGGTCAGGCCCCTGGCACACGTGTACACAAAACCTCGATACCTTGGAATGACCCAAGTGGTGATCGATTACGCCAATGGCTCGATATCGACAAAGACGTTTTCTACGACCCAAATAAAATTGCCATTGTCCCAATGGGATTCTGTTATCCAGGCAAAGGGAACTCTGGTGATTTACCGCCTCGTAAAGAATGTGCGCCCACTTGGCATAAAAAGATTCTTGAGCAACTGCCCAATATAGAGCTCACTCTACTAATTGGTCAGTACTCGCAGCAGTACTATCTCACCAACAAACCAAAGACGCTCACGCAAACTGTTCAGCAATGGCAAGATTGGGAACCGGACTTTATCCCGCTCCCTCACCCATCCCCACGCAATACATTGTGGTTAAAGAAGAATCCTTGGTTTGAATCTGACGTCGTGCCATACCTTAAAAAACGCGTTCACTCGATGCTTTAGGTTACCCATGATCTAATTGCTTGTTTATCTGTACAAGAAAATTAGAACATAAAACCAGAAATCATAAGTATTTGTTTATATTAAACTTTAATGTCTAGTGTACAGCTAGAGTAGTAATTAGATCATGGTAGGCCAAATACTACTAGAGCTGTACAGCCTTGAGTCTCAGATAGAAAAACTGAATTTTAGGCAAAAAAATACCGGCACTGAATGCCGGCATTTGATTTCAAAAAAATCTAACTTACTTGTGGTATGGCTTAGATAACTCGTGTACCGCATCCACAAATACGCCCGCGTTTTCTGGCGGTACATCCAAGTGGATACCGTGACCTAGGTTGAACACATGACCAGTCCCCGTATCACCAAATCCTTCTAGGATATCCGCTACTTCTTCGCGGATGCGCTCTGGTGAAGCGTAAAGCATTGATGGGTCCATATTACCTTGCAGCGCCACTTTATCACCGATACGTGCTTTCGCGTCAGCAATGTTGATTGTCCAGTCTAGACCAACCGCATCACAGCCCGTAGCTGCGATTTGCTCAAGCCACATGCCGCCATTCTTAGTAAACAGTGTGACTGGCACGCGACGACCGTCGTTTTCACGAATCAGACCATCTACAATCTTGTGCATGTATTGCAGTGAGAACAGATTGTAATCACGAGGCGTTAGTACGCCACCCCATGTGTCAAATACCATTACCGATTGCGCACCCGCTTTAATTTGCGCGTTTAAGTACTCGATAACGCTGTCTGCCAGCTTATCTAGAAGTAGGTGCAGAGTTTGTGGTTCCGCGTACATCATCTTCTTGATCTTGGTAAACGCTTTAGAGCTACCACCTTCGATCATGTACGTCGCAAGAGTCCAAGGACTACCAGAAAAACCAATCAGCGGCACTTCACCCTTCAGGTCTTTACGGATCTGGCGTACTGCGTTCATTACGTATTGCAGTTCACCTTCAGGATCTGGCAAACCAATTTTTTCCACGTCGGCTTTGCATGTAATTGGGTTATCAAAAACAGGTCCTTCACCCGCAGCAAAACGCAAACCAAGCCCCATTGCATCTGGAATCGTTAAGATGTCCGAGAATAAGATCGCGGCATCAAGAGGAAAACGGCGTAATGGTTGAAGTGTCACTTCGGATGCTAACTCTGCATTTCGACACAAAGACATGAAATCACCCGCTTCTGCACGAGTCGCTTTGTATTCTGGTAGGTAACGACCTGCCTGGCGCATCATCCATACTGGCGTGTAATCTACCGGCTCTTTTAAAAGCGCACGCAGATAACGATCATTTTTTAATTCAGTCATTCCGTAATTCCAACTGTTAGGCTTTCTGTGAAAGGGGGTATTCTATCACTGATTTAAGTCCAATAGCTGTGTGCTTTGCAACCTGGATCAAGTTATTAACTTTTAAATCAATGCTTAATTTGCACCCAATCGGTATCAGTGTTAAAAATTTGTTCGCTAGCGAAAACTACAATTATAAACTGAGTACTTAGTACTCAGCATCTCATAACGACATCTTACTTACCCCCTCCCTCTCGGAGGGTTTTTTTTATCTATTTATCAGACAATTAGAGTCTATATCTTTCAGCGTTTGTTCGATAAGTGCTCTTGCAATCGTTCCTTTAGGCGCAACAGGCGGCATCTCGTCGATACCAAACCATTGTGCATCAGACAGCTCAGTGTAGTCTGGGCTTAACTCTCCGGATTCATAGTCAGCTAAAAACCCCATCATCATACTGGATGGGAAAGCCCAAGGCTGGCTGCCAAAGTAACGAATATTTTTAACGAGAATTCCCGTTTCTTCATGAATTTCTCGAGCCACGCACTCTTCTAATGTCTCACCGACTTCTAGAAAACCCGCAATAACCGTATACATACCATTTCGATGCCTTGGATGTTGGGCTAATAAGATCTGATTTTCTTTACGTACAGCAACGATAATACACGGAAATATTCTAGGATAATGAAGGGTGCGACATTCACCACACTGCATGGCTAACTGGTTATTATTAAGAAAGTTTCTTCCTCCGCACTGTGGACAAAAGCGCAAACTTTGCGTCATGTGCCCATATTGCACAGCTTTACTTAACAACATAAATAATGGCTCAGGAAAATGCAGGCAGTCACGCAGGGATACTAAAGGTAGATCATGCTCTAAATCGGCCAAGTTAAGCCACATGACGGGCGAACCAGAATACTCACCAATGGGTCTTGCACTCGTTACTGGCAGTGATAACTGCTCTGCAGACCCGAAGGGCACAGCACCATCCACCAGCCAAATTTCACTTCCTGCAACAACACACCAGTATGCATTTATCGCGCGGTTAACATCACCTTTTCTTAACATTACACCATCCCTTTGCTTGAAGTTCGTTCATTTTACTGGCAATCTAATTTCATACTAGAGTTTATCGTTAAGTAAATGTGCACTCTAAATTCTAGTAAGGACAAGAGTTTGTAATAACTTTACTAACTTTGCTTTGCAAAGGATACGTTCGCCGATGGGCGATCAGATCATGAGGGCATGGTCATGCTAAGAAAATTCAAACAAACACAAGACCAGTGGGGTGGCTCAAGTGATGTCATTGATCACTGGTTAGAGACACGACAATCCCTGATTGTTGAATATTGTAAGCTTGCAGCGCTGCAACCTTGTTCGAAAACCAATGTTATTGAACTCCCATCTCCTTCCGAACTGCAGGATTTCTGTCAGCACCTCGTTGATTACATCTCCGAAGGCCACTTTAAAATTTATGACATGGTTATGGACCGTTGGAAAGCAACCGGCTTTGTCGTGACTAATGAGATCAATCAAACCTATGGTCAAATTGTTCTAACGACTGAACCATTATTGAACTTTAACGATAAGTACTCAGAAGTGACTGAAGATGATGAATTAAATGATTTCGATTCTGATATGTGTCTCATTGGGGAAATTCTTGAGACTCGCTTTGAAGTCGAGGACTATCTGATACAGCAAATCGCAGAAAGCCTGTCTATGCCACCTGGAGCTTAGTATTTGCAAACATTCAGAAATAGAGTGAGAGAAAAGACTGACGATCATCGTCGGTCTTTTTTGTTTCTAGCTTTATCGAAAATCCCACCGGAAGAACAAAGTAGTATAAAAGTAAATTACCACCTTCTAAAGAAGGTGGCTTTGTGTGAGCCCCCTAAAAGGGGGCCTTTGTTTAGTCCAGCGCCA
>NZ_JAWORT010000056.1:0-5049 GCF_033337975.1 Vibrio sp. Vb2880
TGTTTAGCCATAAATCACCTCTCAATTAGACCCTAGATCTAACTTAGTAAAGTGTCTACTAAACGTGGGGTACTCGGTTGCATAACGCCCGCTTAAGTGGTGAGCAACGCAATACCGATGCCGCCGCACACCACCTTAGTCACTAAAATCAGCGCATGGTAAAAACGCCACGCGTTGCGAATCCCTCTTAGGCAGTTTGTTATGCATTTTTTGTGAACTGCTGTTCTATATCGTAACCAACAGCAGTTCCTCTTTGCTCAAACATACTAATAAACTTCTTGATTTCTTGCTTGCCGTTAGAGCCAAAAATCAAACTATTCAATGTGGCTCTGACGCCGAATTGATTTTTAAGAGTATTTACTGGATTAGATTGTGTAACCATTTTAAAAACTCCCACACCCGCTTCCATAGTTACTGGTTTGGTAGCAGAACCTAGCCCTATTTTTGAATTAACATACTCCGAAACAGAATCTAATTGTTTTCGATAGTTAGCAACCGCCTTCAGATTGCCTTCAGATAACGCATTTTGAAATAACTTTAACCACTCTCTCAATTTTGCAAAATCTTGTCTCATCGGGAGCGCAATCTCAATAAGCTGACTAGGCGAGGAAGATTCCTGAATAACTCGAATAGGAATAGCCGGCATATTAACAAATAATGAATACAGTGAATCTGTTCCATACGTCTTTTTTGATACCTTCATCTGTTCATCGTTTAAAAACGAGGTAAGTTGATGTAAAGCATCACCCGCAGGTAACATAAAACCTGAATTAACAAAGAACCTCTTGCGTAGAGGATGCGGAGTATAACTTTTTTCATAAACAAAGCTTCGAGCACATATTCCAGCTCCACCTCACATGGTTGCTGATAAAAGTGGATGCTGAGGCCTTTTGGTTTCTTGCCAGCTCAATACATTTTCTTTACGAGCTAACATCAAAGACTCCGTTGAGCTCATATGTTCAATTATTCGATTTCGTGGTTCAACTAATTTATGAGGCTCTTCTAAAAAAGGAAAACTCCGAACTACACCTAAGTTTTTGGCTGCTAATATCGGGCTGCTTGTCCTCACCCATGCATGTTCAAATTTAGCCTCAACCAAGATCTCATCTCTCAAAACTAGGTCAGTTAAAAAATCGAACAAAGCTTCCGTTTAAATTGATGGATAACTAACAGCTTTATAGCTATGTTCACCATTTGCTATAGTAATTTCATCCGCAGATGCGTTCTCCATACCATCCACAAACAAGCTAGATATATCTTGAAGAGACCAATTATCTGAAATTATACCTTGCGCCACTCTAAACACCTCTCTGAGAGACACATTGAAGAAAATGCATAACGCCTTGTTAAGATGTGAGGCACGCAATACTGATTCCTCCGCATACCACCCTAATAACTAAAGCCAACGCATAGTAAGAATGCCACGCGTTCCGAATCACTCTTGAACAATTTGTTAGGAGTTTTATTCATAGCGTTCACAATCTTTCGGTATGTCTATATATGTTTCATTTGCCCTCCAGTCCTGAGTCCGAGGGTCAAAGTAAAGCTCATACGTCGAGACGCTGTTATATGTACCCGATGTTATCTGATTTCCAATAGAAACTATATTTGGCTCTGAAATAGTGAAAACCCAGACGTTGTCACCTGAAACTAACTCAAGGCGACTATCAGAAACAAACAAAGCCTCTTCTGTAGAAAAAAACTCTCTAGGATAACTTTCACAATACCACTTTAAATTCTGACCATAAGAACTATAGACAGTTCTCATATTGAATTTCTCGTACAAGTCTTTTGTAGTCACTTGCTCTGCTCCGTTAGAGCTGAATGCAAGAAATGTTAAGGCGAAACTAAAAATCAATTTCATGTTCAAACTCCTACCGCGCAATTAAGGTGTGAAGCACGCAATACCGATGCTACCGCATACCTCCTTAATCACTAAAATTAACGCAGACCAAAAATGCCACGCGTGCTGAATCACTCTTAAATTGTTTGTTATGGCGCTCCACTCAACATTAGCTCTTGTATGTCAATTTGGTCTACTTCCCTGCCCAATATTCGCTTGTACTCGACTAAACGATAAACTGGGATAACTGGCAACTCGATACCTTGATAATTTTTAATAACTGATTCTGAAAAGTAGATTTCAAGCTGGTGCCAAGAGCCATCTTGATGTGATTGTATCTTAGTATGTTCAGACAAACCGATTTCAATTTTTTGATTTTGGTAGATCAATTGGAAATACTCTAGATCCCAACCATATTCAGCATAATGAGTTAACGGTTTGGATATGTATTTTGCTACATGCGATAGCACTTTGTCTGCGTCTGAGTTTCGAATATAAAGATCTATATCTGCGATTTCCCGACTTCCACCATGAATAGTTGCCGCTAATCCACCTACTATTTGATACTCCACAGCCTCTTCATCCAAGATCTGTGTGAGGCACGCAATACAAAAGCTACCGCACAGCGCCTTAATCACCCTAAGCCACCGCATAGTAAAAATGCCACGCGTTACGAATCACTCTTAAACAATTTGTTAGAAGTTTGCTCACCTAGTGCTCCGACTTTCCCTTTTCGCATCATGTGGGAAACAGTTTGTATACACACAAGCGACATGACTCTTGCCATAATCATCTACGACTACACAAACTAGATTGCTCGGATTTCCCAATGCACTCCGCCAATTATGATGACGGACCTCATAATCTACTTCAAATTCAACGTAAACGTATGCTGAGCTAACCCATTCAAACGGAATTGAACGTTTTACAATCAACCCTTTAAACATCTTTGAATAGCGTTCAGTTATGAGGTCAAAGTGCGGGTCATATGGAGCAATCTGTTGGGAGCAAAGGTCTATTGAAACACACTTTCTTTGAAGGTGGTCTACGAACAGGTAGAGCTTACCGATACCCCAATAACCATCGACATCATTGTTTCTACTCCTAAACGAGCCAATAATACCGCTTGCGGTACTACCTAGATCTCTCCTGCGTCCCATATTTATTCCTAAAACTTCTAAAGCCGATTCAAAACGAAAACGCCATGAGTTGGGAATCCGTCTTAAACGCTTTGTTATGTATAATTTTTCACGAAAAACATAACCAGCCAGCCATTAGTAAGAATGCTACCGTCGCAAGTAAAAAGGTTAGATCCCAAAGAAAGTACAGAGGGTATATAAACTTTAAAAGACTTTTTAACCAACCATTTTGTAGTTGGAGAAATGCTTTCTCTTCCATGAAACTAGACATGCTAAACCACAGCCCTCGAACACAATCAACCTCTTTCAAAATCACATAGCGCCCTTTAATTAACTCATTATTTTGCGACTTCAAAACCAACCAAACCACAAAAAACAAGGCAAAAAAGACAAACGTCGGGATTGCCATCCACCCTAGAGCAGCAAGTAAGATTGAGACTACAATATTATCCAATGTTCCACCTAACCAAATTATTCATAACGCCCAATTAAGGTGTGAAGTACGCGACCACGAAACTTAATTTGACCACCGTAAACACTAAACTTAACTCAAACCAAAAATGCCAAGCGTGCTGAATCACTCTTGAATTGTTTGTTATACGCCGGGCTTAGAAATAAAAGTCATTATGACTACAAAAATAATCAATATGAACAATTACTTAGTAACGCACTGACAGTATAATGTAAAAAAACTAACCAATAAAGGAACCATATATGTCAGCGTCATTTATATCTAGTGCTGTAGAGCAAATTTACGGGCAAATCTCAGGCAAACAGAAAGCAAATGAGTGGTACAAACTACTTGTTCCGGAGCTCCATGAAGCACTTGAACGAGGCACTCCTATGTCAGACCCTCAACTAAAAAGCTAGCAGAGGCAATAACCAACCTTACTCCTGTAGGAGCTAAGAGTAATAATTTTAAAAGACGTTACATGGAAGATCGTGAATCAATGTTATCATTACCTAGAGTTCCAAATAGCATAATGTATGGATATTGGTGGTAACGATAATGAAACGTGCATTTTTAAGCCTCTACATAGCAATAACATCACTTGTTGTATTACGAGCACTGTTCTATGGCCAAGATTTAATTAGCTATTTTGATTTTACAAGTCTGTCTTTGGTTTTGGTTCCATGTACTCTGGTATTCTTATTGACTAAGAAACAAAAAAACTGTTTCAAATGCGTCATTTTAACATCTATTTTAGCTGGTTTTTTGGGACTTGTTCTAGGCGTGATACTTACGTTTTCAAATGGTCATCTTGATGTAGAAGGTGCTTTCATGGGGCTCAGCGTAGCTCTATTACCAATGCTTTATGCTCTACTTGTAAGCCTTTTGATCTTCCCTCTCCACCTAGTCTCGAACGATAAATAGAAACAAGCCCACGACTGTGTGGGCTAAATTATCTAGGCGTTGGTGTACCCCACAAAAAGTAGATAGTACATAACTACATACTTTCGTACTCAACCGGGCTGACATGCCCCAACGCTGAGTGTCTTCTCTTGCGATTGTAAAATACCTCGATGTATTCGAAGATGCCCATTCGGGCTTCTTCGAGAGTTTGGTAGTTTTCTGCGTATATCAGTTCGACTTTCAGTCGGCTGTAGAACGACTCCATCACCGCATTATCCCAACAGTTACCCTGTCGACTCATGATCGGTACACCTCCATGCTTGCGCAAGAAGTCTTGATATTTATATGCCCCCGCATTGCATACCACGATCTGAATGGATAATGACGCCCTTAGGCGGCTTACGTGACTCAAACGCCATTTTTAACGCATTAGTGATGAGCTCGACGGTCATCGTTGCCCCTAGCGACCAACCCTCGATGCGCCTTGAATGCAGGTCCATCACTGTCGCCAAGAAGAGCCAACGGCTCTTCACCCAGATATACGTAATGTCCGTAACCCATTTCTGATTTGGCGTTTCAGACTCAAAGTCTCTTCGCAGTAAATTGTCAGCAACATTCGTCATGGCAGCCACATCCTTGCTGGTGTACCCCACAAAAAGTAGACAGTACATAACTACATACTTTCGTACTCAACTGGGCTGACCTGCCCCAAC
>NZ_JAWORT010000057.1:0-2957 GCF_033337975.1 Vibrio sp. Vb2880
ATCAACTCGAAACTCCTTCGGGTTGTATGGTTAAGTGACTAAGCGTACACGGTGGATGCCTTGGCAGTCAGAGGCGATGAAGGACGTATTAACTTGCGATAAGCCCAGATTAGGTAGTAAAAACCATTTGAGTCTGGGATTTCCGAATGGGGAAACCCAATACCATAAGGTATTACTGTTGAGTGAATACATAGCTCAACAGGGCGAACCGGGGGAACTGAAACATCTAAGTACCCCGAGGAAAAGAAATCAACCGAGATTCCGAAAGTAGCGGCGAGCGAAATTGGACTAGCCCTTAAGCTTTACACGCGTTAGACGAACAGCCTGGAAAGGCCGACGATACAGGGTGATAGTCCCGTAGTTGACGACGTGTGTTCAGTGAAATCGAGTAGGGCGGGACACGTGATATCCTGTCTGAATATGGGGGGACCATCCTCCAAGGCTAAATACTACTGACTGACCGATAGTGAACCAGTACCGTGAGGGAAAGGCGAAAAGAACCCCTGTGAGGGGAGTGAAATAGAACCTGAAACCGTGTACGTACAAGCAGTAGGAGCAGGCTTGTCCTGTGACTGCGTACCTTTTGTATAATGGGTCAGCGACTTATATTCAGTGGCAAGGTTAACCATCTAGGGGAGCCGTAGGGAAACCGAGTCTTAACTGGGCGTTCAGTCTCTGGATATAGACCCGAAACCAGGTGATCTAGCCATGGGCAGGTTGAAGGTTGAGTAACATCAACTGGAGGACCGAACCGACTAATGTTGAAAAATTAGCGGATGACTTGTGGCTAGGGGTGAAAGGCCAATCAAACCTGGAGATAGCTGGTTCTCCCCGAAAGCTATTTAGGTAGCGCCTCGGACGAATACTACTGGGGGTAGAGCACTGTTAAGGCTAGGGGGTCATCCCGACTTACCAACCCTTTGCAAACTCCGAATACCAGTAAGTACTATCCGGGAGACACACGGCGGGTGCTAACGTCCGTCGTGGAGAGGGAAACAACCCAGACCGCCAGCTAAGGTCCCAAATTACTACTAAGTGGGAAACGATGTGGGAAGGCTCAGACAGCCAGGATGTTGGCTTAGAAGCAGCCATCATTTAAAGAAAGCGTAATAGCTCACTGGTCGAGTCGGCCTGCGCGGAAGATGTAACGGGGCTAAGTAGTAAACCGAAGCTGCGGCAATGCACTTTAGTGCATTGGGTAGGGGAGCGTTCTGTAAGCGGTTGAAGGTGTGTGGTAACGCATGCTGGACGTATCAGAAGTGCGAATGCTGACATGAGTAACGATAAAGGGGGTGAAAAACCTCCTCGCCGGAAGACCAAGGGTTCCTGTCCAACGTTAATCGGGGCAGGGTAAGTCGACCCCTAAGGCGAGGCCGAAAGGCGTAGTCGATGGGAAACGGGTTAATATTCCCGTACTTCTTACAATTGCGATGGGGGGACGGAGAAGGCTAGGTGGGCCTGGCGACGGTTGTCCAGGTTCAAGTGCGTAGGCTGAAGAGTTAGGTAAATCCGGCTCCTCGATAGGCTGAGACACGACGTCGAGCATCTACGGATGTGAAGTCATTGATGCCATGCTTCCAGGAAAAGCCTCTAAGCTTCAGATTGTAAGGAATCGTACCCCAAACCGACACAGGTGGTCGGGTAGAGAATACCAAGGCGCTTGAGAGAACTCGGGTGAAGGAACTAGGCAAAATGGTACCGTAACTTCGGGAGAAGGTACGCTCTCGACGGTGAAGTCCCTCGCGGATGGAGCTATTGAGAGTCGCAGATACCAGGTGGCTGCAACTGTTTATTAAAAACACAGCACTGTGCAAAATCGCAAGATGACGTATACGGTGTGACGCCTGCCCGGTGCCGGAAGGTTAATTGATGGGGTTAGACTTCGGTCGAAGCTCTTGATCGAAGCCCCGGTAAACGGCGGCCGTAACTATAACGGTCCTAAGGTAGCGAAATTCCTTGTCGGGTAAGTTCCGACCTGCACGAATGGCGTAATGATGGCCACGCTGTCTCCACCCGAGACTCAGTGAAATTGAAATCGCTGTGAAGATGCAGTGTACCCGCGGCTAGACGGAAAGACCCCGTGAACCTTTACTACAGCTTGGCACTGAACATTGACCCTACATGTGTAGGATAGGTGGGAGGCTTTGAAGCGCAGTCGCTAGATTGCGTGGAGCCGTCCTTGAAATACCACCCTTGTAGTGTTGATGTTCTAACGTCGACCCCTTATCGGGGTTGCGGACAGTGCCTGGTGGGTAGTTTGACTGGGGCGGTCTCCTCCCAAAGCGTAACGGAGGAGCACGAAGGTGGGCTAATCACGGTTGGACATCGTGAGGTTAGTGCAATGGCATAAGCCCGCTTGACTGCGAGAATGACAATTCGAGCAGGTGCGAAAGCAGGTCATAGTGATCCGGTGGTTCTGAATGGAAGGGCCATCGCTCAACGGATAAAAGGTACTCCGGGGATAACAGGCTGATACCGCCCAAGAGTTCATATCGACGGCGGTGTTTGGCACCTCGATGTCGGCTCATCACATCCTGGGGCTGAAGTCGGTCCCAAGGGTATGGCTGTTCGCCATTTAAAGTGGTACGCGAGCTGGGTTTAGAACGTCGTGAGACAGTTCGGTCCCTATCTGCCGTGGGCGTTGGAGAATTGAAAGGGGCTGCTCCTAGTACGAGAGGACCGGAGTGGACGAACCTCTGGTGTTCGGGTTGTGTCGCCAGACGCATTGCCCGGTAGCTAAGTTCGGGATCGATAACCGCTGAAAGCATCTAAGCGGGAAGCGAGCCTTGAGATGAGTTCTCCCTGATACTTTAAGTATCCTAAAGGGTTGTCGTAGACTACGACGTTGATAGGCAGGGTGTGTAAGCGTTGTGAGGCGTTGAGCTAACCTGTACTAATTGCCCGTGAGGCTTAACCATACAACACCCAAGGGGTTTTGATGGACTCAATGAAAGAAC
>NZ_JAWORT010000058.1:0-2881 GCF_033337975.1 Vibrio sp. Vb2880
CCGCGATCAAGCAGGTGCGACAGACGTCATACTAGATATCAAGCGACTTCTCCTATCCCCTGGGAACACATCAATCTTACCGGAGAATATCGTTGGCCAAAGCCTTAGCGTAGGATTTCGCCCTCTCCCGCAAACGACCCCTATTTGCGGAACTGCGGGCGTGGCGCTGTTGGTGTTGACACCAAACGCAGCGCTAGATCCTGTCGGCGTCGCAGCGGGCCTGGCGGGGGCGGTTTCCATGGCGTTCGGAACCGTGCTGACCCGCAAGTGGCAACCTCCCGTGCCTCTGCTCACCTTTACCGCCTGGCAACTGGCGGCCGGAGGACTTCTGCTCGTTCCAGTAGCTTTAGTGTTTGATCCGCCAATCCCGATGCCTACAGGAACCAATGTTCTCGGCCTGGCGTGGCTCGGCCTGATCGGAGCGGGTTTAACCTACTTGCTTTGGTTCCGGGGGATCTCGCGACTCGAACCTACAGTTGTTTCCTTACTGGGCTTTCTCAGCCCGGGGACCGCCGTGTTGCTAGGATGGTTGTTCTTGGATCAGACGCTGAGTGCGCTTCAAATCATCGGCGTCCTGCTCGTGATCGGGAGTATCTGGCTGGGCCAACGTTCCAACCGCACTCCTAGGGCGCGTATAGCTTGCCGGAAGTCGCCTTGACCCGCATGGCATAGGCCTATCGTTTCCACGATCAGCGATCGGCTCGTTGCCCTGCGCCGCTCCAAAGCCCGCGACGCAGCGCCGGCAGGCAGAGCAAGTAGAGGGCAGCGCCTGCAATCCATGCCCACCCGTTCCACGTTGTTATAGAAGCCGCATAGATCGCCGTGAAGAGGAGGGGTCCGACGATCGAGGTCAGGCTGGTGAGCGCCGCCAGTGAGCCTTGCAGCTGCCCCTGACGTTCCTCATCCACCTGCCTGGACAACATTGTTTGCAGCGCCGGCATTCCGATGCCACCCGAAGCAAGCAGGACCATGATCGGGAACGCCATCCATCCCCGTGTCGCGAAGGCAAGCAGGATGTAGCCTGTGCCGTCGGCAATCATTCCGAGCATGAGTGCCCGCCTTTCGCCGAGCCGGGCGGCTACAGGGCCGGTGATCATTGCCTGGGCGAGTGAATGCAGAATGCCAAATGCGGCAAGCGAAATGCCGATCGTGGTCGCGTCCCAGTGAAAGCGATCCTCGCCGAAAATGACCCAAAGCGCGGCCGGCACCTGTCCGACAAGTTGCATGATGAAGAAGACCGCCATCAGGGCGGCGACGACGGTCATGCCCCGGGCCCACCGGAACGAAGCGAGCGGGTTGAGAGCCTCCCGGCGTAACGGCCGGCGTTCGCCTTTGTGCGACTCCGGCAAAAGGAAACAGCCCGTCAGGAAATTGAGGCCGTTCAAGGCTGCCGCGGCGAAGAACGGAGCGTGGGGGGAGAAACCGCCCATCAGCCCACCGAGCACAGGTCCCGCGACCATCCCGAACCCGAAACAGGCGCTCATGAAGCCGAAGTGCCGCGCGCGCTCATCGCCATCAGTGATATCGGCAATATAAGCGCCGGCTACCGCCCCAGTCGCCCCGGTGATGCCGGCCACGATCCGCCCGATATAGAGAACCCAAAGGAAAGGCGCTGTCGCCATGATGGCGTAGTCGACAGTGGCGCCGGCCAGCGAGACGAGCAAGATTGGCCGCCGCCCGAAACGATCCGACAGCGCGCCCAGCACAGGTGCGCAGGCAAATTGCACCAACGCATACAGCGCCAGCAGAATGCCATAGTGGGCGGTGACGTCGTTCGAGTGAACCAGATCGCGCAGGAGGCCCGGCAGCACCGGCATAATCAGGCCGATGCCGACAGCGTCGAGCGCGACAGTGCTCAGAATTACGATCAGGGGTCTGTTGGGTTTCACGTCTGGCCTCCGGACCAGCCTCCGCTGGTCCGATTGAACGCGCGGATTCTTTATCACTGATAAGTTGGTGGACATATTATGTTTATCAGTGATAAAGTGTCAAGCATGACAAAGTTGCAGCCGAATACAGTGATCCGTGCCGCCCTGGACCTGTTGAACGAGGTCGGCGTAGACGGTCTGACGACACGCAAACTGGCGGAACGGTTGGGGGTTCAGCAGCCGGCGCTTTACTGGCACTTCAGGAACAAGCGGGCGCTGCTCGACGCACTGGCCGAAGCCATGCTGGCGGAGAATCATACGCATTCGGTGCCGAGAGCCGACGACGACTGGCGCTCATTTCTGATCGGGAATGCCCGCAGCTTCAGGCAGGCGCTGCTCGCCTACCGCGATGGCGCGCGCATCCATGCCGGCACGCGACCGGGCGCACCGCAGATGGAAACGGCCGACGCGCAGCTTCGCTTCCTCTGCGAGGCGGGTTTTTCGGCCGGGGACGCCGTCAATGCGCTGATGACAATCAGCTACTTCACTGTTGGGGCCGTGCTTGAGGAGCAGGCCGGCGACAGCGATGCCGGCGAGCGCGGCGGCACCGTTGAACAGGCTCCGCTCTCGCCGCTGTTGCGGGCCGCGATAGACGCCTTCGACGAAGCCGGTCCGGACGCAGCGTTCGAGCAGGGACTCGCGGTGATTGTCGATGGATTGGCGAAAAGGAGGCTCGTTGTCAGGAACGTTGAAGGACCGAGAAAGGGTGACGATTGATCAGGACCGCTGCCGGAGCGCAACCCACTCACTACAGCAGAGCCATGTAGACAACATCCCCTCCCCCTTTCCACCGCGTCAGACGCCCGTAGCAGCCCGCTACGGGCTTTTTCATGCCCTGCCCTAGCGTCCAAGCCTCACGGCCGCGCTCGGCCTCTCTGGCGAGGCGGATGTGACGCGGGTGCGCTTCGTGAAATCAGCCCAGCGGCTCGGATTCAGCCTCGACGAGATCGCAG
>NZ_JAWORT010000059.1:0-2834 GCF_033337975.1 Vibrio sp. Vb2880
TGTTTTTCTTTGTCCGTCAATTTATAAGTTTGATGGATGTAAGGCATACGATAATCTTCGTAAACTTTAATTTCATCTTCGGATGGTTGGCTTGGAGAGCAATCCACGCGAGCGTCTAACCACTCTACTCCGTGTACGACCAGTTTCTCTACTTTTGACGCAATATCACTGATGATAAATAGCTTTGGAGAAAAGGTCATTTCGAGTAATAGGTCTGGTTCTACAGGGACTATGGGAGTGGGCGTTGCTTTGAAAGGGAAGTCTATTCCACTTTGCTTTGTAAGTAACACGTATTCTTTTTCCATCGTATTGCCTCTATATTATTTAGGTATTATAATACTTCATCAATCTAATTATTTCTCGAGGAGAACAATTATGATCAAGGTCAATTGCTTTACATTTAAATACCATGCAACTTTTCCAAAAAAATATGTATCCGAGTACTTTTTCACAGGAAAAAATTTAACTCTGGTGGTTGATGACACTGAATTGACGCCTTACTTAAAATTAACTCCAACAAATAGTCACCAATCTAATCATTATGCATTAGAGTTAGTTGACGGACTGATTGTAGAACTTTTAAACATTATAAGCTGTGAAGTCAATGAAACTAACAAAGACATAATTATTGATGCTATCTTCACTTTAGAATTTGATTTAGATGACGATGTCAAATTTATAAATAGTGAAATACTTTATCCTATCGAAAGCGATGAAATTCAAGGAGAAAAAGAATATTACTCATATAAAGTAGATGGTGCATTTACCAAAAGAAGAGCACCCTCATTGACTAAATCCATAAACTTAGGCGTTGACTCATCTATTAACCTAGAGGTAAATAATAGCATAGAAAATATGACTATGTAGTTTAAACAATTTCAACAGGGGTCATTATTAAATCATCAGAACCAAAGACTTCCGCAATTTCCTTATCCATTAAGATAGAATATTCGTCATCAACAAAAAATATTCTATCTTTCCAGTCTATCATTTTTTTATCTATCACCAACTTCTTGAATGAAAGCGAATGTCCACTTCTATAAAAATCAGTTTTTTCAAAGTCAATGCAATTCTTAACAGAATGAACCTTCAAGTAATAATAATTATTTATTTCTATCACCCCATCAATAATTACTACTGGCAGAATCGAAACATTATAGATATCTAGCGAAAATAATAATTCTGCATGACACTTATCTATAAGAAAACCATCTGCATATCTATAAATTTTCTTTAACGATTTATCAGTTATTTCACCTGTTGCCTTTATGACGATCCTTGTCTCAAATGATGTAATTTGATCATATACTATTTCAAATGTCCTTATATCGGATTCATAAAAATGAAATTCACTTGTGTAATAATTTTCTGTCACTTCATAAAACTTTAATTCCGACAAATACATGTAATACCATACCCTTCACTTATATATTTCATATGCAGTCTTTAACCTTCCTGCCGTCATTCCCTTTTCCCTAACAGAAATAGGATCAACGTAAAAATTATGTTTTCTTGCACTCTTACAACCATTTGGATTACATCCTTTCCCATTGCCTCCTTCTAACCTATAGTCGTCATCATTAAGTGTAATTTTGAATTTACCATATGTAATGTCAAACGCGATCGCTCTAGACAAGTTGTCAATTGAATCGACGATTTCTCTATCCGTATAATTCTTACATTTCTTTACTATCTTTTTTATTTCTTTTCTTACTTTACCGTTAACTAAGAAATGATATCCTTTTGCGATATCATTGTTCTGTGCTGTTATCCTTCCCAAATTTTCTTCAGGAATAACATTTTTGACTAGTCCCCAAGACTCATGTGATGATGCGTGACGAGGAACTCTCAATTCACATGCAAGATGGCGCACATGTGGCAATAACAAAAGATTCTTAGGGTGATTCACGTTATATAAAGATTCCGTTAGGATCTTTCTATATCGTTTATTCAAATAGTCTAAAGACGAAACTGACACTATATGGTGCGGAGTTAGGGCAGTAACTGGCAGATCTTTGTTAGTATTATTGATAATCCATGGATGTTTATAAACTTTTCTGCCGAACATTTCACATATTGGAGCCCAGTTGTTGCTAAACTTATCAAAACCCTCTGCAACTTCTCTATTCCTGCTTAGGTTGCCTTTCTTTTTTAGCTCTTTCCAATTACCCATTACTTTGCCTTCTTTATCCTATGGCCAATACATTGTGTTTTAAGTTTTCCTATTTCCTTATTACATATTTCACAACGACCAGGTTTCATTTCCTTTTTCTCATTCGCCTTCGCAGAGTTCTTTCCTGACTGAGCAGACTCACCTGTATTGTGTTTTACTTTTGCTGGATAGGTTTTCTCGCCCTTACCTAAGATGCGAGCAAAAAGCTTATCAAACTCGCCCATCGCTTCTTTAAGCTTGTCCGGTACCATCTTATCGATGATTTTTACCTCATCCGCTAACTTCAAGAAATACGTACCGAGCTCATCTGCACCCATTCTGTTTGCGTATGAAGCCAACTCCGTTGCCACTTCAATACAAGGTTTTAAAACATCACTAACAATCTGGCTGGTTTGTTTCGCATAATCCATCCAATCTAACGTGCGCAAGAATTTTTCTGGATCACCCTTACCCATGCCTCTTAAAACAGCTAGCAAAGTATCCTTTGAAGTTCCTTTCCCGCCTTTAAGGGCTACTTTACACGTACCTTTGACTGCACTACCAAATGTCGGGACACAACCGATAAGCGTTAATGAAAGAGCCAGCCAGTTTTCCGACTTTTCACGTTCTTCCTCATTCAACAACGTCATAATGTTCGCTGATAAATCGCGGACATCTGCTG
>NZ_JAWORT010000060.1:0-2474 GCF_033337975.1 Vibrio sp. Vb2880
TCGTCAGTAACGGCATTGTCATTGGTCGCCACTGGCGCGTCGTTCACTGGTGTGACATCGACGTTCACCGTGGTGGATTCACTGACGCCCCCAGACGTAACGATGTAGGTAAAGCTGTCTGTACCGTGGTAGTTGTCGTTTGGCGTGTAAGTGACGCTGCCATCTGGGTTGACCGAGACCGTGCCGTTAGCTGGACCGTTATTGGTATCCAGCGACACCACTTTATCGTCGCCTTCAAACGTATCGTTACCTAAGACCTTAATGATGGTCGGCGTGTCTTCCACAACCGTCGCGTTGTCTGCCACGATGTCCGCCACAGGCGCCACTGTGAAGTTCACCGTTTGGCTAACGCTTTCGCCGCTTGGATCGGTAGCCGTAAAGGTTAGGATTTCTGAGCCGTTCCAGTCAGCGGTTGGAGTGAACGTAGCAATGCCATTGACGATCGACACTTGAATGTTGCTGTTGCCAGAGACACTGAAGCTCAGCTCGCCATCTACGTTATCCACATCGCTGAAAGCGGTATTTAGATCGATGCTGTATGGCGTAAAATCTTCTGCCAAGGTTTGGTCTGCAATGTTGCTTTCAACCACAGGCGTGTCGTTCACCGCATTCACGGTGACGTTGACCGTCGCTTGGTCAGTCAGTGAACCATCGATGATGGTGTAAGTGATTTCAGCGTCACCATGGAAGTTCTCAGCTGGCGTGAACACCAACTTGCCGTCAACAATCTCGACTGTCCCTTGGTCACTCGGCACAGACGCCGAGTCAATCGACAGCGTATCGCCATCAATATCGGTGTCGTTTGGCAGGACATCAATCGTCACTGGCGTATCTTCATCAGTAATCGCCGTGTCATTGGTCGCCACTGGCGCATCGTTCACTGGCGTCACATCGACGTTCACCGTGGTGGACTCTGACACCCCACCTGACGTAACGATGTACGTGAAGCTGTCTGTGCCGTGGAAGTTGTCGTTTGGCGTGTAAGTGACGCTGCCATCCGGGTTGACCGAGACCGTACCGTTAGCTGGACCGTTATTGGTATCGAGCGACACCACTTTGTCGTCGCCTTCGAACGTGTCGTTATCTAAGACCTTAATGATGTTTGGCGTATCTTCCACAACCGTCGCGTTGTCTGCCACGATATCCGCCACTGGCGCTACCGTGAAGTTCACCGTTTGGCTAACGCTCTCGCCGCTTGGATCGGTAGCCGTAAACGTTAACGCTTCTGAGCCGTTCCAGTCTGCGGTTGGAGTGAACGTAGCAATGCCATTGACGATCGCCACTTGAATGTTGCTGTTGCCAGAAACGCTAAACGTTAACTCACTATCCACGTTATCCACATCGCTGAAAGCGGTATTCAGATCGATGGTGTATGGCGTAAAGTCTTCCGCCAAGGTTTGGTCTGCAATGCTGCTTTCAACCACAGGCGTGTCGTTCACCGCATTCACGGTGACGTTAACCGTCGCTTGGTCAGTCAGTGCACCATCAGTGATGGTGTAAGTGATTTCGGCATCACCATGGAAGTTCTCAGCTGGTGTGAAGACCAATTTGCCGTCAACAATCTCGACTGTGCCTTGTGCTTCAGGTAAGGAAGCTGATTGGATAGACAGCGTATCACCATCAATATCGGTGTCGTTTGGTAGGACATCAATTGTCACTGGCGTATCTTCGTCAGTAACAGCGGTATCATCTTTTGCCACTGGCGCATCGTTCACTGGTGTGACATCGACGTTCACCGTGGTGGACTCCGATACCCCACCGGACGTAACGATGTAGGTAAAGCTGTCTGCCCCGTGGTAGTTGTCGTTTGGCGTGTAAGTGACGCTGCCGTCCGGGTTGACCGAGACCGTGCCGTTCGCTGGTCCATTGTTGGTATCCAGCGACACCACTTTGTCGTCGCCTTCGAACGTGTCGTTACCTAAGACCTTAATGATGGTCGGCGTGTCTTCCACAACCGTCGCGTTGTCTGCCACGATGTCCGCCACAGGCGCTACCGTGAAGTTCACCGTTTGGCTGATGCTCTCGCCGCTTGGATCGGTAGCCGTAAAGGTCAATGCTTCTGAGCCGTTCCAGTCTGCGGTTGGAGTGAACGTAGCAATGCCATTGACGATCGCCACTTGAATGTTGCTGTTGCCAGAGACACTAAACGTTAACTCACCATCGGCGTTATCCACATCACTGAACGCGGTATTTAGATCGATGCTGTATAGCGTAAAGTCTTCTGCCAAGGTTTGGTCTGCGATGCTGCTTTCAACCACAGGCGTGTCGTTCACCGCATTCACGGTGACGTTGACCGTCGCTTGGTCGGTCAGCGAACCATCGGTCACGGTGTAAGAGATTTCGGCATCACCATTGAAGTTCTCGGCCGGTGTGAACACCAGTTTGCCATCAACAATTTCAACTGTACCTTGTGTTTCAGGTACGGAAGCCGATTGGATAGACAGCGTATCGCCATCAATGTCGGTGTCGTTTGG
>NZ_JAWORT010000061.1:0-2436 GCF_033337975.1 Vibrio sp. Vb2880
CTATGCGTTAGTTCTAGTGGTTAAGGTGGTATGCGGAAGCTTAGGTATTGCGTGCCTCACACCTTAACAAGGCGTTATGTCTCTAATCGAAAAAGTCCAAGCGTTTTAGTTGCTTGGGCTTTGCTTACAGGCATTAATTTGGAGTAGAGCGGTAATGCTCTCTCACCTTTTTGCCATTACGTGTGTGTGCTGGTACGTGCACTTTCTTTTTACCACTTTGTGTTTTAGCCATAAGGTTCTCCTCATAGGTTTGACTAAAAGCAATAACACTGCATATTGTGTTTTTGTTGTCCTGGCGTTCAATATATTGTTGTTTTTCCTCTGTGGCAATACATTTATCCATGCTCTAACCATGGTTTATTAATGGTGTGATCAACGTCTAAGCTGAGTGTGAAATCTGGTGTAAGATACATAACAATCTGTTTAAGAGTGATTCGCAACGCTTGGCATTTTCGCTATGCGTTGTGTTTAGTGTTTAAGGTGATTTGCGGCGGCTTCGGTATTGCGTTGCTCACACCTTAACAGGGCGTTATATGCCAGAGCAAACATAATAATTAAGAGGAAACATGAAAGACTTAACGTTAGATGATTGGAAAAGTATTTTCAATATTGGCTTTTTTTTAGCAATGAGTACAGTTGCTATTTTGTCCTATCTACAAGCAAGGAAAACTCTGTTTTCTCCCATCAAAACAGAGATCTTCAAACTTCAAATTGAAGAAATTAAAAAGGTTTTAGAGGTTTTTAACCATAAGCATCAGTCTGACTTTGATCAAGAAATGGGAATCCAAGATGTTGTTGATATGAACGCTAGGGATATGCATATTTCCTTCGTTAATTGCTTTTACAATGGGCAACTTGAGCCGCCTCAGGAGCTTCTGGAAAAGCTTAGATCTGAGAGGTACGGAGCCATAATTAGTGAAAAATATGCAAATGAATTCTTTGTTGAAGTTTCTCCTGGTGAAGAAATGAGAGATTTATCTAAAGAGGTTGACGAAGTGCCTCTTGAACCTGCATTGAAATTAGCTCAGTGGGGGAAATATGAACACGGTATGGTTGTATATACAAAAAAGTATAATGATTCATCAGAAGAACTAGCAAAGCTCGCTTCATCACCATTGTTACCAAAAGAACTCACGGATATGATTTATAAAATAATAGATATAAATAACAAAAATTTATCTCTATTAGGTGACGTAATGACTCAAGCAGCAAAAGAGATGCCATTGAAATATAATACCGTTGATCAAGCAATGCACTTCAAGCCAACTTGGATATGGAATCAATATAACTCAGAACGTCAAAGTATTGATGAAGGGGTCAGCGATATTCTGAAGTACATTAACAGCCACTTAAAAATCAATGAAATCATGAACTAATTGGCATATAACAAAGCATTTAAGAGTGATTCCCAACGCATGGCATTTTTCATTCTATCGTTGGGTTTTGTGTTTAAGGTGGTATGGTTTAGTTTCGTGGTAGCGTTGCTCACCCCTTAACAGGGCGTTAGAACTTACTACTCAAAAAATCATAGAGTTAGAAATGAAAGAGTTACTTTTATTATCAGTTTTGCTATTTGGAGCAAACGTTTTAGCACAAGAAAAAATCGACTTTGATAGCCCCTATCAGGAAATCGTTCCTAATGGTCATACCATAATTGAGGCTATTCATGGTGACCTAAATGGAGATAGTCGAGACGATATTGTTTTGATGATACAAGGTACAGATCAAAACAAAATTGTCACTGATGAGCTCCGTGGTAAGTTAGATCTCAACCGAAGAGGAATTATTGTTGCTTTAAGAAATAACGACGAGTACGACGTCGTTGTTGAAAATGACAATTGCTTCTTTTCTGATGATGAAGATGGAGGTGTATATATGGTTCCATATATCGAAATAAGTATAAAAAAAGGAAACTTATATATTCATTTTGCACATGGTCGATATGGGTATTGGAGGTACAACTTCCGTTACCAAGATTCGGATCTTGAGTTAATCGGTTATGATGAAAGCGCTAATCGAGGTCCGAGAGTTGAGGAAGTTACTAGCATTAACTACCTGACAAAAAAGATGCTCACTAAAGAAAATGTTAATGAGCTTGACGATTATGACCCAATATTTAAAGAGGAGTGGTCAACCTTTGTCCTTGAACACAGGTTTAAGTTAAGTCAAATCAGCGACTTTACTGAATTTGGTGATGGTGTCCGAAATTAATAGACTCGCACCGAGACGTAATTCTAACAAACTGTTTAAGAGTGATTCGCAACGCGTGGCATTTTTACTATGCGTTGCGTTTAGTGTTTAAGGTGATATACGGAAGCATCGATATTGCGTAGCTCACACCTTAACAGGGCGTTATGTATCCGAGTACCCCACGTTTAGTAGACACTTTACTAAGTTAGATCTAGGGTCTAATTGAGAGGTGATTTATGGCTAAAC
>NZ_JAWORT010000062.1:0-2323 GCF_033337975.1 Vibrio sp. Vb2880
GTTGGTTAGAATACCGGCCTGTCACGCCGGGGGTCGCGGGTTCGAGTCCCGTCCACTCCGCCACTTATATTAAGCCCTAGTCGAAAGACTGGGGCTTTTTCGTTTGGTCGTGTTCCCTAGAAATGTATTTACACATTGAAGGCGATACTATGCGACTATCTTGACCCTTTTGGCGCATGAGTTTCTCAGGAAGATGAGCCTGCTGCCTGCACTTCCAATTACTCCGAGTTTGTATCATGTCCTCGTTGAAAGGTTGGTCATTTGAACAATGAGTATTTATAACACTCGCCCTCAACCGTAATAGAATGAATAGTCTTCCGTACTGCGTGTTTTGTTAGTGTCTCTCTTAAACAATAATTTTCTACATCTTATTTCTCAAACATTCATTGCTTCCATGTTTAGAGCGGGACCGTCGTTGCGTGGATTGCGCAACTTCCCGAAATATAGTGAGGAAGAGAGCTAAGTCTTCCGAAAATTAATGCCTTTTAGAAAACTTTGTTTTCTTTGCTGAACTTGCTAGTAGCGATTAACCTAAGAGGAGTTCTTGAGGAGTATGTTTGATGATGCAACAAATAAAAAATGAAACGCTGAAATCTGTATTTAAGCAATGGTCTTCCGAAGAGGGAATTGTGGTCATCAACCCTGCAACTGAGCAAGAGTTAATTCGGTTAAAGCCTAGTACTCTTGATGAGTTAGATGATCTCATTGGTCAGTGCAAAACGGAGCAAGTCCGTTGGGCTAAATTAAGTGCCAAAGAGCGCTCTCGTCGTTTGAGGGGGTGGTATCAACTACTTCTTGATAATGCAGAAGACATAGCCACGATTATTACCTTAGAGCAGGGTAAACCTTTAGCTGAGAGCAAAGGGGAAGTGATGTATGGTGCCTCTTTTGTCGAGTGGTTCTCAGAAGAAGCAAAACGTGCTTATGGCGAAGTTATTCCTGCCCCCACGACAGATAGACGTCTATCTGCAATTCGACAGCCTGTGGGAGTATGCGCTGCAATTACACCTTGGAACTTCCCTATTGCGATGATTACAAGAAAAGCAGCACCAGCCCTAGCGGCAGGTTGTGGCATGTTGATCAAGCCATCAGAGCTTACCCCTCTCACTGCAATTGCTGTTGTTGAGTTAGCTTATCAGGCTGGTATCCCTAAAGAACTGCTTTCTGTCATGGTGTCGGAGCAGGCTGCTGAGTTTGGTCAAGTACTAAGTACTGATCCTAGGATTCAGAAGATCTCTTTTACGGGGTCTACGCGCGTTGGGAAAATTTTGATGAAGCAAGCCAGTGATTCAGTCAAGGCGGTGTCGATGGAGTTGGGTGGTAATGCGCCTTTCATCGTGTTTGAAGATGCAGACTTAGATGAGGCTGCGGAAGGGCTTGTCGCGTCGAAGTTCCGTAATGCAGGGCAAACATGTGTTTGTACCAATCGGCTATATGTTCATAAAAATGTAAAACAAGCTTTTATTGATAAAGTATTGTCGAAGTTAAGCAAATTAAAGCTTGGAAATGGTTTAGAGAAAGGTGTCACATTAGGTCCTGTTATTACGATGGCCTCTAAGCATCGACTAGAGGCGGCGATCGATCAAGCTGTACAAGAAGGAGCCTCTATTGCTAACTCTCCACAGAGACGGCCTGGTCGCTTTATGGAGCCCGTTCTTTTGGATAGTGTGACGCAGAATATGTCGATTGTTCAGCAAGAGCTATTCGGGCCTGTGTTGCCTATTGTTACCTTTGAAAATGATGATCAAGTTCTCGAAATGGCTAACGATACAGAATATGGTTTGGCTTGCTATTTCTATACGAATAGCTTGAAGCGTATTGTGACTTTTAGTGAAGGTTTAGAGTACGGTATGGTTGGAGTGAATGAAGGGATCATCTCTACTGAAGTGGCTCCATTTGGTGGAGTTAAAGAGTCGGGTGTTGGACGGGAAGGTGCTAAGCAAGGACTCGATGAATATCTGGAGACAAAGTATATTTGTCTTGGTGGTTTAAGCTGATTTCAGAGATGCCCGATTGAATTAAAAAGCTAGGTTTTTACCTAGCTTTTTTTTTAGTTGAAAGGCATACCATTTGCCACGCGCGTTTGTGGTTAATATTTTCTGGTTACTTAGTGAGTCGATAGTTAGCTTGCGGTAAGCGGTTTTTAATAATCAAAGCGCTTATGTTATTTCGTTATGGGGTAGGAGAGAGCTTAGCTTTAAACTAATACAAAAAAGCCGCATCAAGTGATGCGGCTTCTTCTAATATGGCTCCTCCTGCTGGGCTCGAACCAGCGACCTGCGGATTAACAGTCCGTCGCTCTACCAACTGAGCTAAGGAGGAA
>NZ_JAWORT010000063.1:0-2288 GCF_033337975.1 Vibrio sp. Vb2880
GTGGTGCCCGGAGGCGGAATCGAACCACCGACACGAGGATTTTCAATCCTCTGCTCTACCGACTGAGCTATCCGGGCGACGAGGTGTATTAAAAGGCTTTTCGGCTTTCAGGTCAACAATAAAATTAAAATAAAATATCGTTTGATGAATTTGTGCTCGGAGTGGGCTGTTTTTATGCATTTTTAGCAGCAATGCGCCATGCTTTAAGCGATGTTTTAATATTGATAGTGTATTCACTTGCAAAATAAAGGCGATAAAAACAAAAAAGCACGTCTGAAAACGTGCTTTTTATTGAACAATTGACTTTAAACTAGTGCTTTACTGAGAACTTGTTTACCCAACCTTCTAGCTCATTCGCTAGTGAAGCTAAACTTTGAGTACTTGATTGACTCTCGGTTACGACAGAGTTGAGTTGGCCTCCGCTTTCCTCGATAAGGTTTATGCGTAGCGCAATATCATCGCTAACCTGCGTCTGCTCAGCAGCAGCAGTAGCGATCTGCTGGCTCATTGTGGTGATAGATTCTAACGCCGTTACAATTTGCTGTAGAGCTTCAGAGGCATTCTTAGACTCTGTAACAGTGCTTTCACTGGTTTCTGCACATATTTCCATTGTGTGAATGGCATTGCGAGAGCCTTCTTGCAGATTGGAGATCATATACTGAATCTCTTTTGTGCTGTCTTGTGTGCGTCCTGCTAGGTTGCGTACCTCATCAGCAACGACTGCGAAGCCTCGGCCTTGTTCTCCAGCACGTGCTGCTTCAATGGCTGCATTGAGTGCCAATAGGTTTGTTTGCTCTGCAATATCACCAATCACATCGAGCACTTTTACAATATTATTTACATCCTGATCTAGATCGGCGACCGCTTTACTCGCAGTATTTAATTGAGAAGCTAAACCTTGAATGTTTTCAACCGTGTTATGAATGAGTTTCTGAGTATGTTGGCTTTGTTTGTCAGCCTCGTC
Source organism: Vibrio sp. Vb2880 (assembly GCF_033337975.1). Lineage (NCBI taxonomy): Bacteria > Pseudomonadati > Pseudomonadota > Gammaproteobacteria > Vibrionales > Vibrionaceae > Vibrio > Vibrio sp. Vb2880. Next base: position 965 of record NZ_JAWORT010000063.1, read on the forward strand.
CGTATTGTTTGCGGTGTCGCTTGCTGAATTGGCAACATGGTTGGCTGAAGATGCCATTTCAGTCATCGCAGTGGCAATCATAGCCGTTGATTGCTGCTGAGATACGGTAAGATCGGCAATCGTATTTGATCGAGCCTCTACGGCAAACAACTCTGCGCGCAGTGCATGCATAGACTTCTCTAGGTTTGTCACCATGGTAGCTAGTGATTGACTCATATCTTGAACGGCACGATAGATACTTCCTCTCGGTGCTACAGTATCAAAACTGGTCTGAATGTCTCCTTGAGCGACAGCTTGAACTGCTTTGCGCACATCGTTAGGCTCTCCACCAAGTAGATGAAGCATTTTGCGAATCGAAATGATCAGGCAACTTAGAATGCTTCCCGCGATAATCAGACATAGCACAAGCTGCCATTGTGCTGTCGACCAAAAACGTGCGTTAACTTCATTAAAGCCAATACCTGTACCGACAACCCAGCCCCAGTGTGGTGTTTTTTCTGCTATCGAGTGTTTTTCTTCAATGCTGCCATCTGCTTGTTTTTGGCTCCAGGTATATTCAACGATCTGACCTGTTTTGTGCCCCAATACATCTAGAATGAGTTGGCCTACGCTATTACCACTGCCATCTTTAAAGTCATGGAAGCTGGTTCCGTGCAGTTGAGGGTCTAGTGGTGCGGCGATGAACATCATATTTTCATCTGCGACATAAACGTATTCGTTGTCTTTGTAGATATTGTTACGAAGTAGGCGAGTGGCTAATGCTTTCGCTTCGTCTTCCGGCATTTTGCCTTCGATAGCCATCTTTTCTACTTCGGTAAGTATGCTGTACGCACTTTTAAATAGCTCAGTAACTCGAGCTTTGTTATCAAGGTTACTTGCGACGCGAAGAGTCCATAAGCCTGTAGCGGTCAGAGCTAGGAGTGCTAGCAATATGATCACAGATAATAAATAGGCTTGAGTTTTTAGTTTCATATTTAGCTCACAAATAAAGTGTTATCACTATGCAAGGCATAGCTAAAAGAAGAAATGTAATAACTCGGGCATCTTAGTGAAGATGAATATGCTCGGATACTAATGCGTATTGAAATTACGATGAGGATTAAATTTTTAGCGTGAAATAAGTGTTTTTGAAGAAAGGATTTAATGTTCGCTGATGTTTAGAAATGCAGTGTAGATAAATGGGAAAGCGAGAAATGACGTATAAAGCAGATACAAAAAAGCCGCATCAAGTGATGCGGCTTTAAAAGTGGCTCCTCCTGCTGGGCTCGAACCAGCGACCTGCGGATTAACAGTCCGTCGCTCTACCAACTGAGCTAAGGAGGAA
>NZ_JAWORT010000064.1:0-2242 GCF_033337975.1 Vibrio sp. Vb2880
TTGTCCGTCAATTTATAAGTTTGATGGATGTAAGGCATACGATAATCTTCGTAAACTTTAATTTCATCATCAGATGGTTGGCTTGGAGAACAATCCACACGAGCGTCTAACCACTCTACTCCGTGTACAACCAATTTCTCTACTTCTGATACAATATCACTGATGATAAATAGCTTCGGAGAAAAGGTCATTTCCAAAAGCAGATCAGGCTCTACTGGCACTATTGAAAATGATCAATCAACCAAAATATCCACACCATCCTTCATGAATAAAGTTTTAAATAAAGACTCAGAGATATAGAATTGATTGCCTTTAGTAACGCATATATAACCATGAGAAGTTTTTTCATCGATTGCCGTTAGCGCTGAAACTGGTTCAGCGATAATTTCACTATAATCTTCTAAAGCGTCACTTGTACAGCCTACAGAAGGCGATATCATCGATGGCTCGATAATTAAATCTTTTAATTTCAATACATCATCAAAATAATCATCTCTGACAAAAATCCTGATACCACAGTATTTATTTATATATAGATCAGGTTCAACCTTGACAATTCTATTAGAACAGTTGTCAAATTTTTCTAAATTTTCCAGTTTGATAAATCTACTCATGACAACATCCAATCCATAGTCCATTTACTTGCAGATATAACCTTACTTGATTGTAATTGACCACCATTCAAGACGTTATCAATAAAATTCTTATGAAATAAGTATGTCATTGAATCTTCAGATGGTTTAAACAAACCTCTTTTCTCTTCTGGTATTGAAGATAACTTCTCAAAATTAAAGTCATCTCCATCGAGTATATCAATTATATTCCCACAATGAATGTAGATATAATCCATACCATTTACTGATGCTGGCATTATGGAGCATTTATATAAATAAACCGATCTCAATTTATCTAAAAAGTCCATACATAATAAGATATCATTTGAAACGTGAACGTCAAAATCTGGGGTTATTTTTTCGGTTGATAAAAAGTCAAAACACAAAAAGTCGACTGGTTTAAAAGATGATACAGTACCATTTGAAAAGATATCAAAATCCCGCTCGTCATTGTAATTTACAATATAATTCACACGCTCGAAATTTTCACTAACGACGAAATAATCATCAGAAATATTACGTTTCATACTCTAAACCTTTACCCATATTTTCCAATTCAAAAACCGTTTTTAACCTATCGTTATACTTCATATTATCTACGCTATCGGATAGATTAAACCCATGATACCTTTCTATACAAGAATTGGCTTCATTTTTGTCTTTTTCCAGATTATCTATAATTCCTCTGCACCCAGCCCCTCCTTCTTGATAGTCTTTGCCAAACTTATGAAGGAGGACCTCAAAATTACTAATCCATCTTAGCTTTATACACGAGAGGTAATCAATATTAATCAAAACTTCTCTACTGTCAGATTCGGAATCTCCTGGGCACACTCCTTTTTTACGAAGCAATTTTAACATGTGCACAACCATCTTAGTAGTAAATATGTGATAGGACATATTTGTTTTCATATCTGGAATAGCTTGCCCTTTGTGGTTCCCATAATGAATAGGAACTCTCAATTCGCACGCTAACTGAGACAGTGTCGGTAACGCTACAATATTTTTACAATGGTTCGTATCATACTTTGCAGTTTCCAAAATGATTCCATGTTTTGTTTTTGCTGCAGCTTTAACTCCGGAGACTGAAAGTATATGGTGACCCGTAACCGAAACTTTATCTGAACCATTAATATACCAAGGGTGTGAAAAAGGGTACTTTTTAGACGAACTTATCTTATTAGCAGACGACCAGCAATCACTCCTTGTGAATTTATGCTTTTTACCTGTTGTACAAGCCCCCTTCAGTTTACCTTCGTTTTTTCCTGAGTATATTTTAATTCTTTCGACTTCCATCAGAGGTGTCATCTTGATTTCCTTTTAGACCCTAACCTAGCTTTACATGGGTGTTTCTTACTTTTTTTATTTTTCCTACATATCCTACAAACATATTCCGTCTTATCTTTATCCTCATTTGCCTTCGCAGAACTCTTTCCTGACTGTGCAGACTCGCCAGTATTATGTTTTACTTTTGCTGGGTAAGTTTTCTCACTCTTACCTAAAATTCGAGCAAAAAGGTCATCAAACTCGCCCATCGCTTCTTTAAGCTTATCCGGTACCATCTTATCGATGATTTTTACCTCATCCGCTAACTTCAAGAAATACGTACCGAGCTCATCTGCACCCAT
>NZ_JAWORT010000065.1:0-2200 GCF_033337975.1 Vibrio sp. Vb2880
TATTTACCTAATTTGCCACACTTATAAGTAGTAACCCACCTCCGCAGCCATTTATTGGTGTGGTCTACAGAGGATTAAGTCTTTTTAGAGGGGAAAATCCCTAGAACCCCATCTCCAAACATATCAAGCGTGTCTGTATCCCACTCTATTGTAAACAAGACATTTTTATCTTTTATATTCAATGGCTTATTTTCCTGCTAATTGGTAATACCATGAAAAATACCATGCTCAGAAAAGGCTTAACAATATTTTGAAAAATTGCCTACTGAGCGCTGCCGCACAGCTCCATAGGCCGCTTTCCTGGCTTTGCTTCCAGATGTATGCTATTCTGCTCCTGCAGCTAATGGATCACCGCAAACAGGTTACTCGCCTGGGGATTCCCTTTCGACCCGAGCATCCGTATGAGACTCATGCTCGATTATTATTATTATAGAAGCCCCCATGAATAAATCGCTCATCATTTTCGGCATCGTCAACATAACCTCGGACAGTTTCTCCGATGGAGGCCGGTATCTGGCGCCAGACGCAGCCATTGCGCAGGCGCGTAAGCTGATGGCCGAGGGGGCAGATGTGATCGACCTCGGTCCGGCATCCAGCAATCCCGACGCCGCGCCTGTTTCGTCCGACACAGAAATCGCGCGTATCGCGCCGGTGCTGGACGCGCTCAAGGCAGATGGCATTCCCGTCTCGCTCGACAGTTATCAACCCGCGACGCAAGCCTATGCCTTGTCGCGTGGTGTAGCCTATCTCAATGATATTCGCGGTTTTCCAGACGCTGCGTTCTATCCGCAATTGGCGAAATCATCTGCCAAACTCGTCGTTATGCATTCGGTGCAAGACGGGCAGGCAGATCGGCGCGAGGCACCCGCTGGCGACATCATGGATCACATTGCGGCGTTCTTTGACGCGCGCATCGCGGCGCTGACGGGTGCCGGTATCAAACGCAACCGCCTTGTCCTTGATCCCGGCATGGGGTTTTTTCTGGGGGCTGCTCCCGAAACCTCGCTCTCGGTGCTGGCGCGGTTCGATGAATTGCGGCTGCGCTTCGATTTGCCGGTGCTTCTGTCTGTTTCGCGCAAATCCTTTCTGCGCGCGCTCACAGGCCGTGGTCCGGGGGATGTCGGGGCCGCGACACTCGCTGCAGAGCTTGCCGCCGCCGCAGGTGGAGCTGACTTCATCCGCACACACGAGCCGCGCCCCTTGCGCGACGGGCTGGCGGTATTGGCGGCGCTGAAAGAAACCGCAAGAATTCGTTAACTGCACATTCGGGATATTTCTCTATATTCGCGCTTCATCAGAAAACTGAAGGAACCTCCATTGAATCGAACTAATATTTTTTTTGGTGAATCGCATTCTGACTGGTTGCCTGTCAGAGGCGGAGAATCTGGTGATTTTGTTTTTCGACGTGGTGACGGGCATGCCTTCGCGAAAATCGCACCTGCTTCCTGCCGCGGTGAGCTCGCTGGAGAGCGTGACCGCCTCATTTGGCTCAAAGGTCGAGGTGTGGCTTGCCCCGAGGTGATCAACTGGCAGGAGGAACAGGAGGGTGCATGCTTGGTGATAACGGCAATTCCGGGAGTACCGGCGGCTGATCTGTCTGGAGCGGATTTGCTCAAAGCGTGGCCGTCAATGGGGCAGCAACTTGGCGCTGTTCACAGCCTATCGGTTGATCAATGTCCGTTTGAGCGCAGGCTGTCGCGAATGTTCGGACGCGCCGTTGATGTGGTGTCCCGCAATGCCGTCAATCCCGACTTCTTACCGGACGAGGACAAGAGTACGCCGCAGCTCGATCTTTTGGCTCGTGTCGAACGAGAGCTACCGGTGCGGCTCGACCAAGAGCGCACCGATATGGTTGTTTGCCATGGTGATCCCTGCATGCCGAACTTCATGGTGGACCCTAAAACTCTTCAATGCACGGGTCTGATCGACCTTGGGCGGCTCGGAACAGCAGATCGCTATGCCGATTTGGCACTCATGATTGCTAACGCCGAAGAGAACTGGGCAGCGCCAGATGAAGCAGAGCGCGCCTTCGCTGTCCTATTCAATGTATTGGGGATCGAAGCCCCCGACCGCGAACGCCTTGCCTTCTATCTGCGATTGGACCCTCTGACTTGGGGTTGATGTTCATGCCGCCTGTTTTTCCTGCTCATTGGCACGTTTCGCAACCTGTTCTCATTGCGGACACCTTTTCCAGCCTCGT
>NZ_JAWORT010000066.1:0-2036 GCF_033337975.1 Vibrio sp. Vb2880
AGAAAGTACAATGCCGTTGCAGATTATATCTACTGGCGGGAGGACGGCGGTGCGTTTACTTGCAACACCAAGGATGGTTATCGTTCATTTAATACTCGAGCAACCGACAAAGCCATACCTTTAGCTAACAAAGACAGTCGCTACACGTTGCAACTCGGCGTATTAAGTGGCGATGATGCGCCTACCCCGAGATTGTATAGAGCGCGTCAGGCAGATGAGAGCTCACCGATTGATGAACTCGCTTACCAGTATAAACTGCCTGAAGACGGCGATAGTGTTAATGGCTTCTCCCTTTATGTTCCAGCGAGTTTGCAGCCTGACTTTTCTGATTATGATTTACGTCAGGAATTCCCTGCCTTACCAGACCACGCTCAATACAAACAAGCTTTCGCCCGTTATCAGGAAGCACAGCAAGAAAAATGTAAAGAAATAGATTATGGAAAATGGACATCACTTGAAATCCGACGTTGTGAGCGCACATGCCAAATTGAAAGACAAGGCGATCATTTTGTGACGGCACACTGTCACTCAAATAAAGCTAAATAAGGAGTAAACTTCATGGCGAAATTAAACCTTAAAGTCAGTGGTGTTTACCTCCTGGGGCAACTTTTTGATGACAAGGGACCAGTACCAAATAGTCGATATTTCCCCTGCGTAATAATGAATTTGTTAACTTCTGCTCAAAAGTAAAAAAAACTGTTTTTCTTAAAGCCTTCTTTTTGAATAAGTGCGGTAGGTAATATGTCCAAATTTCCAGTTAAAGTGACTTTGTTGGCTGTTAATCTGTCGGCTTGGGGCGTTTTGGGTTTTTCTGCAGATTTTTCTATCTCGTTGAAAATAAATGGCTAAGTAAGTAGGATACGCAGACCAAATCGTACTTGTAAGCCTTATCAGCTTAAATGTCACCGCAACCATATTTACGATGTTGGTTGTGGAGAATTCAAATGCATTTAGTTTGCAAATTTATACCTAGCTCGAAGCTATCCTCCAGCGAGCTATCTTATGTTCTTACACCAGACGAGTGTATAGGGCAGCTTTCGCGTTTGCGAAATTCAGATGATATCCTTAGAAACCTCCCTAAAGAGTTTGCGCAAAAGATTTCTCTTTCTTCTAAAAAAACGACCAGCGGATTGCTAGCAGCGATCAGAGCCGAACTTGGGAAAGGCAGTTGGGTCTCCTTATCTTCCTTTGCTCGTAGGTCGCCATTAACGGACTCTCAGTTGCAAAGTTTTCCTAGACTTAAAACACTCGTTGACTCTGTATCTGCTTCAAATGAAAGCAAAGTTTTTAAAGCGGGTTACAAGCAGGTTACTGACGATGTTGCTCTAGTTCGCAGTTACACGCATGTACCTTCTGAGCCAAGCCCAGATCAAAAAATCGTTGTCGAGTTTGCTGGGCAGTGGTCTAGCAATGCCGCATGTTTGATGTTGGGAAAAACCGACGCTCAAAAAGAAAAGGTGACTGTAGGCAAGGCTGATACCGAGAACAAACATCGCAGCCTCGCGATGTTTAAAGATCTCGAAGCCGAGGGCAAAACGCTCTATATCAAAATCCCTTGTTCAGACCAGCCTCAGCCGATCTTGCTTAAACTCGCAGAGAACCTACAACCCGTTGATAAAGAAACTCAGATGGATGAGTGGGACAACGTGTTGGTGCCGGTGAGACCTTTGGCTTACTTAGATGGCAGCAAAGACAAAGCAAAAGCTTCTGACCTCCGCGGTGGTTTTCTTTATGTGTTTTGGAAAGGGAAGCTTTGGCGAGAGATGGCCATAAACGAGAAAGGTTATTACCAAGATGTTGACGTCGAGTATTACCGTACTCTAGAGCAAGAAGAAAATAAAAAAGACACACCTCAGGTAATACAAAGAAGCGCAAGCGGTTTTGCCATGGCGCATTTTTGGGCACCTTACAAAATATCGGGTGAAGTCCAACAGGGAGAAAATGGACTCAAGATCATTTTCTCACCAAAGCAAAAGCGCTTTGCTCAAATTGAAGCATTAGAATCGGATGCTGCTTTGCTAGATAAATCCAGCACG
>NZ_JAWORT010000067.1:0-2032 GCF_033337975.1 Vibrio sp. Vb2880
CACGTCTGAGCAATAGATTACGTTCAAAATTAAAAGATCGCAATCATGTCCATCACTAAACAGCACACTTCATTTTTTCTTTGGCTTGTTTAAGCCCATAAGCCGTTTGCAAAGCCATCCAACCCTCAGGTGAGCGCTTAAACAGTTTTGATAAGCGAATGGCCATTTCATAGCTCAACTCACTTTTCCCGGTAACAAGGCGGCTTACGGAAGATTTGGACACTCCTAGTTTCTCTGCCAGTTCCGTTACCTTCATTTCCATTGGCTCCATATAAGCTTCTTTAAGAAACTCTCCCGGATGCATTGGGTTTAATAACGTAAACATATTGATTTCCTAGAATAAAATTTGAAAAGTTTTATGTTGCGCAACGAGGAACGTTGTGACTTAAAAAAAACCATGTTAAAATGGTTAGTTGCATGAAGTTAATTGTAAACGGATACTTAATGCTAATTCAGAGTTTTCGCAGGCCCGGAATTATACGCATATAAAATATCTTTACAATGTAATTTTACTTTACATAACCGTATAACAAGTTTAGACCGAAATCTAGATTTCTTTGTACATTCTTCATGCGCCTTAACAATTCTTGCAAACTAATGAGGTGCAACAAAATGATTAAAAGTTACAAATCCAAAAAATTAAAACTATTTGCCGAAAAGGGTAAGACCCAAAGCGTAGATCAACGTCACGTAAAGCCTATCAACATTATTCTCAACGCTTTAGATACGGCCACATGTGAAGATGACTTCAACCTTCCAGGTAAAAACTTGCATTCTTTCAATGAGAAAAAACCCAAAGTTTGGTCTTTAGACGTATCCGCTAACTGGCGGATCACATTCGAGTTCGATGGCCACGATGTCTACAATGTAGATTACTTAGATACTCACTAAACCAAGCTACTACACATTGCAGATAGATGGATTTATCTGCAATGTGTAGTGCGTATAGATGGTTATATGTTAAATAACCAAAGTAATGTCCAGAAAAGTCACACAAGGCCACTAATAAGCCAGTAAGGGAGGTTTTTGATAAAAAACAGACCGATACTGAACCTAATAAAGCTTGAAAATTTATGACACTTTAAGCTTTATTCTTACCTATAAGAACCATCAATAAGTTTGAATCAAAAATAGCACCGTAACTCCTATTTTTACCTATTAATTTTTTTGCAATTGATTGCAAAAAGAGAAAAACGCAATGCATCTGGTCTGAGTTGAAAAGTTTAAGGTGTATCCGAGCAAACCTATACGAGACATAGGTTTCAACGATCATTGTCACCAATACAAAATTATACTGTATCCGGCGCAACCTCTGATGAGGTATAGAGATTAAGTACAAGCTGGATACTGCGTAGGGTGTGTGAGAAATCATATAGAGATAAGGGCTGTAAATTGTGGATGAAGTGGAGAAAAAGATTAGCCAACTATCCACTTTTAAAGGTCGAATATTGTGACTTTGGCTTGTACAAAAAAGTGTGTGAACAAGCCTGAAAAGGCTGTCATGTAGACAGCAAGAGTTCAGCCTTTCGGCTGCGCCGACCCCTACCCATTTTCGACTCGTTTGAGTGAATCTGAGTATTATTTATGGTCGCTTTCCGTGGAGTTTTTTCTCTTACCCTTTCGGGCTGCCCTGCGCTGTGAGTAAGGCTTAACGCCCCCATTCCGGTCTCACAACACCTATCACTTATTCCTTTTCCGCAACCCCCGTCTAGCAGCTACAACAGGGCGGTTTTATCGTGCTTTCGCAAAGTTATGATTGGTGCCTTTACCTACCACCTATGGAACATCCCTTGATCGGTGGCTAACGCGCGTCGCCCTGTCCAAAACATCTTGAGTCCAAACAGAGTGCAGGAATACTTGAAGTGCTAACTTGATATGGCTATCATGAGAGAACTTACACAGGCCGTCAAACCAGTAAGTATTCCGAAAAACCGCTCTTGCAGGAGCGGTTTTTTCACGTCTGAGCAATAGATTACGTTCAAAATTAAAAGATCGCAATCATGTCCATCACTAAACAGCACACTTCATTTTT
>NZ_JAWORT010000068.1:0-1624 GCF_033337975.1 Vibrio sp. Vb2880
CCATCCTTGGTGTTGCAAGTAAACGCACCGCCGTCCTCCCGCCAGTAGATATAATCTGCAACGGCATTGTACTTTCTCCGCTCTTCGGCTAGGTAACATTCCTTAGGGTAATAACGCTCCTCCTTGTAATGTTGCCAATCGCCAACTTGATAGATGAGATTAGTTTCCTCATCGGCCCGACCTAATACAACTTTGTTATGAGAAGTTCTTGCTGTTACCAGTAGTTGTTTTCCTTGATTCAAAAGTTGCACTCTTATAGGTTCATCATAAGCATGCTCATTACCATCCAGCCATTTCTTTCTCAGTTCCGGAGAATCCGGGTTAGGTAAAGCCAGCGGCAGCTCAGTCATAACCATGCTGTTGGTATCAAATTCATACGCCTTACCGAGTTGCGACATGTAAGCTTTACTGCTGTCAGGCAGCCAGCCACCAAAGTTACAACCGCCACCAAAGCGTTCAATTTGGCGGGTTTTAAGATCTGCAACGGCGCAACCTTTTAACGATGCGAATAACCCCATGTTAAAAAACAAGAAGCGGCCATTTGGTGAGCGCTGCGGGCGCAAGTTTTTGGTAAACCCAGCTAGGCTGCCAACTTCTTCTGGAGTCAACAAGGTTTGTAGGTTGCTGCCGTCTAAATTCATGGTGTATAAACCAGCTTGTTTGCGGTTTTCAGCACGATAAATCTGCGTGATGATTTGCGGCTTGTCTCCGGGATTGTCCCACTGAGCCAAAGGCGCGGTGCGTGGATCTGCAATATCCAATAGCCATGTGGCCTCTTCTGATGTCGCACCATCTTTAAAGTGTACTGTTGGCATTAAGCGTTCTAAAGCGTGGTTGTACCGTTCTTTTTCTATCTGAGCAATCGTTCTTTCTTCTAACCATTGCTGAACTTTTGAGCTACAAGCAATGCCTACCCCAACGCCCGTTATAGCTAATGCGGTCAAGCCAAATACGACTTTTTTGTTCATAACTTACATTCCTAATTCTTGTTTCCAGAGCGACATATATTGACTGAGATTATCTTCTGCATTTAGCTCTTGTTCGCTACGTTCTGGTTCGGGTTCTACCCTTTCGACCATTTGGCTCGGAGTCGACCAATTCTGTACTTGCTCAAGAGTTAAGTCTTGAAAAACCAGTTCCGAGTGATGGGTATAACCTGGAGAGGTTATCTGTAAAGTGAATTTTCCTTTTGGGGGAAAACCACCGAGCTGCGCCGTCGCAAAATGTGGGTTTTCTTGGTCATATTGAAGCGCTTCACTCAGTACCCAATCACTTTCACTATCAGATATCACCGCATAATGAATGACAGGGGTATTAAAATCGATCAGCCCGGTTTCAACTGACAATTGAAAACCGCTGTTTTTTCCATCCACATAAGCAATGACCGTATTACTCTGGTCGTAACTACGTACTATGGCTTGTTGGTCACTCAGCCATGGCATGTCGTCTTCGGTCACTTTGTGGATGGCTGCGCTGTCTACATCGGAGGTGAATTCTTTTGCACTGAATGACTGTGCGTCACTGTAACTGCTTAATTCATCTAATGGCGTGCTGGATTTATCTAGCAAAGCAGCATCCGATTCTAATGCTTCAATTTGAGCAAAGCGCTTTTGCTTTGGTGAGA
>NZ_JAWORT010000069.1:0-1555 GCF_033337975.1 Vibrio sp. Vb2880
TAAGGAGGTGATCCAGCGCCAGGTTCCCCTAGCGCTACCTTGTTACGACTTCACCCCAGTCATGAACCACAAAGTGGTAAGCGTCCCCCCGAAGGTTAAACTACCTACTTCTTTTGCAGCCCACTCCCATGGTGTGACGGGCGGTGTGTACAAGGCCCGGGAACGTATTCACCGTGGCATTCTGATCCACGATTACTAGCGATTCCGACTTCATGGAGTCGAGTTGCAGACTCCAATCCGGACTACGACGCACTTTTTGGGATTCGCTCACTTTCGCAAGTTGGCTGCCCTCTGTATGCGCCATTGTAGCACGTGTGTAGCCCTACTCGTAAGGGCCATGATGACTTGACGTCGTCCCCACCTTCCTCCGGTTTATCACCGGCAGTCTCCCTGGAGTTCCCGACATTACTCGCTGGCAAACAAGGATAAGGGTTGCGCTCGTTGCGGGACTTAACCCAACATTTCACAACACGAGCTGACGACAGCCATGCAGCACCTGTCTCAGAGTTCCCGAAGGCACCAATCCATCTCTGGAAAGTTCTCTGGATGTCAAGAGTAGGTAAGGTTCTTCGCGTTGCATCGAATTAAACCACATGCTCCACCGCTTGTGCGGGCCCCCGTCAATTCATTTGAGTTTTAATCTTGCGACCGTACTCCCCAGGCGGTCTACTTAACGCGTTAGCTCCGAAAGCCACGGCTCAAGGCCACAACCTCCAAGTAGACATCGTTTACGGCGTGGACTACCAGGGTATCTAATCCTGTTTGCTCCCCACGCTTTCGCATCTGAGTGTCAGTATCTGTCCAGGGGGCCGCCTTCGCCACCGGTATTCCTTCAGATCTCTACGCATTTCACCGCTACACCTGAAATTCTACCCCCCTCTACAGTACTCTAGTCTGCCAGTTTCAAATGCTATTCCGAGGTTGAGCCCCGGGCTTTCACATCTGACTTAACAAACCACCTGCATGCGCTTTACGCCCAGTAATTCCGATTAACGCTCGCACCCTCCGTATTACCGCGGCTGCTGGCACGGAGTTAGCCGGTGCTTCTTCTGTCGCTAACGTCAAATAATGCAGCTATTAACTACACTACCTTCCTCACGACTGAAAGTGCTTTACAACCCGAAGGCCTTCTTCACACACGCGGCATGGCTGCATCAGGCTTGCGCCCATTGTGCAATATTCCCCACTGCTGCCTCCCGTAGGAGTCTGGACCGTGTCTCAGTTCCAGTGTGGCTGATCATCCTCTCAGACCAGCTAGGGATCGTCGCCTTGGTGAGCCCTTACCTCACCAACTAGCTAATCCCACCTAGGCATATCCTGACGCGAGAGGCCCGAAGGTCCCCCTCTTTGGCCCGTAGGCATCATGCGGTATTAGCCATCGTTTCCAATGGTTATCCCCCACATCAGGGCAATTTCCTAGGCATTACTCACCCGTCCGCCGCTCGACGCCGTTATCGTTCCCCGAAGGTTCAGATAACTCGTTTCCGCTCGACTTGCATGTGTTAGGCCTGCCGCCAGCGTTCAATCTGAGCCATGATCAAACTCTTCAATTTAA
>NZ_JAWORT010000070.1:0-1450 GCF_033337975.1 Vibrio sp. Vb2880
TTATGCCATGTTCTGACGTTATCGCCTGCGAGTATTTCTTGCTCTTGTGCCTCTTGATAAACTGCCAACTCTTCTGGGGTGATGTAAAATGGTGAATATGCCAAGGGTTACTCCTTGGCTAAAATTGAAGATATATATTCTAAATCAGGTAATGGAGCGTTTGATGTTCGTAACGTTCCCACTGCTTCTAACGGGTAATGTGTCCCGCGGAATGGCGTTGTTTTGTATATTTCTGGAAGTTTCGAGAAATCGAATAAGTCTTTCGCTTTTGGGACTTCTTTACAATCCAGTTCAAACTCTTGATTAAGCATGTTTAAGGTTTCCTCTAATTGCTTTGGTGAAGAGACGAATAGATAGGAACTTCCAATAGAGTGGTATCTTGTTACCGTTGTTTTAGCAGTGTCTTGGTACGAGCAGTCATCGTGTTTATGATATAGTTCGATTACTTTTCTATTTTTGCAGTATTCACAACAAAGCCAATTTTCACGGAGAGCCACAAGTACTTCAGTCTCCTCATTTGGTTGTCGCTTTAGCATTCGAAACGAAACCAGTATAACCCCCCCGGCTCCGACAAGAACCATAGGTCCAGCAACTCCAACCATCACGACACAAACTATTGCTCCAATCCAGCCCATGACTTGAGTTGCAGAGTTTACCCAATTCGGTAAATTACGTCGTTTTTTTATAACTAACCCGCGATCGGACAAGGTGTAATCATAACGATGGTCCAACCCAAATGTCAGATAAGATACACCAGACATGATTATCGTCAGACCCGATAAAATGTAAGTTAAGATCATGTCGCTGTTGTCATGTAGGAAATAGGTAAGGAAAAATAATGGACTGACAGCGGCTATAGCAATCGATAGGTATAAGTATCGAGAAGGCTCTTCAATATCGTGCTTGTGCCAGATTGTTAGATTCATCCCCTTTAGAATTTGTTGCTCTTGTTCTTCTTGGTAGGACGAAAATTCTTCTGGCGTGATGTAAAAAGGTAAATAAGCCAAGGGTTACTCCTTGGTTGTTGTTAGTTCAGATTTAGATTTTTCAATCTCAGATTCCATTTGCCACTTGCCGTTGTAAAGGTATTCACGTTCTGGGAGCGGGGCTTTTGAAGCTCTTAAATCAAATACCTCATCGGTTTGATATTCTTTATAACAAACTGGCGTGCCAAACAGTCTAGCCTCTGGCTTAGCTTCAAATAGCTTTTTGTGGTCGGCGACTTCCGTACAGTCAAGCTTATATTCTGTAGCTAGCTGATTGACCATAGACTCTAAGTCAGACACGGTTTTGAAAAATACGTAATAGTGGAATCGGTTGTGTAAGCGTGAAATCTTAGTATGTTCTATATTAATATATTCGCATGTGTCATGCTTAAAAAAGAACTTAATTACTTTTCTTTTCTTATTGTAATCAGCAAAGAGCCAGTCTTCACGTTCTCCGACCCTCA
>NZ_JAWORT010000071.1:0-1448 GCF_033337975.1 Vibrio sp. Vb2880
AAAGTCGTCGCTATGAACCTCATATCCAGTCACGGAAGGATGAGTCAGAAGCCATTAAAAACACGGATTTTAAGGCTCACCGTTGGGTTGTAGAGAGAACACACAGTTGGATGAATCGCTACCGTCGTGTCCTGACTCGTTGGGAGAAGAAAGTCGAGAATTATGAGGCGATGCTGCATTTTGCCTGTGGTATCATTGTCTGGACTAAAAACCTATTGGGATAGGTTCTTAGTAAATAAAAATTCAGAAGGGATATGTTATGAACTATACAAAATTTGATGTAAAAAATTGGGTTCGCCGTGAGCATTTTGAGTTTTATCGGCATCGTTTACCATGTGGTTTTAGCTTAACAAGCAAAATTGATATCACGACGTTAAAAAAGTCATTGGATGATTCAGCGTATAAGTTTTATCCGGTAATGATCTATCTGATTGCTCAGGCCGTGAATCAATTTGATGAGTTGAGAATGGCGATAAAAGATGATGAATTGATCGTATGGGATTCAGTCGACCCACAATTCACCGTATTCCATCAAGAAACAGAGACATTTTCAGCACTGAGTTGCCCATACTCATCCGATATTGATCAATTTATGGTGAATTATTTATCGGTAATGGAACGTTATAAAAGTGATACCAAGTTATTTCCTCAAGGGGTAACACCAGAAAATCATTTAAATATTTCAGCATTACCTTGGGTTAATTTTGATAGCTTTAATTTAAATGTTGCTAATTTTACCGATTATTTTGCACCCATTATAACAATGGCAAAATATCAGCAAGAAGGGGATAGACTGTTATTGCCGCTCTCAGTACAGGTTCATCATGCAGTTTGTGATGGCTTCCATGTTGCACGCTTTATTAATCGGCTACAAGAGTTGTGTAACAGTAAATTAAAATAAGCTCAGGTTAAATTAAAGGGTTTCATATCTAGTGAAGCCCTGTTTTATTATGTTTTGAGTTAACTTATCTTCAATGGCGGTCATAGAACCGACTGTTTACCCTCAAATAAATGTGTGAGCCGAATTATTATATCATCCTTCCGCAAAAGGCTAAAAACCATAAACAATAAAATGTTTTTTGTCGGCTTTTGTTCGCACTTTTTATCTGTTTCTAGGCATTTTATGATAATTTTTTAAAGGTAAGCTTGAAATAACACGTCGATGCCAAGATATGTATCAAATCATGATATATAAACTAAATGGGATAAAGAATGAATAAGAACCTATCCCAAAAGGATTTTATTCCAGACAATGATGGCACAGGCAAGATGCAGCATTGCCTCGTAATTTTCGACCTTTTTCTCCCAACGAGTCAGGACACGACGGTAGCGATTCATCCAACTGTGTGTTCTCTCTACAACCCAGCGGTGGGCCTTAAAATCCGTGTTTTTGATGGCTTCTGATTCATCCTTCCGTGACTGGACATGAGGCTCATAGCGACGACTTC
>NZ_JAWORT010000072.1:0-1327 GCF_033337975.1 Vibrio sp. Vb2880
CCCTTCTCAGTAGTCAGACAACAGGCATTGAAGGTCATGAATGACAGGGATATCCAGACCCTCTGCCTTTACCTGAAAAAACAGAAACGGACCGTGGAAGAGTACCAGTGGCAACATTACGATGAACAATGCAATCTCCTGGAGCAACTGTTAAGGCAGGTGTTCTTGTGCCTTGAATGTGAGGCCGGTAAAGGCTCAGAAGCCGTCGTCGCCCAACTTCAACAGATGCAGACGGAAATCGCATTCGGTGGACCACTGAAGACGATGGATACGTCGCTCATCCCGAAAAAGCACCTCCCATGGTTGGTTAAACAGGATAACGTTAACCCGCAACGTTACGAATGGCTGCTCTACCGGCAGTTAACCTCACGACTGAATGGACGCATTTATTTGCCAAATGTTACCAAATACCGCGCACTGGAAGACGACCTGATCCCCCAGACATCGCAGGATACCTTGCTGGCCTCATCAACACTGGACAGACTAAAACAGCCCGCAGAGTTATTGTTACAGGAGAAACAACACCGGCTGGAAAGTGCACTCAAAGACGTTGCTCTCCATATTGATGAGGGAGACAATCGAAATGTGATCATGAAAAATCGTACCGGTACCCGCTGGCGTCTGCCGACCAAAAGCGCTACATCTCTGGTCAACAATCCCTTTTTTAAGCGAATGCAACCGGTCGGTATCGCGGATGTACTGCGGTATGTAGAGCGCGAAACCGGGTTCATGAAATGTCTGACTCATGTACTTCCGATACAAAAACAAGGGTTCACTCATCAGGATGATTTACTGGCCATTCTGATTGCCAACGCCACTCACCGTGGTGTGTATGGCATGGCGCAGATCTCCGATCGAAGCTATGAACACCTGAGTACGGTGCAGGCCAACTATATCCGGCCTGAAACGCTGCATGACGCCAGCGACGTGATCAATAATGCGGTTGCAGCGCTACCCATCTTCCGCCACTACCATATTCAGGAGGACCAGCTGCACGCCAGTGCGGATGGTCAGAAATTCGAAACCCATCTGGAAACCTTTAAAACCCGGTACTCCTCTAAGTATTTCGGCACCAACAAAGGGATCACGGCCATGACACTGGTGGCCAACCACAGCGCCCTCAATGCTCGGATCATCGGTTCCAACGAGCACGAATCACACTATATTTATGACCTGTTACAATCCAACAGCAGTGAAATCAAACCTGACGTACTCTCGACAGATACACACGGTGTCAATCATGTTAACTTCGCCTTACTGGATCTATGCGGTTACAGTTTTGCACCGCGATACGCGCAGTTCAGTAGTGTCATCAATGATCTGTTTG
>NZ_JAWORT010000073.1:0-1291 GCF_033337975.1 Vibrio sp. Vb2880
TGTGCCGTCCTAAATAAGGTTGACACTTTCCACCCCCAAAATTGGAGAGTGTTATGAAATCAACAACTAAAAGAACTCAGCGCGATTACTCCCTCGCTTTTAAACTCACTGTAGTTGATGAGGTTGAAAAAGGAAGCCTCACTTACAAACAAGCCCAAGAGAAGTATGGCATCCAAGGTTGCTCTACGGTTTTGGTTTGGCTTCGTAAGCATGGTCGACTAGATTGGTCTAAAGGGACACCTAACTTTATGTCCAAAGGAGACTCTATGGCCGAGTTCAATTCACCTCCTACACCAGAGCAACGTATTAAAGAGCTTGAGAAGCAGCTCGAAGATGCTCAACTCAAAGCCGACTTCTTTGAAGCTGTCGTGAACGTTATGGAACGTGACTATGGTGTTAGAGTGACAAAAAAGCACAAAGAAGCGTTGTCCAAGAGAAAACCATAGTAGGTTTGAGCGTTACGAAGTTTTGTCAGTTAGTACAAATCTCTCGCCAAGCTTATTATAAGCAATGTCAAACTCAATCTCGTTGTGAACATCATGAGCATGCTGTCATTGGCTTTGTCCGTGAAGTCAGGCTGAAGCAGCCACGCATTGGCACGCGTAAACTGAAGTTCTTAGCAGCAACAAAGGGCATTCAAATAGGTCGCGATAAGCTCTTTGAACTTCTCAGAAAGCATCGGCTGTTAGTGAGAGCAAGACGAGCCTATCACCGAACGACTGACAGCCGTCATCGATTTTTCTGTCACCCAAACAAAGTGAAAGATGGGCTGACACCAACGAAGCCAGAACAACTGTGGGTTGCTGATATTACTTACTTGCCAACTCAAAATGGAGAGAGTTATCTCAGCTTGGTTACAGACGCTTATTCAAGGAAGATTGTTGGTTTTTATGTGGATGACAACATGAAAACTCAATCAGTTAAGCGGGCATTTATCTCAGCTCTCAGGCAACGGCAGAGTGAAGAAAAGCTAATACACCACTCAGATAGAGGCTCACAATACTGTTCGAAGGAATATCAAGATATCCATAAGAAACATAGAGTGACTTGCTCAATGACTGACGGGTATGACTGTTATCAGAATGCTTTAGCTGAGCGTGTAAATGGGATACTCAAAATGGAGCTCTTGCTGAAGAAACCGAAAGATCTGAAAGAAGCAAGGACGATGGTAGCAGAGTCCGTAGATATCTATAATCAAATGAGGCCTCATACGGCTTTAAAATACAAAACGCCCGATGAAGTACATCGAGCGTTTTAGTTAAAAAGTGTCAACCCATATCAGGACGGGTCA
>NZ_JAWORT010000074.1:0-1190 GCF_033337975.1 Vibrio sp. Vb2880
TGTCTAAAGAAAAATTTGAACGTACGAAACCGCACGTTAACGTTGGTACTATCGGCCACGTTGACCACGGTAAAACAACTCTAACTGCAGCTATCTGTACTACTCTTGCTAAAGTTTACGGCGGTGTAGCTAAAGACTTCGCATCTATCGATAACGCTCCAGAAGAGCGTGAGCGCGGTATCACAATCGCAACTTCTCACGTTGAGTACGACACTCCATCACGCCACTACGCACACGTTGACTGTCCAGGACACGCTGACTATGTTAAAAACATGATCACTGGTGCTGCACAGATGGACGGTGGTATCCTAGTTGTTGCTGCGACAGATGGCCCAATGCCACAAACTCGTGAGCACATCCTACTAGGCCGTCAGGTTGGTATCCCATACATCATCGTATTCATGAACAAATGTGACATGGTTGACGATGAAGAGCTACTAGAACTAGTAGAAATGGAAGTTCGTGAACTTCTATCTGAATACGATTTCCCAGGTGATGACCTACCAGTTATCCAAGGTTCTGCACTAGGCGCACTAAACGGCGAAGAGCAGTGGGAAGCGAAAATCGTTGAACTAGCAGAAGCTTTAGATACTTACATCCCTGAGCCAGAGCGTGCGGTAGATCAGCCATTCCTAATGCCTATCGAAGACGTATTCTCAATCCAAGGTCGTGGTACAGTAGTAACTGGCCGTATCGAGCGTGGTATCCTAACTGTAGGTGACGAAGTTGCTATCGTAGGTATCAAAGACACTACTACAACTACATGTACTGGTGTTGAGATGTTCCGTAAGCTTCTAGACGAAGGCCGTGCAGGTGAGAACGTTGGTGCACTTCTACGTGGTACTAAGCGTGACGAAGTTGAACGTGGTCAAGTACTAGCTAAGCCTGGTTCAATCACTCCACACACTAAGTTCGAATCAGAAGTATACGTACTGTCTAAAGATGAAGGTGGTCGTCACACTCCATTCTTCAAAGGCTACCGTCCACAATTCTACTTCCGTACAACTGACGTAACTGGTGACATCCAGCTACCAGACGGCGTAGAAATGGTAATGCCAGGCGACAACGTACAGATGACTGTAGAGCTAATCGCACCAATCGCAATGGACGAAGGTCTACGTTTCGCGATCCGTGAAGGTGGCCGTACAGTAGGTGCTGGTGTTGTTGCTAAGATCTTCGACTAATTCATA
>NZ_JAWORT010000075.1:0-1093 GCF_033337975.1 Vibrio sp. Vb2880
TGGACAAAACCTTGTCAGTGCCTTCTCTAATTTAGAAAGCTACGAATAATCACAGGTATTGCAAAGTTGTTGTGAAGGGCTAGTGCGATGAGCAACATCGCACCAGAAAAGTATTGGCTGGGTTCGGATTAAGTGCCGTTAAGTTCAATCATCGAGCTTTAACGTACATCAAGTGCACTCCTGTTGGAGTGACTTTTGTTAAATCTCGGCTGTATACGTACCCATATTTTTCTAACAAGTCGATAGAGTGATATGTCCAGCCAGCAGCAAATGCCACGCCTGCCAATGCAAAATAAATACTAATTTTGTTAGCTAACTGCATAGCTCTTTGAGAATAAAGTTCATTAATCTTCTTCCCATATAGCAATGCTTTAGGTGTCATAAAAAGCACACACACTAAAGCCCCAAAAACACCAACAGGAACCCACAAGGTAATAACGGAAACTTGCACAGTATCGGCTCGATTCAATAGCTCAAGGTAATCCAAATAAACGCCATAAGAAGGATAAAACCAACACAACAGCATTAGTGAAACAAAAAATAAGCCAGCCAAACGGATTTTAGTTTTATATCGCACTTTCTAACCTTTCAACTATCGTTTGAGAAATTTTGTATTCGCCCCAAGCCCATTCAATTAGAAGATATGTCGCTGTTACAGCAATTGCACCGATAATTATCGGTTGACCTAAGACAGCAGCAGCAAACAATGCGGCTTCACCAACTGCGCTTTGGAGCATAAATTTGAACATGTCAGAGCCAACATTCCCAAACCAATCCACTAGGTGGTAATCATCTTTGAACACTAGGTCACTAGTAGCAATACTCGCCGATACAACAAACGTTAAAACTCCTGCACCTTTAAAGTTTGCAACCCTAGATTTCGGGCTAAAACCAGTTTGCATTGCTTTAAATGAATTAAGCGGGTATTTTTTTCCGTTCATGTTGATACGAGAGCCATTCACTAACGCATGTTTGAGTACTTTCCCGTTCTGATCTGTCCCATTGAATGCGACAAAGATTTTTCCTCTGCTCTCAACAAGATCCGCCTTAATGTTCATATCCCCGAATTGCTTAGCAATAGACGCGGCGTCAA
>NZ_JAWORT010000076.1:0-940 GCF_033337975.1 Vibrio sp. Vb2880
TGCGGAAGTGGCGGAATTGGTAGACGCACCAGATTTAGGTTCTGGCGCCGCAAGGTGTGAGAGTTCAAGTCTCTCCTTCCGCACCATTATTTAAGTCTCTTTTATTAGAGCAATGTAGGGCTATCGCCAAGCGGTAAGGCAGCGGCTTTTGATGCCGCCATTCCCTGGTTCGAATCCAGGTAGCCCTGCCACATACAATGATATTAAGATTTTACCAATTATCTTGATATCTACAGATCAAGTTGCGGAAGTGGCGGAATTGGTAGACGCACCAGATTTAGGTTCTGGCGCCGCAAGGTGTGAGAGTTCAAGTCTCTCCTTCCGCACCATTCTTGATCAAAAGTTTAAAATGGCTACGTAGCTCAGCTGGTTAGAGCACATCACTCATAATGATGGGGTCACAGGTTCGAATCCCGTCGTAGCCACCATTGATTGGATTGCTAGCATAAGCTATCAGTCACGTAGATTTAAGATGCGGAAGTGGCGGAATTGGTAGACGCACCAGATTTAGGTTCTGGCGCCGCAAGGTGTGAGAGTTCAAGTCTCTCCTTCCGCACCATCTTAAATTAATCTACACTATCAGAATACGCGGAAGTGGCGGAATTGGTAGACGCACCAGATTTAGGTTCTGGCGCCGTAAGGTGTGAGAGTTCAAGTCTCTCCTTCCGCACCATTCTTTCTCTCGATAAGAGAGGTTAAGTAGTCTTTGACTATTTACGCTGTAGGGCTATCGCCAAGCGGTAAGGCAGCGGCTTTTGATGCCGCCATTCCCTGGTTCGAATCCAGGTAGCCCTGCCATATACAACGATATTGAGATTTTACCAATTATCTTGATATCTATAGATTAAGTTGCGGAAGTGGCGGAATTGGTAGACGCACCAGATTTAGGTTCTGGCGCCGCAAGGTGTGAGAGTTCAAGTCTCTCCTTCCGCACCATTAT
>NZ_JAWORT010000077.1:0-889 GCF_033337975.1 Vibrio sp. Vb2880
GGTTTCTGTGCTCTGCGAAAGCCAGTTACCACGGTTCAGAAACTTGCCGGTTAATGAACCTTCGAAAAAACCACCTTGCCGGGTGGTTTTTTCGTTTCAGTCCCAAGAGATTACATTTTGATTAGAGTGATCTCAAGACAGACAGAACAAAACCATGTGTGACACTACATCTAACGACTGGAATCAACTTCATATATCATTGTTATTGTTCTTAAAAACTGACTTTACAATTATCAAAAATAAAGCAGATACCTCAGCAACTGTTCCAGCAATCAAAGCCAAATAAACACTAGTAGTTACAGTCCTTGCGTCTGCTTGCATAAAGCCACTTCGTATCAGAGAAAGCTCTTCATCAACTACGTGATATAGCATGCTTATGACCATCCAGTTCATTACAGCAACCAAAATTGTCATAGCCAGAGTAACGCCACTTTTTGTCCATCTCAGATGCCGTCTATCTGCTGAATCGTCGACGTCACTAAAGAACTTCTTGGGTTGTTTTACCGCTTGTTTTTCTTTTGAGGTATCGCCTTCAGTAAATCCATCTAGGCTATCGGACACAATCAAACCCTCTTGAATAAAAAAAGAAGGCCAGTTTAAGCTGGCCTTCTCCTTAACACATCAAGTGATAAGTTAATTTGCAGTAGATGTACGGTTCACTCGCTTAAGAATAGGCATTCGTAGAGCATAAAATTGCTTACTGTCTCTATCGATAGCTGCGATTTCGTGACCACTTTCGGACTCGTCCACAGCCCACTCAAGCATTGTTAACGCGTAGTTGAACAACTCTTTTTTAGTACTTATGCCGCACTTCTTCATTAAAGAATCGAGTTCATCCAACCTATCTTCAGGTAGATCGAATTGCATACGTACATTTTTCATAACTAAT
>NZ_JAWORT010000078.1:0-876 GCF_033337975.1 Vibrio sp. Vb2880
TTCATGCCGCCTGTTTTTCCTGCTCATTGGCACGTTTCGCAACCTGTTCTCATTGCGGACACCTTTTCCAGCCTCGTTTGGAAAGTTTCATTGCCAGACGGGACTCCTGCAATCGTCAAGGGATTGAAACCTATAGAAGACATTGCTGATGAACTGCGCGGGGCCGACTATCTGGTATGGCGCAATGGGAGGGGAGCAGTCCGGTTGCTCGGTCGTGAGAACAATCTGATGTTGCTCGAATATGCCGGGGAGCGAATGCTCTCTCACATCGTTGCCGAGCACGGCGACTACCAGGCGACCGAAATTGCAGCGGAACTAATGGCGAAGCTGTATGCCGCATCTGAGGAACCCCTGCCTTCTGCCCTTCTCCCGATCCGGGATCGCTTTGCAGCTTTGTTTCAGCGGGCGCGCGATGATCAAAACGCAGGTTGTCAAACTGACTACGTCCACGCGGCGATTATAGCCGATCAAATGATGAGCAATGCCTCGGAACTGCGTGGGCTACATGGCGATCTGCATCATGAAAACATCATGTTCTCCAGTCGCGGCTGGCTGGTGATAGATCCCGTCGGTCTGGTCGGTGAAGTGGGCTTTGGCGCCGCCAATATGTTCTACGATCCGGCTGACAGAGACGACCTTTGTCTCGATCCTAGACGCATTGCACAGATGGCGGACGCATTCTCTCGTGCGCTGGACGTCGATCCGCGTCGCCTGCTCGACCAGGCGTACGCTTATGGGTGCCTTTCCGCAGCTTGGAACGCGGATGGAGAAGAGGAGCAACGCGATCTAGCTATCGCGGCCGCGATCAAGCAGGTGCGACAGACGTCATACTAGATATCAAGCGACTTCTCCTATCCCCTGGGAACACATCAATCT
>NZ_JAWORT010000079.1:0-794 GCF_033337975.1 Vibrio sp. Vb2880
TAACTTTGAGAGAACTACTTGGTTTTCCGAGACGTCGGAAACCGCTACACCGGAAAATCAATTGGAGAAATCACCATGGCAGTGAATGTAAACACTAACGTATCAGCGATGACCGCTCAGCGTTACCTAAACAACGCAAACTCAGCTCAACAAACTTCTATGGAGCGTTTGTCTTCAGGTTTTAAAATCAACAGCGCAAAAGATGACGCTGCGGGTCTACAAATCTCGAACCGTTTGAACGTACAAAGCCGTGGTTTAGATGTAGCGGTTCGCAACGCGAACGACGGTATCTCGATTGCACAAACTGCTGAAGGTGCAATGAATGAGACCACTAATATTCTTCAACGTATGCGTGACTTGTCTCTGCAATCAGCAAACGGTTCAAACTCGAAAGCAGAGCGCGTTGCGATTCAAGAAGAAGTGACCGCGCTAAACGACGAACTAAACCGTATCGCAGAAACCACTTCTTTCGGTGGTAACAAGCTACTAAACGGCACACACGGTGCGAAATCGTTCCAAATCGGTGCGGATAACGGCGAAGCAGTGATGCTTGAGCTAAAAGACATGCGTTCAGACAACAAAATGATGGGCGGTGTGAGCTACCAAGCTGAAAGTGGTAAAGGTAAAGACTGGAACGTTGCTGAAGGTAAGAACGACCTAAAAATCAACCTAACGGACAGCTACGGCCAAGAGCAAGAAATCAACATCAGCGCAAAAGCGGGTGACGATATCGAAGAGCTTGCGACTTACATTAACGGTCAAACTGACCTAGTGAAAGCCTCAGTAGACCAAGA
>NZ_JAWORT010000080.1:0-788 GCF_033337975.1 Vibrio sp. Vb2880
AACACTACCGTTACGGGCACCTATGGTGAGCTAGCATTGGTGGATGGGCAGTGGACGTATACGCTGGACCAAAGCCAGGTTCAACAGCTGGACGAGGGTGATCAGGTGCAAGACACCATCACCCTGACGGCAACCGATGGCACCCAACAAAACATCGTGATTGATATTACGGGCACCGAAGATGCGCCCGTCGTGACGGGCACGTTTACGGGGTCGGTGACCGAAGGCAATCTCGGTGATGTTGCGACCGCAACAGGCACCATCACCATCTCTGATGTTGACAATGGCGATGAGCCAGTGTTCAGCAACACTACCGTTACGGGCACCTATGGTGAGCTAGCATTGGTGGATGGGCAGTGGACGTATACGCTGGACCAAAGCCAGGTTCAACAGCTGGACGAGGGTGATCAGGTGCAAGACACCATCACCCTGACGGCAACCGATGGCACCCAACAAAACATCGTGATTGATATTACGGGCACCGAAGATGCGCCCGTCGTGACGGGCACGTTTACCGGTAAGGTGACCGAAGGCAATCTCGGTGATGTTGCGACCGCAACAGGCACCATTGCTATTACTGATGTTGATAATGGCGACGATCCGATTTTTGCAAACACTACCGTTACGGGCACCTATGGTGAGCTAGCATTGGTGGATGGGCAGTGGACGTATACGCTGGACCAAAGCCAGGTTCAACAGCTGGACGAGGGTGATCAGGTGCAAGACACCATCACCCTGACGGCAACCGATGGCACCCAACAAAACATCGTGATTGATATTACGGGCAC
>NZ_JAWORT010000081.1:0-724 GCF_033337975.1 Vibrio sp. Vb2880
ACTCGCCAACTGTGTGCCTATATTTCGAGGTACACCTCGAACAGCGTTCCTGTTTTTTGCTGTGTTTTGTGCCGTCCAACGATTATCCAACCAAAATCCAACGACTATCCAACCAAAATCAGCGCAACACCATGCGAATAACGTTGAATCCAACGGCTATCCAACAGAAAAACAACCAAAATCGATGATTGAGCATGTAGGGTGTTGTTGATGGTGCTTTGAAGTTTTGAAATATATTTTTTTCGCACGATAGAAACAAAAAAGCCTCCCAATGGGGAAGCTTTTTTGTAGGGATTGGTAATGATCGGTAAAAAGGATCATTGAGATCAAACGCTTTTAGGATTAATCTCTTTCCCCATATGTGACAAAACCAGCCGTAGGAAGCTGGTTTTCGTCGGGATACTCTAACGTTTGAACCGCGTTTAGAAGTCCTTTCATGATAGATCATATCAAGCAAGCACTTCAAGAGTAATATTCCCCAAGTAGTCGGTGGTAGGATTAAGAGTCACTAGGGCTATGAGACAGCATAGAGGTGTAGAAGTCTAAGGACTTCCTCCACAAATCAGAGACTTTCAACCTAGTACGTTGTTATTTGCTCTGGTCTGATGGGGACTAGCGGATTTGTCGAAAGCACCATCCAAATGAGTGGTTCATCCTAAGTCTACCGCAGTGAGGTAGCAAAGAGGCTTGTAGATTGGGGAAACCCTTGCAAGGTACTAACGGG
>NZ_JAWORT010000082.1:0-704 GCF_033337975.1 Vibrio sp. Vb2880
GCAGACTGGAACGGCTCAGAAGCGCTGACGTTTACGGCTACCGATCCAAGCGGCGAAAGCGTTAGCCAAACGGTGAACTTCACGGTAGCCCCTGTGGCGGATATCGTGGCAGACAACGCGACGGTTGTGGAAGACACGCCGACCATCATTAAGGTCTTAGGTAACGACACGTTCGAAGGTGACGATAAAGTGGTGTCGCTCGATACCAACAACGGTCCAGCTAACGGTACGGTCTCGGTCAACCAGGACGGCAGCGTGACTTACACGCCGAACGACAACTACCACGGTACAGACAGCTTCACCTACATCGTTACCTCCGGTGGGGTATCGGAGTTCACCACGGTGAACGTCGATGTGACGCCAGTGAATGACGCGCCAGTGGCAAACGATGACACGGCCACAACACAAGAAGATACCGCTGTCACGATTGATGTTCTGCCAAACGACACTGACATCGATGGCGATAAGCTGTCGATTGAATCAGCGTCTGTACCTGAAGCGCAAGGCACAGTCGAGATTGTTGACGACAAATTGGTGTTCACACCAGCTGAGAACTTCCATGGTGAGGCCGAAATCACTTACACCGTGACCGATGGTTCGCTGACTGACCAAGCGACGGTCAACGTCACTGTGAATGCGGTGAACGACACGCCTGTGGTTGAAAGCAGCATTGCAGACCAAACTTTGGCGGAAGACTTCACGCC
>NZ_JAWORT010000083.1:0-687 GCF_033337975.1 Vibrio sp. Vb2880
TCGCCTCTGACTGCCAAGGCATCCACCGTGTACGCTTAGTCACTTAACCATACAACCCGAAGGAGTTTCGAGTTGATGAACAAGTCACCAAAGTTGTCTCTCATTATTTGAATGAGCGAGAGACATATCGATTTTGCCGGACTCATCTCTTTACCTTCATTTTTAGAAAAAATGAAAACAAAAAGCCAAGAACACTTGAATGTGTTTTTTGGTGTTTATCTTTCGATAAACATTGAGAACTTTACAAACAACAATAAATTGTTGTTTTGTCAGCTTTCCAAATTGTTAAAGAGCTAATCACTTCTAATGAAGTAACCATTTTTAAAAACTCTCAAGAGAGAATGTTTAAAGATGGTATCCCGTAGGGGAGTCGAACCCCTGTTACCGCCGTGAAAGGGCGGTGTCCTAGGCCTCTAGACGAACGGGACACTGAGTATGTGGTGGAGCTAATCGGGATCGAACCGATGACCTCTTCGCTGCCAGCGAAGCGCTCTCCCAGCTGAGCTATAGCCCCACATAAATTGCTTCAGCATTTTATGCAGAACCAATTTTGCTCTGAAATCTAAACCATATCAATCTGTGTGGACACTCATCGTGAATAATCATCGTTTAAGGAGGTGATCCAGCGCCAGGTTCCCCTAGCGCTACCTTGTTACGACTTCACCCCAGTCATGAACCACAAAGTGG
>NZ_JAWORT010000084.1:0-664 GCF_033337975.1 Vibrio sp. Vb2880
TCGCCTCTGACTGCCAAGGCATCCACCGTGTACGCTTAGTCACTTAACCATACAACCCGAAGGAGTTTCGAGTTGATAATCAAATCACCAAAGTTGTCTCTCATTATTTGAATGAGCGAGAGACATTCGATTTTGCCGGACTCAATTTCGAATAATCACTGTAAAAGTGATATTCCCAAGAACACTTGAATGTGTTTTTTGGTGTTTGTCATAAAGACAAACATTGAGAACTTTACAAACAATCTTAAAGATTGTTTTGTCAGCTTTCCAAATTGTTAAAGAGCTAGATTTTCTGATGAAAACCATTTTTAAAGATTCTTTTTCAAGAACACTTAAAGATGGTGGAGCTATGCGGGATCGAACCGCAGACCTCCTGCGTGCAAGGCAGGCGCTCTCCCAGCTGAGCTATAGCCCCATCAAGGTGTCGATACTGTCGCCAATTCCTTGGGAAAGAAATTGGTGGGTCTGAGTGGACTCGAACCACCGACCTCTCGCTTATCAGGCGAACGCTCTAACCACCTGAGCTACAGACCCAGTATCGTCTCTTTACTTTATAAACCGTATCAATCTGTGTGAACACTCATCGCAATAATCATCGTTTAAGGAGGTGATCCAGCGCCAGGTTCCCCTAGCGCTACCTTGTTACGACTTCACCCCAGTCATG
>NZ_JAWORT010000085.1:0-649 GCF_033337975.1 Vibrio sp. Vb2880
GGCGTTATGTAGCCGCGAGAGGACGGTAAGTTAAAAGGATTTATATATGTTAAATATTCGGCAAGCTCGCATTGAAGATATCAGTGTTATCAAGAAACTACAGTTTCAGCTTAATGAGTATCATCAAGCAAATTTACCTGATGACTTTTTATCACCGGAAGAAATTGAACAAAAAATAGACCTGAACAAGATAATCGAAAGTGAAAGCTCGATTTTTCTGGTAGCCGAAAGCAAAGGGCAGTTAGTAGGTTTTGTTTTTGGTGAGCTATGGGTTCGTAAGTCTTGGACTCTCAAAGAGCGAAAGATCGCAAACGTTGAACAGATTGTTGTGGATTCATGCTTTAGGAGTCAAGGTGTTGGAGTGGCGCTAATAGAGGCATTTGAGGAAAGGGCTATTTCTAACGGCGGAGAAGAGCTGTGGTTAGAAGTATATTCTTTCAATGAATCAGCTCTAGCTTTGTATCGCAAAGCTGGTATTGAGCCCAAGATCCAAATTGGACAGAAAGCACTAACCTGAAAGTCGGCTACATAACAAATTGTTCAAGAGTGATTCGGCACGCGTGGCATTTTTACTATGCGTTAGTTCTAGTGGTTAAGGTGGTATGCGGAAGCTTAGGTATTGCGTGCCTCACACCTTAACAAGGCGTTA
>NZ_JAWORT010000086.1:0-616 GCF_033337975.1 Vibrio sp. Vb2880
AGTAAATTACCACCTTCTAAAGAAGGTGGCTTTGTGTGAGCCCCCTAAAAGGGGGCCTTTGTTTAGTCCAGCGCCAATTGCTGCTGCTCTACTCGCTCTTGCTTCTCTTGATGTCTTACATATCGGCGTATTATTTCTTCATTGATTCCAACACTATCGACAAAATAGCCTCTTTGCCAAAAGTGATTACCCCAAAGCCTGTTCTTCCTAAGGTGAGGAAACTTGCTAAATAGCTTTAAGGCTATTTTGCCTTTCAATACCCCCATCAACTTGGATATCGAAAGCTTTGGTGGGACCTTTACAACTAAATGGACGTGGTCAACTTGTACGTTTAGCTCTACGACTTCACATCCAAGTTGATTACAGTAAACATAAATACATCGATAAACTTCTTTACCTATATTGTTCTTCAAGATCCTAAATCGATACTTTGGCGTCCACACTATATGGTATTGACAACGCCAAAATACGTGGGAAGCTTGATTGTATCTACTCATGTTATTTGTCCTCTTTGACTTCTGGAAAAATCAAAGACGCATTTAGCATGAGTAGTTTTACAGGCAAAGCCGAAACGGATGATAACCACCTACTGAAGTAGGTGGTTTAGGGCTGAAAA
>NZ_JAWORT010000087.1:0-614 GCF_033337975.1 Vibrio sp. Vb2880
TCTGCAATGCTGCTTTCAACCACAGGCGTGTCGTTCACCGCATTCACGGTGACGTTAACCGTCGCTTGGTCAGTCAGCGAACCATCGGTGATGGTGTAAGTGATTTCAGCGTCACCATTGAAGTTCTCAGCCGGTGTGAAGACCAGTTTTCCATCAATAATTTCGACTTTACCTTGGTCACTCGGCACAGATGCCGAGTCAATACGTAATGCATCACCATCGATGTCAGTATCGTTTGGCAGAACATCAATCGTCACTGGTGTATCTTCGTCAGTAACGGCATTGTCATTGGTCGCCACTGGCGCATCATTCACTGGTGTGACATCGACGTTCACCGTGGTGGACTCACTGACCCCACCGGAGGTAACGATGTACGTGAAGCTGTCTGTACCATGGTAGTTGTCGTTCGGCGTGTAGGTCACGCTGCCGTCCGGGTTGACTGAGACCGTGCCGTTCGCTGGACCGTTATTGGTATCGATCGACACCACTTTGTCGTCGCCTTCGAACGTGTCGTTCTCTAAGACCTTGATGATGGTTGGCGTATCTTCCACAACCGTCGCTTTATCTGCCACGATGTCCGCCACAGGCGCAACCGTAAAGTTCACCGTTTGGCT
>NZ_JAWORT010000088.1:0-581 GCF_033337975.1 Vibrio sp. Vb2880
GGCGTTAGGAGGGATTATTTTGAAGCGATTTTTACTAGCAGCTTTATCCATAGTGTTTTTGACAAGTGATTCAAGTTCTTGCAAAAGCAGAAACGACCCTAGTAGTCCTATAAATATCGCAATTTATCAGATGATTGAGGGAAAAAGCAGCTCGTATGCTCAACGTTTGTTGAAGAAGGGAATGGACGTTAATACAGTCAATTCATGTGGAGCGTCACTATTACTCATGGCGTCATTTCTTGGTGACCATGAACTGGTAAAAACTTTACTATCAAGTGGTGCGCTCCCCAACATACAGAATTATGAAGGGAACAGCCCAGTTTTTGCATCTGCTAACTTCTCCAATAACAAAATATTAAAGCTACTTCTTGATAATGGAGGTGATCCCAATTTACTTCTTACTCAGGAGTATGTTTACAACTCACCATTAATGATTGCTGCAATCAATGAGAATATCGAAGGTGTTAGGTTATTATTAGAGGCGGGAGCCGATTGTAATTACCGCAATCAATTGGGAAATTCAGCAAGAAAAATTGGTGAGGCTTCATTGAATTTAGAGCTGAAAGCATTGCTTATGGCGT
>NZ_JAWORT010000089.1:0-575 GCF_033337975.1 Vibrio sp. Vb2880
CTAACGCCCTGTTAAGGTGTGAGCAACGCAATACAAAAGCTGCCGCAAACCACCTTAAACACTAAAATCAACGCATAGTAAAAATGCCACGCGTTGTGAATCACTCTTAAACAGTTTGTTAGAATTACGTCTCACTGCGGATCTATCTATTTCGTACACCATCACCAAATTCAGTAAAGTCGCTGATTTGGCTTAACTTAAATCTGTGTTCAAGAACAAAGGTTGACCACTTCTCTTTAAATATTGGGACATCATCATCAAGCTCACTAACATTTTCTGTAGTGAGCATCTTTTTTGTCAGGTAATTAATACTAGTAACTACCTCCACTCTAGGACCTCGATTAGCCATTGCGTCATAACCGATTAACTCAAGATCTGAATCTTGGTAACGGAAGTTGTAACTCCACTGGTTCTCAAATCGACCATCTAAAAAATCAATATGTAAGTTTCCTTTTGTAATACTCATTAAGATTTCTTCAGCCCTTCCTTCTTCATCAACAGAAAAGAAGCAATTGTCATTTTCAACAACGACGTCGTACTCGTCGTTATTTCTTAAAGCAACAATAATTCCTCTT
>NZ_JAWORT010000090.1:0-524 GCF_033337975.1 Vibrio sp. Vb2880
GGAGTGACGGGCACTGGCTGGCAATGTCTAGCAACGGCAGGCATTTCGGCTGAGGGTAAAAGAACTTTCCGCTAAGCGATAGACTGTATGTAAACACAGTATTGCAAGGACGCGGAACATGCCTCATGTGGCGGCCAGGACGGCCAGCCGGGATCGGGATACTGGTCGTTACCAGAGCCACCGACCCGAGCAAACCCTTCTCTATCAGATCGTTGACGAGTATTACCCGGCATTCGCTGCGCTTATGGCAGAGCAGGGAAAGGAATTGCCGGGCTATGTGCAACGGGAATTTGAAGAATTTCTCCAATGCGGGCGGCTGGAGCATGGCTTTCTACGGGTTCGCTGCGAGTCTTGCCACGCCGAGCACCTGGTCGCTTTCAGCTGTAAGCGTCGCGGTTTCTGCCCGAGCTGTGGGGCGCGGCGGATGGCCGAAAGTGCCGCCTTGCTGGTTGATGAAGTACTGCCTGAACAACCCATGCGTCAGTGGGTGTTGAGCTTCCCGTTTCAGCTGCGTTTCCTGTTTG
>NZ_JAWORT010000091.1:0-514 GCF_033337975.1 Vibrio sp. Vb2880
CGTTGCTTATGACGTTATGCATATTATCGCCTTCCATCTTCGCTCAGCCCTCTCTTGTTTTTGGTGTGGTGCCACAACAATCGGCCACCAAATTAGTTCAACAATGGCAACCCTTACTGCAACGTTGGGGTGAGCTTGCCGGAGTTGAAATCAAATTTGCTACTGCGCGTGATATTCCTACTTTTGAAGCCCGTTTAATGGCTGGAGAATATGACATCGCGTACATGAATCCTTATCACTTTACGTTGGTGAATCAAACTCCGGGTTATACGGCGTTAGCAAGAGCGAAGAACAAACGTATTACAGGGATTATTGTGGCGAGAAAAGGGCAGTCAGTTACTCTTGATGATCTGCAAGAGGAGACGATTGCTTTTCCGGCTCCGCGCGCGTTTGCGGCTTCCATCATCACGCAATCTGAACTAGAACAGAAAGGCATCAAATTTACGCCCAAATATGTGGGTTCGCACGATTCGGTCTATTTAGGTGTTCTGAAAGGCTTGTATGTCGCTGGTGG